>JBJXGA010000130.1:0-18216 GCA_046152955.1 Planctomycetales bacterium | reverse complement strand
TCAGAAGTCAACACCAAAACGCTCAAAAACACGAATGCGAATTTGCTCGACACGAAGGGACCGCCCTAACTCATCAAGTCAGGACGCTTTACGCACGCGCATCACCGGTCGATGCGGAATTCCTGTCCGTCGGCCATCGTCCGAGCGCACGGCATTCTTCCAAAGACGTTGGTTTAGGCGCTCGGCGGGAGCCTCGCCCTCGCGATGCGCGCAGTGCCCTGCATCGCGACGGGAGGGCGAACGTCCCCGTGAGCAATCTTAGTCGCGGAACGCGACTAAGGCGGTTCTGTCGATAAGGACAATTTCAATCGCGCCAGCGCTCGCACCCACAGCATGCGCGCGGCGCCGACGCCACGCCCCATCCGCCGGGCCACCTCCTCGTGGGAAAGACCTTCCAGGTTGCGCAGAATGATCACCTCCCGGTAATCGTCGGGCAACTGCGCCAGCACGTCGGCCAGCAGAACTTCCTGCTCGCGCTCGGCGGCTTGGGCGCTGGGGGACGATCCGGAGGTCGCCAGCACACCTGCAAGTCGCTGCGAGGACTGCGCCAGCGCTTCTTCCAACGAAACCTCCCGATCGACATCCCGCTGCTGCGTCCCATGATACCGGCGGATCTCGTGGGCCAGGACGTGGGCCAAAACCTGCCGGAGCCAGGCGAGCAGTTCCGCTTCGGTCCGGCCGCGGAATTTGGGGAGGTCGCGATAGGCTTCCAGCAGCGTCTGCTGCACGATGTCGGAGTCGGAGAACTTTCCCTGAAACCGAGTATCGATCTGCAATCGGGCCAGCAGCTTCAGCCAGGGCTGGTAGCGCAACAGAAGCTCTCCCTGTGCCTTGGCGTCCCCTTGTCGCAGGGCCTCGAGCAGTCGCAGCAGGGATGGAGAGGTATCGGTCATCATTGAATTCTACAAACGTGTCGTGCCTTGAGAATCTTGCCGTGGGATAGGCTTCCAGCCTGTCATCTCGGTAAGAGTTTCGAGCCAGCGATTTGCCAAAAATCTGACAGGCTGGAAGCCTATCCCACGGACGGCTCGTTTCATTCTCCTCGGCCTGCCATCGGTTTCATCCTTGGTTCTGATGCCTCAAGACGAGCCGGCGCAGCCGTTTGAACAGCCAAAGTCCGACGGCGGCGACGATCGTCAGTGCCCCCAGCGCTCCGCTTCCGATGAACACAATCCAGTACCAGCCTTCCCAGGAATAAAGCTCACCCGCTTCGAGCGGGGCGGCCGCAAACCGCAGCAGCAGCGCTCCAATGGTGAATGAGACGACACCAGCGAAGAGCAGGTAAACCCCCGCGCGCCGCCACTTCCCTTGCGTTGCCCAGTACATCAGGGTCCCGACAAAAACCAGAAACGTCAGGGCTTCGGCCTGTCCCACCCGGAGGCCCTTGCGCCCATGCCATCGGCCCCAGGGCAACGGTCGAAATCGATCCGGGTCGACGAATTCTGAAAAATCGAGGGGACTCTTCCCGGGAGCCTGATAGACGCCACGGGCATTCGTCGGCCATGCCCGCTGTGCCATCGTGCTCTTCGACTGAGAATCGTAGCTGACCACGAGCGGTGCATCGTCCGAGTTCTGGCGATGATCGAGGCTGGCCACGAGCTGGTAATTGTCGGACCTCGGCACGTCGCAGCGCCACCGCGCTTCGCCGGTTGCAACGTTCAATCCGTTGACGGTCCGGTCCGCCCAGGCGACGAGTGTCCCCGGCTGACCCTTCGGGCCGGGGCGCAACGCGTCCAGCCTGAAGCCCCACGATCCCCTCGGCCACTTCCACAGATCGCGCTGCTCGCTCCCCCGGTAGGCTTGGAGTTGAGCCTCATTGACGTAGAGCAATTCCTCTTTTCCGTCGCCGTCGGCATCCAGGGCCGTCCAGGCCGATGCGTTGCCGATCGATGAAACGGGGATCCTTGCGCGAATGGTCCCTTGCGGGTCGAAGACGACAATGTTGTTCGCGTTGAATGGCGGTCCCGTCGGGGACTGTTCCTGAATCCCCAGGCAGATCATCCGCTGTCCGTCGACGTCCATAGCGACCGGAAGCGGCGGCCAAAAGTTGCTGGATCCACTGAATGTCCCGGCCCAGTTCCACTTCTGTTTTCCGTTGCGACCGTCCAGGACTGCCATTTCAGCTTTTTGGCTTTGGTAATCCTGGGTCGTAACCACGACCTCGGCGATGCCGTCGCCGTCGAGGTCGGAAATCGCCGGCCGCGGCCACCAGAACCATTCGTGGGCGAGCTTTGCCGGTTCGGTCCACAGCGACTTGCCGTCACGGCCGCTGAAGGCGCGAAACTCGACGCCGATTCCCACACCGTGCTCGTTGATCGACTTAGGCCCCCACAGCGCCGTGTCGAGCACGCCGTCGCCGTCGATGTCGTGCCAGATGTGCTGGTCGATCAGTGAGCGGCCCGTATAGGCTCCTTTCTCGATGGGGATTTTCCAGAGAAGATGGCCATCGTCGCTCGACAGCGCGGCCAGTTTGATTCCATTGGCATCATCAATATGCGCCGCAACCAGAATTTCGGGGCGGCCGTCGCCGTCGAGGTCGCATTGGTCGAGCATCGGATAACTGTACTCCATTTGCGGTCCGCCCCCGGAAGACGATGTCGAGCCCGATTGGAGACCAAAGTCTGCGGCCGTCCACAGGCGCGAACCATCCTTTCCCGAAATCGCCGAGACGGCGGAGCGGCCTCCGCTGTTCGTCGTCAGATGCTCGAGCACGACGACATCGGCAACTTCGTCGCCATTGACATCGACATTGGTCTGACGCTGTTGCGGCGAAGAGTTCGAGTCCGGTTGAAGCGTTGACTCCCACAGAATCCGATCGGTCGCGCCCGAAAAGGCCACCAGGCGGGTGTCCGATGAGACGTCGGACCGCCACTCGAGAAAGTCAGGGATTCCGTCGCCATCATAGTCGTCGGCGGGCTGCCGATCGCCGGAGCGGCGCCAGTCGACTGGAGGCACCCCCTTGAAAACGGCCAGCCGGCGACTTCCCTGCGAGCCGGCCAGATGGAACAGGTCGGGGATGCCGTCGCTGTCGAAATCGGCCACCTGCGGGTCGGAAACTTCCGGCAGGATGTGCTTCACCCTCCCTGTAGCGGCCGCCATGATATAGGTGATCGGCTGTCCTCCGGCTCCGTTGACGGGAACGACAAGCTGTGGCCATCCCTCATTGTCGGCGTGCCACCACCTGAGCGGGCTGGCCTGCTCGAACGGTTTCGAATCGCCGGCCCCCTTTTGACGCCGCCGCCACAGGACTTCGCCGGTCTTTCCCGAGAGGGCATCGACCTGGAGGTAGTGGATGTCAGGCTGTGGAGGCTGGAAAATCGAACCCAGCGAGGCGACAAACAATTCCGGCCGGCGATCGCCGTCGAGATCGGGGCCTACGATCAGGCGAACCAGAGTCCCGCCGCCGCTGCCGCTGCTTTGGGAGAATCCCATTGACCACAACCGTCGCTGCCAGAGCGGGTTTCCCGTGGTGCCATTGAGCGCTTCCACTCCGAACCAGTGTTTGCCGTACTTTCCCCAGTCATCGCGGACCGGAATGACGACTTCAGGCTTGCCATCGCCATCCAGGTCGGCGACGGTGGCCAGTTCCGTTCCGGGAGGTCGCCATTCGTCTTGATTCAGATAACCGGGACGCAGGAAAGGGTGTTCCCACAACGTGTCACGAGACTTCAGGGAGATGGCCCGCAGAACCAATTCGTCGGAGTCCTTCGCTCTCCGGAAAACGAACAGTGCTTCGGGCTGGCCGTCGCCGTCGAGGTCGCCGATGTGTGGAGCTTCCACGGGGCGCAACCCAAGGTCATACGTCCACAGGTCTTTGCCGGTCCGGACGTCGAAAGCAAAGAGGGTCGATTGCACCTGGAGCAAGACCGCCAGCCGGCCTTCAAGGGGCACGATTTCGGGCTTCGTTGGGAAGAGCTTGATGGACTCCCCGTAATAGGGAGGCAATCCGGTCGGATTGAAGGGGACGCGCCACAACGACTGACCGGTGAGTGCTGAAACGGCTTCAATCCGGAACGCCTGCGCGACAGCCAACATTTTGCCGGCTTGTGTTCGGAGATTGGAATTGATCGAAGCAAACACCGCCACCACGACCGGTGAGCCGTCGATGTCGACCAATATCGGTTGCCCGACGACACCCCCGTTCTCGCCGGGGAACTGAAGATCTAAAGGATCCGCGACAAAATCGTGCTCCTGGGGCAGGTTGGGTGCCGCTCGAAACCACCACAGAACTCGCCCATCCTTGGCCGAAATGGCCAGCAATGAGGGACTGACTCGTGAAGCGAACACCAGATCCTGTCGGCCATCGGCATCCAGATCGACGGTTGGCAGAGCCAGTCCCGGCGATTGCCCCGTCGCGGGGGAGTGATACCCACCCATTTCCGAATACCCTTCCAGCATGTTCCGCCATTCTTCTCGGTTGACGAGCGTGTTCGGATCGGTCGGCGGAATCGGCGCGTCGGGCAGCTTCAAGTCGCCGGGCCAAAGGGAACCCGATGTGGCGCCGTTCAGAACCCGCCAGCCGCGTTCGCCTCCCACCAGGAGATGCGTCTGTCCATCCAATTCGAAAAGCGCCGGCGGATCGCGGCTGAAAACTTCGAGCGGCTTCCCCAGTTGCCTGTCGAGAAGTTTCACCGCGTGCGTATGGTGCCGGCCCCGTTCGATTTCGATCTGCCAGGTTTCACTCAACTGGCCCGACCCTGAGAGCCGCACGTGGTACGAACCTGCGGGCAGGACAACGGGCTGCGGCGTCGGCACGGGAAAACTCGGAATCACCAGTTCGTCGCGATCGTCCAGCACCTCGGCGACCAGCGCGGGGCCTTCCGTCGTCAGGCTCAAGCGTCCTTTCAACGATTCCTGGTAGGCGTTCCATCCAAAGAAACCACCCACGATCACCAGCAGCGAAAGGGCCGCCGTCGCAGCCGAGACGGCCGTGCTCCGGCGGTGTTTCTTCGCCCAGCGCGCGGCTCTTTCCGCCAGGCTGGCGCGGCGCGCCCGGATCGACCGGTTTTCGAGAAACGCACGCAAGTCGTCGGCCAGGTCCCGCGCCTGCTGGTATCGCCCGGCCGGTTCCTTGGCCAGACACTTGAGGATGATCGTTTCCAGGTCGCGCGGCAACTGCCCCTGGAGCAGCCGCGGCGCCACCGGCTCGACGTTCAGGATCTGCGTGATGACTCCCTGCGGCGTCTGGCTGTCGAAGACCGGCTTGCCGGTGGCCAGTTCGTACAGTGTCGCCCCCAGGCTGTAGATGTCGGTGCGATGGTCGATCGGCTGCTTGGCGGCGGCCGCCTGCTCGGGACTCATGTAGCGCGGCGTCCCCATCAGCATCCCGGCGGCCGTGAGCGTCACTTCGTCGGCCCGCTTGGCCAGGCCGAAATCGGTGAGCCAGACGGTCCCCTCGGGATCGAGAATCAGATTCGACGGCTTGATGTCGCGGTGGATCACGCCGCGCTGATGGGCATGTGCCAGCGCTTCGGCCGCCTGCTGTGTCCAACCGACGATTTCACGAAACCGCTCCGGGCTCAGCCCCGATGCGGAAGGCGCCTGTTGCGCCTCATCGACGACGGCCGCAAGGCTTCTTCCCTCGATGAACTGCATAGCATAATAGTGCACTCCCTGTTCGCAGCCGACCGCATGGATCGGCACGATGTTCGTATGGTGCAGATGGGCCACCGTCTCGGCTTCGCGCTGGAAGCGCTGCATCACCTCGGGATCGGCGGTGACGCCGAACCGCAAGACCTTGAGCGCAACCTTGCGTTTGAGCGACTGTTGCTCGGCCTCGTAGACGACCCCCATCCCGCCCCGCCCCACTTCGCGGATGATCCGAAAGTCCCCCAGTTGGGTGGGAGTCGCCGCCGCGGGTTTGGCCGCCCGATGCACGAACTCGATGCCGGCGAGGCAATTCTCGAGTTCATGCGCCAGATCGGCATGCTCGGCCAGGAGTTGGGCCTTGTCGGGCGTCTTGCCAGCCTGCAAATCGGCCAGGTACTGATCCAGGACGCTGGCCAATTCCGAAGCCGAATCGAGCGGGCTGTAAACGCCGGTCGGTTCCAGCGGTGACGAGGCGGGGATCTGATCGGGTGTCGCGTCGGCGTCGGGCATGCGATTTCTCACGAATCGGTGTGTTTCCGGGAGTCTCCTATAGTAACAGGGCCGGTTGGCGTTGAATTGTCACGCGAGCCTTGGGATTTTGGCGCAAGTCCCTCAGGCCTCGAAAACGTACTGTTGTCAATTTCGTCGGGGAAACTCACCTCGCTTTCAGATAGCACCCATCGCCGCGGCTCACGTCTTTTACGTGTCTGCCGCCAGAGAGACCGTCCAATGGGCGGCTAATAGTATTTCGACAAACGTCTGTCGTGGCCCATCGGGTCGGTCCAACAATAGACAACCCCTAGCGGCGGCTCGGGTGGAACCTCGCCCTCCCGGAAAACGACACGAGTGGAACCATACCCTTCCGACTTCAGCCCGGCGGGTGAATCGGATACTCTTACTGCCTGAGACGGCCTTCCGGCGCGGGAGGTGGCGTCTCCCCCTGCCGCACCGGAGTTCACGATGAAGTTTCGCTTTCCGATTGTCATCATTGATGAGGACTTCCGTTCAGAGAACGCCAGCGGACTGGGGGTCCGGGCGCTGGCCCGGGCCATCGAGGACGAGGGGCTGGAAGTCCTGGGGGTCACCAGTTTTGGCGACATGTCCTCGTTCGCCCAGCAGCAAAGCCGCGCGTCGGCCTTTGTCCTGTCGATCGACGACGAGGAATTCGGCCGCGGCTCCGCCGATGAAATGCAGCAGGCGCTCAAGACCCTGCGGGCGTTTGTCGAGGAAATCCGCTGGCGGAACGCCGATATCCCGATCTTCCTGTACGGTGAAACGCGCACGTCGCGGCACATTCCCAATGACGTGCTCAAGGAATTGCACGGCTTCATTCACATGTTCGAGGACACCCCCGAATTTGTGGCCCGCTACATCGCCCGCGAAGCCCGTTCCTATCTCGATTCCCTCTCTCCGCCGTTCTTCCGGGCGCTGATCCATTACGCGCAGGATGGTTCGTATTCCTGGCATTGCCCCGGACATTCCGGCGGCGTGGCCTTTCTCAAGTCTCCCGTGGGACAGATGTTTCACCAGTTCTTCGGAGAGAACCTGTTGCGGACCGACGTCTGCAACGCCGTCGACGAACTGGGACAGCTTTTGGATCACACCGGTCCCGTGGCCGCCTCGGAACGCAATGCAGCCCGGGTGTTCAACGCCGACCACCTGTTTTTCGTCACCAACGGCTCCTCCACGTCGAACAAAATCGTCTGGCACGCCAACGTCGCTCCGGACGACGTGGTGGTCGTCGATCGCAATTGCCACAAGTCGATCCTGCATGCGATCATCATGACGGGGGCGATCCCGGTGTTTTTGCGCCCCACCCGTAATCATTTTGGAATCATCGGCCCGATTCCGCTGGATGAGTTCAAGCCCGAGTCGATCCGCAAAAAGATCGAGGCCAATCCCTTTGCCCGGCGAATGAAAGACGCCGTTCCGCGGGTGTTGACCATCACGCAAAGCACTTACGATGGCGTTTTGTACAACGTCGAGACGATCAAAGAGCTCCTGGACGGTAAAATCGATTCGCTGCATTTCGACGAGGCGTGGCTCCCGCATGCGGCGTTTCACGATTTCTATGGGGATTATCACGCCATTGGCGCCGATCGCCCCCGTTGCCATGAATCGATGATCTTCGCCACCCAGTCCACGCACAAATTGCTGGCGGCATTGTCGCAGGCCTCGCAGATTCTCGTGCAGGACAGCGAGACCCGCAAGCTGGACCGGCACCTGTTCAATGAGTCGTACCTGATGCACATGTCCACCTCGCCGCAATACGCGATCATCGCCTCGTGCGACGTGGCGGCCGCCATGATGGAGCCGCCGGGGGGGACCGCGCTGGTCGGCGAGTCGCTGCTGGAGGCGCTGGAATTTCGCCGCGCGATGCGCAAAGTCGACGAAGACTGGGGCGCGGGGTGGTGGTTCAAAGTGTGGGGCCCCGACGACCTGTCGGAAGAAGGACTCGAAGAGCGCGAAGCGTGGATGCTCAAGGCCAACGACCGCTGGCATGGGTTTGGCGACCTTGCGCCGGGCTTCAACCTCCTGGATCCGATTAAGGCGACGATCATTACCCCCGGCCTGGATATCGATGGCGAATTCGCGGACGGTGGGATCCCCGCGGCGATCGTCACCAAGTACCTGGCCGAACACGGCATCATCGTCGAAAAAACCGGGCTGTACTCGTTCTTCATCATGTTCACCATCGGCATCACCAAAGGACGCTGGAACACGCTGGTGACCGAGTTGCAGCAGTTCAAGGACGACTACGACCGCAACCAGCCGTTGTGGCGTGTCCTGCCTGAGTTCAGCGCCCGCTACCCGCAGTACGAGCGAACCGGGCTCCGCGATCTGTGCGACCAGATTCATGGTCTGTACAAGACGAATGACGTCGCGCGGCTCACGACCGAGATGTATCTTTCAGACATGATCCCAGCCATGAAGCCTTCCGACGCCTGGGCGCGGATGGCGCATCGCGAGGTCGAGAGGGTGGAAATCGACCACCTGGAAGGGAGGATTACGGCCGTGCTCCTGACCCCCTATCCGCCGGGCATCCCCCTCTTGATTCCCGGCGAGCGCTTCAATCGCCAGATTGTCCAATACCTGCAGTTCGCCAGGGCCTTCAACCACCGCTTCCCCGGCTTCGAAACCGACATTCACGGTTTGACCGAGCAGGAGGTCGACGGCCAACTCCATTGCTACGTCGATTGCGTGGCGTCTCCGGAGGAGTGAACCCGAACTATTGAGAAGGGTTCGCTCCTGGCTGATCCCCGCGGGCCGATTCGGCCGCTGCAGACTTCTGTCGCAACAGGTACGACAGCAAGTGATAGAAATCCTCTTCGGGAATCGCCTCGGCGAAGTTCGTGGGCATCGGCGAGATGGGAGAAAGTTGCGATTCCTCGACTTCGGCAGCGGAAATCCGCTGGTCTTTCCCCTGCAAGTCCACCAGGACGGCGACCTGTCCTTCGTCCCGCAGCTTGAGACCCGTGATCGTCAGTCCCTGTTTGGTGACGATCACCGTGGCGCGAAACGCCCCATCCAGGTTGCGGTTCGGATCGAGGATGTCTTGCAACAGTCGCTCTGCTCCGCGCTGGCCGATCCCGTCCAGTTGCGGTCCAACCTTGCGTCCCACGTCGCCGATTTGATGGCAGGCCGAACAATGAGTCTTGAAGAGCGCGGCTCCTTTGTCCAATTGCGCGGCGTGCTTGGAAAACTTTGCCAACCGCTGCGCAACCAATTCGGCAACCCGCTGGTCGGCAGGAGCCAGTTCCGCCGTGAGCGCATCGATCCGCGCCTGCCGGTCGGGCGTTAGCCGCGGTTTGAGACGTTCCACAACGGGCGGATCCTGCAGCAGCCGCACGGATCCCTTCCCCGCCGCCATCGCCGTCAGCAGCGCCTCCACCCCGGCTTCGCTTCCAGCCAGGGATAAGGTCAACGCCTGTTCCAGCCCGGCCGGAGCGCCGGCCAGCGCCGTCACCAGCGCCCGCCGTGCGTCAGGAGAGTTGATTGTCCCCAGTCCCTGTCCCGCCCGAATTCGCAAAGTCACCGGCTCCGCAGGATCGACCACGATCTTTTGCAGCGATTCCCGAGCCGGCTCGGGGGCCAGTCGCAATGCCGTTTGCGCCGCGGCGCCCCGAACTTCCGCCAGCCCGTCGCGATCGGCCAGCAGCGATACGATCCGCGGCGACTGGTCGACCAGACGCAACTGTTCGGCCACCGCCAGCGCCAGCAACAACCGCTGTTCCGACGCTGCGAAGGCGGACGACGGCACCGAGACCAATTCCGGATCGAAGCGACTGATTCCCAGCCAGGCATAGGCCTCCCCGGCATCGGCGTCCACCACTTCCAAGACTCCCTGGCGCCCCTCCCATTCCTTCAGGTTCCAGCTCACCGGCTGCGCGGTGTCGTTTCGCGGAGGGAGAGCACGTGCGACCTCGGCCCCCGTATCCAGCAGTCGCAATCGAACGTGGTTGACCGGCTCCGGATCCGTTCCAGGGAGGCCATTGTGTCCACACAGCCAGAACGTCAATTGCGCCGAAATCGTAAACGGTTGGGATCGCAAGATACCAGTTAATTGCTCTCCGTTGACGATGCTGTCAAAAAACAACACCCCTTCTTTGCCGTCGGCGCACGCCCGATTTCTGACTCCCCAAGGACTCCGAAACGGTTGACCAAAGGGTGTACTCTCAAGCGGATGGACGCTCCATCGGGAAACCAGCGGGCTGTCTGAATCGAGCACACGCTCCGCCAGCAACTTCCCCCAGCCCCCCAGTTCCGAATCGGCCTCCAGCGCCATCCCCCGCTGTTGCAGCCCGCCGTAAATCGCCCGGAACAATGGCAATTGTTCCCCCGCGTCGTCGCGATAGCGGGTTTGTACAAACCGCGCCACTTCCTGCAGCCGATCTCCGGTGACGTGCCGCGCGACGTGGTTTAAACTCTGCGACAACCTTCCTCCCGACAACTTCTGTTTGCGGACTGTCTCGAAGTCGTACCAGGCCGCCGCCTCGCTGGGGACCGCCAGCGCCACCTCTCCCAGACGGCGCTGGTCGTCCGGCGACAGGGCCAAGCCGGACAGTTGCTCGGACCGGGTTGCTGACCGCACTTGATTGCGAATCGCAATTTTGCAGGCATGAGCCAAAAACGCGTCTTCTGCCGGAGCCTTCTTCCACAACGCCAGCAGCGGTGCGATCCACTGCAAGTCGTTCCGCGTCCCCAGCGCCTCAGCGGCGATCCTCTGCACCAGCGGTTCGTCGTCTTCCAGCAGCTTCTGAACCTGACTTTTCGTCGCCGCATCCCACTCGGGAATTTCCGCCACGGCGCGGAGCCAGTTGGCCCGGACGGCGGCATCCTTCCAGACGTCGCGCAGGAATCCGCGAGACTTCAATGCTCCTCCGCGCAGCGCACCCCAAATCAAATGCACTCCCTGGTCCGCAGTGGCCGCCGGCCGCTTCAACTGCGCTTCCAAACGCAACGCAAAATCGGCCCGTCCCGGCAATTCGTGGCTGGCGGCCGTCCGAATGACGCCGTTCGGGTCAGCAAGTTTGGCAAAGAGCTGTTCCGTCGAAAGTTCATTCAGCGCCATTTTCGGGTCCGCTGGCGTTACCTCACCCTGCAATCCCTTCCAGACGACGCGCCACACCCGCCCCCGGAAGCGATCGCGCCGGGGATGCTTCAGATCCACCTCGTAGTGGCCGATGATGCTGTTGTAAAAGTCGGCAATGTACAGAGCCCCATCGGGGCCGACCTGTAAATCGACGGGGTGAAACCACCAGTCGTCGCAGACCAGAAAGTCCTCGGGTTTCTCGATCCAGGGGGTTGAGCCGCGCCACGCAGGGATGTCGCGATGCACCCGGTTCGTCACGACGTTTCCCACAAACAGGTTGTGGCGGTACTCAGGGGGAAACTGCGGCGCGTCGTAGTAGGCGATTCCCGCCAACCCGGTCGAGCCGTGATCGTCGCCGGTGATTGCAGGAGTAAATCCCAGCCCGTCATGTGGTTTTCCGAAGCTTTCAATCTGTCCGCCGCGCAGTACGAGCGAGACCGGTTTGGAATGGCAATCCGCGGTGAAGAAGTTCCCGTAACGATCGAAGCAACTGCCGAACGGATTGACTTGTCCCCAGCCAAACGGTTCGATCGACGAACCGTCCGGACGAAAGCGGTACGTATTGCCCGACTGCAGTTCGAGCACGACCGGCCCTTCACCGCGGCGGCGTATTTTCGAATCGTTACGGAAGCCGTGGCAGGCATAAATCCAGCCATCCAGCCCCAGTTTAAGCGCGTTCTGGTTGCCATGCGTGTCGACGAAATCATAGGGGCCAAACAGGATCTCCCGCTGATCGGCGGTGCCGTCTCCATCGGTGTCGCGGAACTTCCACAAATGGGGTATCGACCAGGCGATCGCCTCGCTCCCCTCGGCAAGGGGCAGGACGCCAATCGGAATCGTGAGCTGATCGGCGAATCGGGATATGCGAATCGCTTTGCCATCCGGGCCGATGCCATCCAGAATCGTGATCCCGTCGCGCGGCGGTTCCCCCGCCTCGGGGGGAAAGGGATACTCGATCGAATGCGAGACCCACAACCGCCCTTGTGAATCAAAGTTCAGATTCATCGGCTTCTGGATGTCCGGTTCGCTGGCGACCAGTTGAATCTCAAATCCCGGCGGCAAGTGGAACGCCGCCAGTTGTTCCTGCGGAGTGAGCGGGTCCGTCGGGGCCACCGGAGGTCCGGCAAGGAGTGCTCCGCCCGTAATGGCCAGACTGACGGCGGCGAACAGCCGCACGCAGCGCGCGAGTCCTCGGAACGATTTCAGCGCAAAGCCAGCACGTATTCCCCCTCCCCCCCCGGCAGTGGGAGGGTTGGGGTGGGGGGGGACGAACGTTTCAGCGCAATGCCATGCACCTGCGTAACAGGGAAATACACGTCCATTACTGCGGCTTAACGCGTCACGTGGTTCACACTTCATCCCATTCCTCAGAAAATCAACCTGTTGAAATCGTGCCATTGCGCCCGCAGCAATCCCTGCGCCTCGATAGAACTGGGTTCCCGCAGGCCGGATTTGATGATATCCGGGTGGTCAACTCGTCACAACGACCTAACGCCCAAGCAGATCCGGGATCGGCAGCAGAAAGGCGTGATGTTCAAACAACACTCCTTTGCCATGTTCACCGATGAATTGCGTGAAAAACAGGAGGAACACAAACAGCGCCAAGAGCGGCGCCATGACCAGTCTCGATGCCAGCCGAATGACCCGGGCGGTCAGACCATCAGCCGCTTGACGGCCCAGATACCGCTGAAAATCGTACAGCTCGCCAACCACCTGAAACGCCCGTCGCTCGCCTGAGAGTTCGGTCCCGATTTCTGTTGCGGCTGCCGCGATCGATGCGCACCCCCCGGTTGCTGGGGCGGGCGGCGTGGCGCGCCACGCGGCCAGCACTTCTTCCGGAGTGCGCGCGGTCCGAGCGGCGCGAACGACCGCCCGATGGTATGCCCAGCCGGTGATCACTTTCGCCGGGTAGATACTGACGATGAACACGATCGTCACCAGCCACAGCGCGTCCGCCGGGGGGATGGCGATCTTGAACAGATACATCGGCAGCGCCAGCGTGAGCGTCACCAACAGCGTCACCAGCCACGAAAATGGGGCATGACGGTACAGCGCGCGCACCGTCCTCAGTTCAAACATCGCTCCCCACCGGTTCTCGGCGGCAAAGTGCGCCTGCAGAAACGGAACCCAACTCAAGACCACCATCAACAGCGCCCCCCCCAGCAGCGTCGCCAGGATCGGCACCCCTTCCGTCTTGTTCGTGGCGGCAAACAGCGCCGTCGGAATGACCAACCAGAGCATCGCCCCGACATATCCGCGCACGCCGAGCCAGAAGTGGTGTTTCAATCGCAACCCCAACACGAAATCGCGAATCGCGTGCTCCGCCTGCTGCCACCGCTGGGGATCAAGAAACGATCGCCACTCCCGGCGGACAGCCTTGACGGGACGCCAGCGCCGCGCCGGCGACCTCCCGCGCACCACTCCCCAGAGGGTGGTGACCAGCCAATACGGAGGATAGGCCATCGCCGTCCAGACCCAACCGATCGGACGCAAGAATTGCCACAGGCTGCCCCCACGCGCCAGGGCCAGGCACAAGTGCAGCGCCACCAGGATCGCCGCCACCCACACGGCCGCATGCCAGCCGATATCTGCACGCGATCCCGGTTCGATGAGCCGCGCATCGACCGCAGCGTTCGACAGAAACCGCAACGGCAACAGCCAGCCCCAGATTCCCAGGGCGATCGACCCCAGTCGCGGAGCCAGGCCGATCAGTGGAAAGGCATCGCGAAGTCTCCCGGAGCGGGCTACGCGCCCCTCGACTTCCAACAGGTAGCCCAGCGCTAGAAAGTTCACCACCGGCACGGCCGCGATCAACGCCAAGAGCATCACCAGGCTGGCGATTCCGAATAGCGATTGGATGAGCCAGCCAACAAAAAAGATTCCGCGGCGGATGAACCCTGGGCGACCGCGCGGTGGCATGGCGATGCCCGCCTCTCGTCCAGACGGAGTATCACCGGGGACGGGTTCGTCGAGCCAGTGGTTCTCCGACGATACATCGGCCCCCTGCCCGGGGGCAGCGACGCCGGAGGTTTCCAGAAACTGAGTCACCTCAAGGGGTTCCGGCGGGGTCTCGAGCTCCAACGGCCCGACCCCAAAGTCGAGAATGGCGCCGGACGGGGAGCGCGCCGCAGGGGGAGAAGGAGGTCTCATCGGCAAGGGGTTTTCGGGAGCCGGCATGGTGCTAAACGATTTTACCCGATTCCCCCTGCAAATGTGTCAAGAAAAACTTGAAACAGCCGCAAGACTTTTCGGGTATGATCGAATGACAAATCGAGGGACTGCCATCTCAGGATCTTCCGTCCGTCGTCTACAATAGACAGGGCGGCCACCCGCGTACCGATTGCACCAAGACTTCACGATGATTCCACTGCACCGATTGTCGAGACTGGTTCCCCTGCTGGTGGTGGCCGGGGTCGTGGCGCTGGTGGTCCGGGTGGCACGCAGCCCTCTTCCTGCAGGGGCTGCCGTTGGCGAGGTGGGAGAAGAAGTCTCCTCCCTGGCGGAACCGATCGAACAGATCAACCGCGCGTTCGCACAGCATTGGAAGCAGGCCGAGCTCACTCCTGCTCCCGCCGCCTCCGACTTGCAGGTCTTGCGCCGGCTGTCGTTGGCACTGCTGGGGACGATCCCCTCGCTGGAAGAAATCCGGCAGTTCGAAGCGGACACCCGTCCCGATCGCCTGGAGCATTGGACCCGCCGCCTTCTGGCCGACCGCCGCTTCGCCTACTATTTTTCCGAGCGTCTGGCTCGCAGCTTCGTCGGAAAAGAGGAGGGGCAATTCGTCATTTTTCGGCGCGATCGATTCGTCAACTGGCTCAGCGAAGAACTGCAGCGCAACACGCCGTATGACGAACTGGTTCGCAAGATGATTGCGGCCACCGGATTGTGGACCGGGAAACCGGCGACCAATTTCGTGACGGCGGCGGTCAACGACAATGACATCGACGAAAACAAACTGGCCGGCAAAAGTGTCCGGGCATTTCTGGGACAACGCATCGACTGCGCGCAGTGCCACGATCATCCCTTCGCCGCCTGGAAGCAGCACCAATTCGAGGGACTGGCGGCGTTTTACGGGCAGGTGCAAACCAGCCTGGTGGGGATCGAAGACAAATCGCGGCGCGACGGAGAGCCGGTCGAATACCGCGTTGAAGATCGAAAGACGCTGGAGGAGCGAGTGGTTCCGGCAGCGGTTCCTTTCCATCCCGAGTGGCTCCCGGAGGACGGGGCGCGCCGCGAACGCTTGGCGCAGTGGATCACGCACCCGGAGAATCGCCGCTTTGAGCGAGCGATCGCCAACCGAGTCTGGGCGCTGCTCTTCGGTCGCGCCCTGCACGAACCGGTGGACGACCTGCCCGATCCGGATGACGAGGCGCCGGGAGTCTTGGACATTCTGGGGGCGGACTTCCGGCGGCATGGTTGTGATCTGCGACGGCTGATTCAGGTGATTGCCGCCTCGCGCCCATTCCGCCTGGGTTCCGATGCCGAGCCTCCCACCGAATCGGCAGAATCATCGCTCGGTCAGGAATTGGCCTCCCTGCGCCGCGCTGAATCGGAATGGGCCGTCTTCCCGCTGATCCGGCTCCGCCCGGAGCAGGTGATCGGCTCGGTCCGGCAGAGCGCCGCGCTGCAGACTGCCGACTACGATTCGCATTGGCTGCTCCGCACCGTGCGGTTGCTCCAGGAAGCGGAATTTGTCCGGGACTACGGCGACCTGGGGGAAAATGAATTGCACGACCGGGGCGGGACGATTCCGCAACGGCTCCTGATGTTGAATGGCGAACGAGCCCGAGAATCCTCTCGAACCAGTCCTATGAGCGCCGCCGGACGGATCGCTGCGATGGCCTCCACCGACGCGTCCTGCGTCGAGACCGCGTACCTGGTCTGCCTGTCGCGCCGCCCCACCCCGGAAGAAAGCGAACATTTCGTCAGTCTGCTGGCTGGCGCGAGAGGCAATCCGCGGGCGCAGATCGTCGAAGACCTGATTTGGACGCTCTATCAATCGACGGAGTTCTCATGGAACCACTGACGCCACGGATTGGATCAGCCACGCGCCGAGACTTCCTGCGGCTGGCCGCAGGTTTGGGGTTGTCATTTCAGCTTCCCGCCCTGGAGCCGCGTGCCGCACAGTCCCGCGGCAGCGAGCGTCCTCGATCGTTGATCATTCTGTATATGTCGGGGGGCCAAAGCCAATTGGAGAGCTGGGATCCGCATCCCGGCGCGAAGATCGGCGGAGAGAATTCCACGGCGCTCCCCACGAAAATGGACGGGGTCCAGGTTTCGCACTTGTTGCCGCAGATGGCGGAGCAGGTTCATGAAATGTGCCTGATCCGGTCACTCGTCTCGAAGGAGGGGGATCACGAGCGCGGCACCTACCTGCTGAAGACCGGATATCGACCCGATCCGACCCTTCAGCATCCTTCGCTGGGGGCGATCCTGGCGCATGAACTGCCCGTGGCGGGAGTGGAAATTCCGCGGCACGTCTCCCTGCTCTCCACGCAATGGCCGGCGCGGGGAGGGTTTTTGGGGGATGATTACGACGCCTTCAAGATTTACGATCCGAAGCAGACCCTGCTCAATATCGAGTCCCGCGTCGACAAACCTCGTCAGGAACGGCGACTGGCGAGCCTGGACGTGGTTGAGAAGTCGTTTCGCAAGGGGCGCCGTCTGCGGTCCGACGCCACGTTGCACCGCGAAACGATCCAGCGGGCGCTGACGATGATGACCTCGGACCAGCTCCGGGCGTTTCACGTGGAGGATGAACCGGCCGCGGTCCGTGCGGCGTACGGCGACACCCCCTTTGGTGTGGGCTGCCTGGTGGCGCGCCGCTTGGTGGAAGTGGGGGTCCGAGCGATCGAGGTCAACCTGGAAGGGTTCGACACGCACGCGAAGAACTATGAGGGGCAAAAGAAAAACAACGAGGTTCTCGATCCGGCGTTCGCCGCGCTGATCCACGATCTCCAGCACCGCGATTTGTGGCAAAGCACGATCGTGTTGTGCATTGGTGAATTTGGTCGAACCCCGAACATCAATCCGGTGGGAGGACGCGACCATTGGCCCACCGGATTCTCCTGCGTGGTCGGGGGGGGTGGCTTCCGCCGCGGCCTGGTAATCGGTCAGACCGATCCGACAGGCGCCAAACCGCAGCCGGAAGACCCGATCGAAGTCCACGACCTGTACGCGACAATCCTGCACGACCTGGGGGTGGATTACGCCCGCGAATTGATCACGCCCATCGGTCGCCCGATGGCGCTGTGCCAAGGCCGCCCCATCGAGCGATTGCTGACCACCACGTAGAGTTCAAAAGTCAAATCCGAACCGCATGCCGTAGATGTCGGCGTTGCTGTTCCCGAACGGGGCTTTGTCGAGGAACGACTTGATGTAGTTGAGCGTCACGCGCGTATAGGGGTTCATGTACCAGTTCAGTCCGACCGTAAGTTCGTTGAGCCGCCCTCCCAGAATCCCCTGATCGGTCAGATCCAGATACGACCATCGCGCAGCCACTTCGAACGCGCCAATGCCGCGGGGCGTACCGGGTGAATTGGCCCCTTTCAGGAAGTTGGTGTCCGGGATCACGCGATCGAACACTGCCGTTCGCCGCTGAAACATCGAGTCCATCTTCTGAAATGGCCGGTACTCTCCCGTCAGGAAGTAGCTGACATAGACGTAGGCGGACTGAAACGAAGGGTTCGGACCGTTGGTTCGGGCGACTGGGACATAGACGTATTCGGACTGAATCGAAAACGAATTGAGCACCAGCGCAAATTCCCCCCCCAAAGCTGCCAATGGTCGGCGTGAATCGGATTGGTGTTCACAAAGAACGGAACGTTGAGCGGATTGGCCTGATCCCGCATCCGGATTTCCGGTTGCGCCCGAAACGTGACGGACTCTTCCCCCGCCGCTCGGTAGCTGTAGTCGGCCCCCAAATGCATGTAGTAGCGTCCCCCCGACTCGTCATCGTACCAGGGGAGCCACGTCAATCTCCCGGTTCCGGCCCAGGCTCCCTGGGTCGCCACGTTGTCGCCATAGAAGTCGGT
>JBJXGA010000055.1:0-4604 GCA_046152955.1 Planctomycetales bacterium | reverse complement strand
AATGTGAGTGATGACGATGTGTCAGATGAATCAGTCGATGACGACTGGCTCAATCGATGGCGAGAGAACGCTCAAGACGTGTCGGTGGAACAAATTCAAGCGGTCTGGGGTCGTATTCTCACCGAGGAAGTAAAATCGCCGGGAAGCTACTCGATCGGAACTCTGGAATTCTTGCGGACAATCTCCAAGAACGAGGCCCTCAAAATCGCCGAAATTGGTCCATACGTGCTCTTTAATGGAACCTTCGTATTTCGCGATAAGCCTTTTCTCGAAAGCAGGGAAATCTCATTTTCGAAATTGCTCGACCTTCAGGAGCTTGGCATACTTAGTGGCGCTGATGCCGTGGGACTTTCATGGTCGCTTAACTCAGCAGTTGAAGATGTGTTTTCAAATGCGATAGTTGCGTACGGCAAGGTGCTTGTGGTGGATCGTGAAGCCCGGGAGCCTCCTATGACGCTGCCGGTATACCGAATTACGAAACGAGGTCGTGAGATATTGGGACTCGGAAACGTTATGCCGGACGAAGAGTACATCAAGCACGTCGGCGCGCAGATTAAGAGCTTGGGATTCCGTGTGCATTACGGTGACCTCGTGCGGAATCAGGAGACAGGTGCGGGAGTCGAAAATGCTGTCGAACTCTGATGCTCTTTCGCGCTGAAGCCGGTCAGCCGAGCTTTGCACCACGAATTCATTGATGCGTGAAACTGACGGCACCGTTGGCTCGGAATTCCTCCGGCAATTGTTGAGGTGCTGTTGCAATTTGTTGGGCGGCTGCCGCTATCGCATTTCGACAGACTCCAATTGAGCGGTCACCAGGTTCGATCGACATGGACTCTTTCCACCGATTTGATATGGTACCGCCATCTTAGAGGCAAGGGAATCACCCACGCCCGCGCGTCCATCCGGACCCGCGGGCTTTTTTCGTTTCAGGAGTCCAGCATGGCAGTCTCGACCTCCAATCTCGTCAGCGGCGCCGCCAAATTCCAGATGGTGGGCACCCAGCTCGCCCACACGTTCGGCGGCATCCAGGCCAAGATGAGTCCCAAGAACCGCATGCGGAAGGTGGACCAGTACGGGGAGTCCGCCGTCGATATCGTCCACCAGGGGGATGACGTCCGGATGACGGTTCCGTTCGCCGAATGGACGGCAGCCGTGATGCAGAAGATTTACAACCCCGGTGCGGACAACACCGCCTCGGGGACGGGCGCGTTCCTGGGTGTCGGGCGTTCGGCGGGCTTCATCTACACAATCGCCACCGCCGACATCATCCCGCTGTTGGCGGCGGACGCGGCCAAGAAGATCAGCTTCACCCGTGTGACGCCGATCGGCGACTTCAGCATCGCGTTCGACAACGAGAAGGATCGCATCATCAGTGTCGATTATGCCTGCCTGGTGGACACCACCCTGCAGGACGGGCTGCTGATCGGGAAAATCTACCTCAACTGATCGTGACGGCCCCAGATGGATCACCTGCGCTACCACGCCGATCGTTTTCGCACCGCCCTTCTGGACCTGATCCGTCTTGCAGGTGGTGAGGAGCTGATCGAAGAGGCGCGGGCACGCGAGGGCGATGCACCATCCACGCGAGGTGGATGAGGTCTCGGGGGGATTGGAAGATTTTGTCCTGCGGAAGTGACCAGGGGCGCCGAGACGCCGGATGAACGGCGCCACATCCGCGCTCAGTGATGATGGTCATGCCCCGGATCCTCATGCGAGTGATCATGCGAATGGTCGTGATCGTGAGAATGATCGTGCGAGTGATCATGCGAATGGCCGGGCTCATCCCCACTGGAACCTTTGGAATCCAACTTGCCGAGCGCGGTGGAGAGAACGGTTTCGTCGCCGCTGAGGTTTTCCCAGCCTTCCAGCGCTCGCTGATAGACCTCGCGCAAGGGAATGTTGAATTGCGTGGCAAGCTTCGCGCACGCTTCGAATTCGGGGGTAAAGACCGCCATTCCGTGGGCGACCCCCAATTTTCCTTGCACCTGGCCCCAGGGAGTTTCCACCGCGTGCTGCTGGCGGTTGCGAATCGTCCGTTCGACCAGTCGGCGGCGGATGCCGAACGTCGCCGTCTCGGCAAACAGGATCGATTCCATCCGCTCGCGATCTTCCAAGCGGCACAGGACGCTCACCATCGTTCCCGGCCGATCCTTCTTCATCTGGATCGACGTTGCATAGGCGTCGAGCGCGCCGGCGGCCAACAGTTTCTGCCGAGCGTAACCGATGATCTCGCCGGAAACGTCGTCGAGGTTCGTCTCCAGGAGCCACACCTGATCGCCGCCCGCCTGATCCGCCGCCGTCCCTACCAACAGCCGCAGCACATTCGCCCGATTCGAAAAATCCTTCGTTCCCGCGCCGTATCCCACCGCGTCGAGCGTCATCTCCGGCAACGGCCCAAAGCGGGTGACGACCGATTTCAAAATCGCCGCTCCGGTGGGGGTCGTCAGTTCGGCGTTGACCGGAACGTCGACCAGGGGGATCCCTTTGAGCAACTCCGCCGTCCCCGGCGTCGGAACGGTGCAGATTCCGTGGGCGATCTGCACCTGGCCGCGCCCCGTCGGTACGGGGCTGGCGTGGATGGCGTCGGCCCCCAGCAGTTCGAAACCGATCGCGGCAGCCACGATATCGACGATCGAATCGATGGCGCCGACCTCATGAAAGTGAATCTGATCGAGCGTTGCGCCGTGAACCTTCGCTTCGGCTTCGCCCATGAGCTGAAACATCCGCCGCGCCAGTTGCTTCTGACGGCCGGTCAGCGCCTGGCCCCCGTCGATGATCCGGCAGATTTCCGGGAAATGGCGGTGCGCGTGCTGTTCCGGATGCTCGACGGACACATGCGTGGCCCGAAAACCGCAGCGCATGACCTGCGAGGTCACCAGCCGCACGCCGGGGAGTTGCAACGAGGCAATCCCGGCGCGAATGCGTTCCACATCCACCCCCGCATCGATCAGCGCGGCGACCGTCATGTCGCCGCTGATGCCGGAGGAACAGTCAAGATAAGCAATGCGCACGATGTGGCCATTCGAGAAAGAGGGATTGTCCATCGTCGATTCTAGTGCGGGAGGTGAAAGGGGCCAAGGGGAGCGGGGAGCGTGCCGGTGACTGGCTCCGCAGGCGGTTTGTCGCCTATGCTTTCGCGCACAAACTCCGTGCCACGATTCCGAACCTATTCCTCAGTATCCCGCAGGTGCTCATTTGCCTCCTTCCCCCTTTCACGTGGCCTTCACCGGCGATTTTCTCGATCCGGCGGGGCAGCCCCGTTATCGCGATTATGGATTGCCGGTTCTGGCCGATCATCCGCACATCCGACACCACCTGATCGGCGAACATACCGCGGAATTGACCGGCTCCCAGGTGGGGGATGCCCAGGGAGTGGTGGTGTTGTCCTCCCGAGTCACGCGAGCGACCGTGGAGGGGCGCAGCGGGCTTTTGGCCATCGCACGGTTCGGCGTGGGGTACGATTCGGTCGATGTCCCCGCCTGCACGGAAAATGACGTGCTGGTGCTGATCGCCGTGGGAGCCGTCGATCGTTCCGTCGCGGAGGCCACACTGACCTGGATGCTGGCCTTGTCGCATCACGTGCTGGCCAAAGATCGGCTCGTCCGCAGCGGCGCGTGGGACGCTCGATCGAACTACATGGGCTGTGAGCTGCGCCGTCGAGTTCTGGGGCTGGTGGGTTTCGGGCGGATCGCGCGGGCTCTCGTGCCGCTCGTGGCTCCCTTTGGAATGAGCCAAATTCTCGCCTACGACCCCTACGTCGATCCGTCGCTGGCCGAGCGGCTGGGGGTCAGGCTGGTCAGTCTGGATGAACTTCTGTCCTCCGCGGACTTCGTCTCGATCCATTGCCCGCTGGAGGAGCGGACGCGCAACCTGATCGGGAGGGAGCAACTGGCGCGGATGAAACCCCAAGCGTATCTGATCAACACCTCGCGCGGCGGGATCGTCGACGAAGAGGCGCTGTTCGAAGTGCTGCAAACGCGGCGCATCGCCGGTGCGGCGCTGGACGTCTTCGCGACGGAACCGGTGACCGTGCCTCCTCCCCTGGCCGCATTGGACAACATCCTGCTGGCCCCGCACTGCATTGCCTGGACCGACGAACTGTTCAGCGACATCGGCCGCACCGTCTGTCAGTCGCTGGTCGACCTGTCGCTGGGCCAGCGGCCGATCGGGATGGTCAATCCCGAAGTGCTTGACCGACCGGGATTTCGCGCGAAGTGGTCGCGCTGGCGGGCATGAAGCCGTGGCGAGCGTCCCGTTCGGGAGCGATTTCGCTGGCGAAGCTGGTGCGGCGTCCCAGGAGGACGATCCCTTTCCCCTGCTTCAGGAACCACGGCAACCGCTCCAGAACCTCGGTCCCTGGAGGAAGGTGCGGGGCCAGTTTTTCGTACTCGTGGGTCGAGGTGAGCAAGTACCGCGGTAGCGGCTGGTTCAAAAAGTCAATGGCGTCTTCCGGAGCGAACATGGAATCGACGCGCTCGCGGCAATAATACGTCAGCCCCGGTCGGTAGTAATGAAAATGGGCGATCTTCGGGCGATTCGCGCCGGCGTGGGCGCGGATGCTGTCCGCCAGGAATTCACTGTTCTGGTGCCGATCCACTTCGGGG
>JBJXGA010000033.1:0-4771 GCA_046152955.1 Planctomycetales bacterium | reverse complement strand
AACGGGAGAGCCGGATGCGGGAAATCCGCCCGTCCGGTTCGGAGGGAGGGGGGGCCGAAACCAATCGGCCCTCCCTACCCCTATCGGGGGTGGTGGGCCTGCGCTCGCGAGGCCGGTTTGGGCGATGGACGGACTCGAGAGCATCGTCGCGCGTTGTACGGCGAGCTGGATCCCACCCTGCCGCGGTCCTACGGCGGTCCTTCGGGGGGCGCCGGGCGGAACTCGATTCCGCGGCCGCTGGCATCGCACAGGCGGATCTGCAGCGACCAGGCATTGCCCACTTCGGGATCGCGATGTTGCGGCCCCTGGCACACCTTGACCAATAGCGTGTTGCGCCCGGCGGCCAGTGTGATGACCGTTTTGAAGCGGTCAAACCGGGTGCCATTGAGCCACATCTCGCGGCCAAACACCCGGCGACCGTTGAGCCAGACTGTGCAATTGTCGTCGGCGCTACAGCGGAGTTCGCAATCGCTTGCGCGGAGAACGTCAATCTCCGTGTAAGCATAACCGACCGCTTCGCTGGCATTGCCGAGCGCCTCAATGAGATTGCACTGCCCCAGCGGATCCTGCGTCCGATAGCGTTTCCATGTGACCTCCTGGTCCCCCTGGCCCGCGTATCGGGCGAGCAGGTCAATTTGCCGCTCTGGTTCGAAAAGAGTTCCAAACCCAGACTTGCCAGGGGCGTCGAAGGGGCCGACCACCCACCATTCTCCGACCAGTCCCAACTGCGTCTGCGAATTGGCCTGTTCTCCCAACCCCACGAGCGCATTGGCCGCCGCCACGACCTGGGCTCCGTCGCGTGCGTGCTCGAATGCCTGGCGATATGCCTGCCGCGCTGCATCCTTTCCGCCGGATGCCAGCGCCTGTTCACCCGTGAGGAGCGCCCGGGCGACCGCTTCGTGGCGGAACTCCGGATCGGCCAGGCGCTTAACCATCCACTGCTCGGCAAATCCCGGTTCCAGCCGGTCGATCAGCGCCAGGGCCAGCCGCCGCGGCCGACCCCGTCGTTCGACATTGGCGAGGAATTCTTTCAACTGGTCGATCGGCCAGGGAGCGTCCTGTTGTTCCAGGTTGCGGCTGACGATTTCGTCAAATGCGGTCCGCAGCACGTTGGCCGCGACGGCGCCTGAGGCATCCATCGCTTCCAACAACCGGGGAAGCAGTTCGACCCCTTCCGCTGCCAGCGCATTCCGCGCCGCGCGAATCTCAGGTGAACCGGGGCGCTCGGGACCGGCTTCCTGTATGAGCGAGATCCGCCGCGCGGTCGGAGCCAGTGGCAGCCAGCGCGGGTGGTCGGCCCCCAGATCATCCACCCCGCGGGTGATGAGCTGCGGTTGCCCGCCTTGTGCGTCCATCACCCACAGTCCCGGCGGCTCTCCGGTCTCTGCCCGGCAAAAGGCGATCCACTTTCCATCGGGAGATTCCGTCGCCCGAAAGTCCCACACCGGCGGATCGCTGTGGGTGAGCACGGTGATCGAGCCGTCTTGCGGATCGAGACGACAAATCTCGGTTCCCCCGCGCGCCAATTCGGGCTTGAAGTCGCGGTTGAAATGATCGGTGTCGGGACGCTGCGCCTGGAATTCCCACGGCACCTTCGATCCTGGAAGCCGCCGGGGACACAGAATCTGGCCGTCGCGCGTCCAGCCGGGGACATTCGAGCCACCTCCTCTGTTCTGCGGACTGCCATAGGTTGCGGCAAACCACATCGCCTGTCCGGTGGTGAGGACGCGGTGCTCGCTGCCGTCGGCGCGACCGATGCACACGTCGGCCCAGTCGTGACCAGGGTCGTCTCCGGACAGGCAGTCAACGTAGAGAATCCATTGGCCGTCGGGGGACCAGCTTGTCCCGAAGTACAGATGCCCTGGCTTGGCGGCGACGAGAACTCGCTGCGATCCGACGAGATCACTGGTCCAGATTTGATATCCCTGCGGACTGGCCAGATGAAAGGCGACTCGCCGACCGTCGGGACTGAGCGAAAACCCATACGGCAAGCCTTCCCCCGCGCGGGTGAATTCGCGCGGGTCGGTTCCGTCGATCCGCACGCTGAAGATCTGTCCCACCCGATTGCGAACCACCTGGATCAGCAACCGCTCGTCCCCCACCAGGAGCGCCGGAGTGACAAACGGTGCCAGCCGCTCCCGGTCGCAGACCTCTTCCAGCGTCCCCGCATCCAGATCATGCACCCAAAGATGCGTGGGGGTCTGCGTGTAGTATTCGTCGA
The DNA here is from genome assembly GCA_046152955.1 of Planctomycetales bacterium. Taxonomy (GTDB): domain Bacteria; phylum Planctomycetota; class Planctomycetia; order Planctomycetales; family Planctomycetaceae; genus SIAF01. Next base: position 2,550 of record JBJXGA010000033.1, on the reverse strand, counting down.
AGGGCTTTCCCGGACCATCGCGGCGCGGTTCCATGCTCAGAAAGAGCACACGCTTTCCATCGGAAAAACTCGGCCCCGGCTGCCAGGTTGCCTGGCCCGGCTTGTCGAATTCGAAGTATTTCAAGTCCTGGCCATCGGCCCGGACAATGGCGGTCTTTCCATGCGACGTAAAGAACAGTCGCTCCGTCCGCGCGGCTGGCCGGTCCGCCCCCTGGAGTGACGTCGAATGGCCATTCGCTGGCCACCCCCCCCACACAACCAGGACGATCGCCAGCAACCGCGCCGCAGGCCGCAAAATGGCCTTGTCAGAATGTTGGCGACGGTTACCCGGCAACATCCTGCCTGGCCATCCCCTTCGAACGATCGACCGCATCGCTCCTCCCTCTGGGGTTGCAAGGAATTCTGAACCAACGAACAACTAATGCTACTGGAGCAGCCAAGTCGCGGCAGCGGCGGTTTTCTGCGCTGCGTCTCCCGTAAAAACCGAGAGCCGCTTCTCCAGGTCGGGACTGCGATAGGCCAGCTTGCGGACCTGGGGATCGTTCCCTTCCCCCGCCAGCCAGAGGGGCTGCGATCCGCCAGCCGCCAAAAATCCGGGAAGGTCGAGATACTTCGCCCCCCCCGGCAGGAATTGCGGACTGCGGAAGTCGAGCAGTTTGCCGAAGCGGAACGCGCCGGTGTCGATGGCAACCCGGTCGATGGCATCTCCGGCGACGGCCCGTGCGGCGGCCACGATGGGGCCTGCCTCACCAAACCCGGCCACCTCCACGGCGGTTGGTTTGGGATGACCTTCAACCTGCGCACTGCGCAGGAATTTGACGAGGGTCAACACATCGTGCGCGCGTTGCGCAAACAGCGCGTGATTGTACCCCAGCGTATAGGCGGGCGCCTCGCGGGGATTCGCCACGACGCGGGTCTGATTGACCGGCTTGCCGTCGGCCAGGAATTCTCCCTGGAACAACAGGTCGGCTCCCAATACGGTCGCCCCCCCATTCACGAGCTTCATCACGTCGGCCTTGACGGTTCCATCCGCGTTGTAGAGCGACCCCTTGCCCGAGTCATCGAGCCAGACAATCGCCCGCCCCTTCCACTGTTTGGGATACAACCAAACCACGGGAAGCTCCTCGCCATGCGTCTGGTTGCGCAAGAGGCCGGTCATCTCGACGTAGCTTGTCCGATCCTGCTTGTTCGTGAGAGTCCAGGTGACCTCCCCGGCGGACGCCATCGTCCGTCCAATCAGCGCCTCCACACCTCCGCCGACGACCTTGCGCAGCCCCTCCGGCGTCGCGGCGCTCCCCCGGATTTGCTGCTGGGCGTCGTCAGTGAACCACTTCAGCAGCTTGCGCTCAAACTCCGGATCCTCCGGCTTGGGCTGTGGATGCTCCGCGTCCCACACGGTGAGCTGATCGCGCGTGAGCGGATCGTAATCCCGTTCAATCACCGGCTCCTTGAACCCCAGTTTGAAGTGGCGATTGAGAAAGGTATAAAACGCCGAACGGGAGACCGCGTTGTAATTGTGCGGGAAGTGTTCTCCCCGCTGCAACAGCACGTTGTCCGGAGCGCCCAGAAGCGCATAAAGCTGCTTCAACTCGGGAAAACCCTTGGCGGCCATCTCTTTGGTCCAATCGTCGGCGGTCGTCACCCCCTGAGGCTTGGGAGCGAACAGTGCCGCGAATTCCACATTTCCCGTGTTGACGCGAAGCAGGGAGGAGTTTTCACATGTACAGCCCCCCTGCATCGCCGTGCTGACCATCACCGCCGGGAACGACAGCGCCACGCGCGGGTCGATTGCCGCCAGGAGCATCGTTTGGGTTCCCCCGCCACTGGCGCCGGTGATCGCCGTCCGCTGCGGATCGACCTCCGGCAGGCTCAGTAGAAAATCGAGCGAGCGGATCGAATTCCAGGTCTGCAAACCCATGATGCTCTGGAGATGCGCTTCGGCCTGCGGACTGTACAGCCCCCAATTCTCCGCTGTGTTCATTTCCGGCCGCTGCTTGGAAAAGCCATGCACCAGCGTGCGGGAGAGTTGGTGCGAATCGGAATCGCTGAGCATGTCCCACTGCCAGACGACGCATCCCATCCGGGCCAATTGCACGCACATCGACTGAAAGCGGCTGCGGCCCCCTTTTTCAAATCGTTCCTGACCCGTGGCAATTTCGCGGAGCAGATTCTCCGGCGTCTCCTCGGAGAGGCGGGCATTCTGCCAGTGCCCGTGGGCGAACAACACCCCCGGAACCTTTCCCTGAACATTTTTGGGCCGGTACAGATTGCCCGTCACAAAGAATCCTGGGGCACTTTCGAAGTACGCCTTCTCCACGGTGTAGTCTTCGCGTTCCACCTTGCCGTGGATCACCGCGTTGAGCGGCCCCTTGGAAGGCATCGGCCACAATCCCTGCGAAACCAGCACCTGACGCCGGACCTGCTCCGCCCGGCGATCCCACTCTTCTTTCGTTTTTGGGACTGCCAGCGGGAAATAGCCGTTCAAGTCCTTGGGGGGCTGGAGCCGGACATCCGCCGGAAGTGTACCAGCCGGAAGCGCCCGGGGCGTCC
>JBJXGA010000026.1:0-4366 GCA_046152955.1 Planctomycetales bacterium | reverse complement strand
AGGCGCCCGTCGAGCGCTCCCGCGACGGCGAGAAGTGAATCGCGGACCGCTTCGCTTTCCAGGCGGCGCACCGGATAACTCCACAGCAGCCGATTGTCGGGATCGGTCGCCAGCGCTTGCGGGGCCGGCTGACTCCCCTGCTGATACGCCTGCGAGTGCAGGATCAGGCGGTGCAGGGATTTGATCGACCAGTCGCGGCTGACGAATTCCGACGCCAGCCATTCCAGCAATTCCGGATGCGACGGGGGCTGTCCGCGGTCGCCGAAGTTCTCCGGGGTCTCCACCAGTCCGCGGCCGAAATGCGCCTGCCAGATCCGATTCACCTGCACCCTGGCCAGCAAGGCGCTGGCTCGGGCATCGGATCGGGTGGCCCAGCGGGCGAAGGCCAGCCTGCGACCGGTTGTTCGCGCTCCTGATTCGGGGGCCACCACTTCCAGGCGTTCCCCCGGCTCGGAGAGGACGCTGAGGAGACCGGGTTCCACCAGTTCGCCTGGGTCGAAATAACGGCCTCGTTTCAGCCTGGGAACGTCCGGAGGATCCGGCGAGAGGTCAGTCACCCAGGCGATTTCTTCCGGCCGATCGGGCCGACGCGATTCGGTCTGGGCCTTCCGCAGTTGCAACTCTTCGAATCGCGACTGATGCGCTTTGGTAAACTCCTGAAACCGGCTGGAAGACGACTCGTCGCTGCTGGCCTCGATCAGCACATTGTCGACCACAAAGCTTCTCCCGCAGCAATATTCGAATCCAAAGCCGCCATCGGGAAGGTCGGCAGCCGAGAGCATCACCGGTTTCTGCTCCGCAACCCAGTCGACAAGCTGTTCGAGTCGAAAGCCGGCAGCCCCCAGATTGGTCACGCGGATGCCAAAGTTCCGGCCGGGCCGATACCCGCTCGTCCCGACCGAGCCTTTTCCGGACGCTCTGGCGCCGGGATAGCCCACCGTGACCGTGGCGCCTCCCGCGGGATTGCCGTCGATCAGCACATTGCCGCCGGAGACCCCACCGTGGGCATGATAATCGTGGAGCGCCAGGTAATAGCCGATGCGCGCGGCGGGTGCGGCCCCTGGGTCGATGCGGTCAGCGACCAAGTCAAACGTCACCTGAATCCATTCCCCTTCATGCGCCGGAGTCCAATCAAACGCTTCCCGCGTGACCAGCCAGCCGCTGCTCTCGGCCCCCGCTTCGATGACGTGCAGCCGGTGATCGACGACCAGGGCGCCGGGGGGCTTGTCCGAATCGACGTTGACCCCCAGCGTCCCCGCCGGCGCGTCGTCGCCGGGAGCCGTGTTGCTCCAGCGCTCCGCCAGCCGGGGAGTCTCCTGATTGAAGTCGTCGCGAAAAACTACCTTGCCAGTCGGACGGTTGGCGGCGACCCAGGCGGAGAATTCCCGCTGCAGCGCTTCGACCTGGGCGTCGACTTGCTTGGAGGCGGCCTCCCATTCGGCAAGCTGCTCCTGGGTGGCGACGCAAATCGTGCGTTCCTTAGGGGGTGTCCAATTCCGGACGTTGAAAGCCGGGTACAAGATCGCCTGCAGCGAGTAGTATTCGCCATGCGGGATGGGGTCGAATTTGTGGCTATGGCAGCGGGCGCAGTCGATAGTCATGCCAAACATCGCGCCGATCGTGATCTGCAGTTGCTGTTCCAGGACCGCGTAGCGTTCGATGGTCCGCGCCATTTCATTCCCCTCCGTCGAATCGGTCCCATCGGGACCGTTTCGCAGAAAGTGCGTTGCCACCAGTAGGTCAACCACCCCGGCGGAATAGTCGGAAATCTTCTGCCGGTCGATCAATTCATCGCCCGCAAGCTGTTCGAGCCAGAAGCGATCGTAGGGGCGGTCGGCATTGAAGGCGCGAATGACGTAATCGCGATAGCGATAAGCCAGCGGCCTGGGAGTGTCGGCCCGGTGATACCCATTGCTGTCAGAGTAGCCGACCACATCCAGCCATTGCCGGGCGGCACGCTCCCCATACTGCGGCGAAGCCAGCAGACGCTCGATCAGCCGATCGCATGCATCAGGCGATTCGTCGGCGACAAACTCTGCCACCTCTTCGGGGCTCGGAGGAAGTCCCAGGACATCGAGCGTCATCCTACGAATCAGCGTGGCCCGATCCGCGGGGTGAGAGAACCCCAGCCCGTGGGAGTGCAGTTTCTCCAACAAGAAGCGGTCGATCGGCGATCCTCCATTGCCGCTGGCAGGGGGCACGGGAACCGTCGGCCGGACCAGTTTCTGAAAGCTCCAAAAGTCTCGATCCGCTGCCTCAAGCGGCACGGCTCCCCAGCCGCCGACCAGGATGAGCACAGCCATCAGAACGACGCGTGCCCGAAAACCGCCACCACAACCCGCAGTGCATCCGCATCGCGACACAAGGCGAAACGGGAGCGGCTTCGTTCCGGAATCAGCCGGAGGCATCGGGAGTTCTCTGGTGGTCGCGGGACCGTCAGGTCGCTGGAAGCACAGGGCAAGTCTGTGCAAGCTATCAGACCAGAACGGCCAGTCGAGATCAATCGACGCGGAACCTTCCGGAGGGTGTGCCGAAATTCCCTGGCAGCCCTTCCGACGTAGCCACATTCGCCAGAATGTGGGTGATCGCTGCTCCGCCCACGTTCTGGCGAACGTCGCTACCGCCAGGATTCGCTGGCACACCCCTTCCGGTTTGTGCGTCCGGGCGCCAGTGGCAATTCAATCGTCAGCGCCAGCGTCGCCGGCGCTTGATTGGAAACCTCGGATCAGGGAAGCCTCAGCTAGGCTGGTCATTAGGCTGCTGTTCACACATCGCCCATTGGCCGAAGTTCTCTTCAACTTCGACGCGCAGCGATTCCAGCCCGCGCCGGGCCTCAGTAGGAAGTTGCTCGAGCAATCGCTGGCCGATCCACCACGCCAGCCGCTCGGCAGTCGTGTTCTCGATCGGCAGCAGCACGCAATCGCCGCGGGGGAAAACCCAGCGCCGTTCCTGAAACGTGGCTTCGACTTCGGTCTGGGTCGCCTGCACTCGAATCGCCGGGTGATGCAGCGGAAGCAACATCCGATGGTCCAGGAGTTCCACGATTTTTTGCGTGGCGTCCCGGAGAGCGATGAAGTCGAACACGTAGTGATTCTCATCCAGCGGCCCGGCGACCTCGACGGCGACTCGCCAGTTATGGCCGTGCAGCCGCTCGCACACGTCGCCATTGAACGTGATGAAATGCGCCGCGCTGAACACCAAGTGATCCTTCGTCACGCGAACACGGTAGGAGTCGGTCATGCCGGAGGGTTTTGTGAAAGAGGCCGGGGTTGTTGTGGAGGAGGGACGGTGGGTTGTGGATGGTGGATGGTGGATGGTGGATGGTGGATGGTGGATGGAGGATTTTGCCCGGTCGACGTCTCAGATTTCAAATCTCAAATTTCAAATCTCAAATCAAAGTTCTGAAGCCGACCATCGAAGTCCTGAGTCCTCCAGCCTCATCCTTCATCCTTCAGCCTTCATCCTTCCCAAGTTTCGCCCATTCGGGAACCGGAAGCAACCGCTCGCGGAGGGCGGCGAACAGGCAGGCGGCGACGAGGTCGGCGGTGGTCCCTGGGTTGCGTCGATTCCCGTCGGCCCGGAGCCAGGCGTCGAATCGCTCCAACATCAAGTGGGACGCTGATTGGTCCGGCCATCCGCCGTCGAGAAGCTCCCGAGCGCGGCGGGAAGCCTCCGCGGCCCCTTCGGGACCGCATTTTCGAGCGATCAGGCTGTCGGGAAACGTCGCCAAGAGGTGCAATTGTAGATTGATTGTCGCCTCTTCCCACCGGTTGGCGAAATCGGGCCACTCCAATAGCAGAGGCACACCGATTTGAAGGACGTCGTGGAATCGGTTCGCATATTGGCACGCAATCCGGTCGCGATCGGCGGCCAGACGCATGACTTCCAGAAGCGTGCCGGTGGGAACCTCCTCGATATCCTGTTCCGGTGCCTTTCCGAGGCCTCCGGGCCGAGCCAGGCGAATCGCCTCGTAGACGAACTGGGCATCCTCGACCGTCAGTTGATCCAGAACCGTTCCAATTCCCTCCGAGAGCGACTGATCGAGCGGCACTGCCGCCAAGGGGGCCAGCAGCAGGACGATTCCCAGGTTGGGGTTGCTGGGGGCAATCTCCCGCGTCCGCTGTATGACCCGGAGCACAGCCTCTCCCACGCTCCGGCTCACCAGGGGCACCAGTTCCACGATTCGATCGGCTGACAGGCAGAAATGCTCGTACGTCAGATCAGGAAAACCCGCCTCCGGATGGACATTCCCCGGCTTCCGCGCCGTCGCCTCGATCAGACAGGCGGCGCGCAGAGACTCTTGCAGGAACGTGACCGATGAATCGAGACTGCGGTAGAGCATTCAATGAATATACCACGGTTTCAC
>JBJXGA010000010.1:0-3013 GCA_046152955.1 Planctomycetales bacterium | reverse complement strand
TCGCGAGAATCAATGTCTGCCGCGATGACCATTTCCCCGTCCAAGGAAACGCTACCAGCGCCCCCAGCCAGAGCAACTGTGCCACTAACAGCAGTCCGGCGAACGTGTTGGCCAGCGCGAAAGGACCGAGCGGCTCGCTACTGGCTTGTAACCTCTGATTCCACAGCATGCGTGACGATTCGTCTGTCGGAATGCGCATCTGTACGAATTGAATTTGCAACCTCCGCGTCGCCTCTTCCCAGGCGCGTGCTGCGCGCGGGTCGCCGGGACGCCCCTGTTTCTGAAGTGCGTCCCATTCCGCTTGCAGGCTCGCGACGACGCGCCGTGTTTCCGGAAGCGAAACGTAGTGCTGCCACAGGCCGACCCCCGCCAGCGCGACCATCAGGGTGAGGAACACCGTCAGCAGAGTCTGCCGCCCCCCTGGGCGCTCCAGCAGCCTGCGGATCAGAAACCACGTCGCCATTAACCCCACCCACTCCCACAGCAGATTGACGACAGCCCGCTTGTCAGCCTGAGAATAGTTGACGAAAGCGGCGATCGCCGGTCCCAACCCGAGCAGCGAAACGGCGCCGTCGATCCAGTCCAGACGCCAGCGAACCCGGTCGGCCCGAAACGCCGCTAGCACCCAGACGATGACCGCCAACAGCGCCAACTGCACGATCCATAACGTCTCTCCCTGAACGGCCCCTTCCGTGGGAGTCAGCAAGCGGCAGAAGATGACGGCCGAGGTCAACAGCGTCACCAGCCGGTCCAGGAGTCCGGAGGCGGGATCTTCAGCCGCGGGAGACGGGGACTGTGGATGAGAGGATTGGCGTTTGCGGCGGCTCATGAATTCACTCGCGACGAGAGCGGCCGACCGTTTCCAGAATGGCGATCACCGCCAGCACGCACGCGATCAGCCCCGCCACCAGTCCCGCCCCCCACCAGCCCTGGACCTGATACAACAGCAAACCACCCAAACCGGTGGTGAGCGTCACCAGGTGGATCGTCATCACGGCGTGCGGACGGCTCATTCCCAACTCCACCAGTCGGTGCGAGAAATGCGACTTGTCGGCGTGAAAGGGACTCCTCCCCTGTGACAGACGGATGAGCATCACCGAACCGAAGTCGTACAGCGGCACCGCCAGAACGCACAGCGGCGCCAGGATCACGTGCGGACTGGCCTGGCGGTCGTCGTAGAACGTTCCCACCAGCGTCATCGACGAAAGCCACAGTCCAATCAGGCAGCTTCCGGTGTCCCCCATGAAGATTTTCGCCGGGGGCCAATTGTGGATCAGAAAGCCGGCCAGCGACCCCGCCAGGAGGAGCAGGAACCCGGCGACGAACCAATGCGGCTGGCTCGTCCCGGTGAGCATGATCAGCGAAAACACCACCGCGACAATCAGCCCGATCCCCCCCGACAGGCCATCCATGTTGTCCAAAAAATTGAGCGCATTGGTCAGCACGACGATCCACAGGACCGAGACGACCGCGCCCACGAGCGGCCATTCCACAAACACCGTCCCGCGCACCTCCGCCGCGACAAGTCCCCCGGCAACCGCCAACTGCACCAGCAACTTGGGCTTCCATCGCAGGGGATGCAAATCGTCGATGAGCCCCAGCGCCGAGATCATGACCCCCGCCAGCACCACGCACCACAACTGGCCGGACCGATCGGAAAAACCGGCGAACGTCTCCGCCAGTTCCGCCGGGATCCAGACGGGAACCTCCCCCATGCGGCCACACCACCAGGCGAACAATTGAAAACCGGCGAGCGGGAGGACGACTCCCAAAAGAACACCGATCCCTCCGCCCAGAGGCGTCGGAACCTGGTGTACCTTGCGGGCGTTGGGCTGGTCGAGCAATCCCCACCGCGGCGCCAAGCGCCGCATGGCGGCCGTGACGCAGGCGGAGGTGACCAGTCCTGACAACAAGCAGCCGGAAATCAGCCAAAGCAGCGGAGCGATGTTTCGCCTCCCGACGGAGTGACGCCAACGGATGAAAGCGGTATGTTAGGGAAAATCCGCTCCGGCTCCAATTGCGAAATCCAACAGCGCGAAAACCGACCGGAGCGGCATGCTTCCCCTTCCGACCTTTCGACCCTGATCCGCGACATGTCACCGATCCCACCCACGACGATTCGCGCCCATCGGCAGACCGGCCGCTTCGAATTCCAGTGGCCGGGAGGACCGCCGCTTGAGGTTCCTTTCCATCACGTTCGCGCGCAGTGTCCGTGCGCCAGTTGCATTGATGAACATACGGGGGCTCGGATTCTCGACCCCACGACCATTCCTCCCGACATTCACCCGACAGGGATGAGTTTCACCGGCAACTACGCCCTCAAGATCAACTGGTCCGACGGGCACTCCACGGGACTGTATACGTGGGATTTGCTGTCGGAGATTGCGCAATGTTCGAAGTCGAACTGAAATTCCCCCTCGCCGATCCTCGCCCCGTCGTGGCGCGGTTGCAGGACTGCGGAGCCCAGGCCGAAGCTCCGATCGAGCAGCGCGACGTGTACTTTCAGCATCCCACCCGTGATTTCGCCCGGACCGACGAAGCCATTCGCCTCCGGTCGTTCGGCAACAGCAACTGCCTGACTTATAAGGGGCCGGTGCAGGATCGATTGGCCAAGGTCCGCCGCGAGATCGAGGCGCCGCTGGGCGACGGCCCGGCCGCCGCCCAGCGCTGTACCGAAATCCTGGCGGCGCTCGGATTCGTCCCGGTACGAAGCGTTGAAAAACGGCGCAGTCCCTGGCGGCTGGAGTGGCAGGGTCGGCCACTCGAAGTGTGCGTCGATGAAGTGTCCGGCCTGGGAACGTATCTCGAAATCGAAGCGGTTGCGGAAGGGGACGATCGCCATGCGGCCCGTGACACGATCCTCGACCTGGCGCAGTGGCTGCGGCTTTCCCAACCGGAACAGAAATCGTACCTGTGCCTGCTGCTGGCTCAGGACGCCGAGGCGACGTCACCCCAACCCAACACGGACTGAGATATCATGGATTCACGCGGGACATCGCCATGCAACCACATT
>JBJXGA010000004.1:0-28185 GCA_046152955.1 Planctomycetales bacterium | reverse complement strand
GACGTTGGAACAACCTGGCATTGGACACCACAAGACATGCGATCAAAACCTGAACGCGCCTCGACGACCTCGGCATAAGCCGCGTTTTTCCGCGAAAAATGCGACCGCAGAATGGGATTGCACCCGTCTACATTTGCAAATTCGTGTCCGCATTTTTGATGCTTCTTCCCGGTCCGTGGGGGCCACAGGTGCATGGAATGTTACCCGGTATTGGCAGCATCTATTTTCATTCGCGTTTTTACGGACGAGAATCCGACGACGAGTTGGTGGTCACCTCGCGAGGCGGGTCCATGCGACGCGTATTTGTAATCAATAACATCACAAAACTCTGGCCTATCCTATATCCGCATCGCGAGTGACAAATCGTATCGGAAGGTCTGGGTTGAGTCGACAGGCAAGATTGTCATGTCGGTTGATTTGGACTCGGACGAGTTCACCATTCACGGCCCCCCGTTCGAATGGGCCCGCTTGGGAGGGGGATTGACGATCGCAGAAGGGAGTACGCGCGGGTGGTGGCAATATATTGTTCCCTGGTGACAATTCGCTGCTGCGCGGGCGAAATAGAAACTCCTGTGAACTCGGAGGAGCCAATCGGTGCTCATTTATCCAATCGTGTGGCCGCCGCCCCCCAATCCAGTTTGCGGCGGGAATGACGGTCGATGGGCCTGGCTACAACGGTTGCCAGGCATTGGCCGGCTGTTGATGGCTGTCGCCAGATGGAGACTGCTGCAATGCCACTGTGATCAGATACTGGTTCCTATTGAACATGCCATAGTTGTGCAATTGCAGAGAAGGGACGCGGGTATTGAGCCTATAGGCGGCACATTCGAGGACCAGGTATTGTGGCTGATATCGTGTGCCATTGCGCAAGAAAAGGACATCGTCCCGCCGCAGATTTACCGCGATGATCCCTGTGAGCTATTGTTCTGGGGCGCGGTGGATGATTTGACTCCATCGGTGTTTTCCATGCTGATGTATAAGGTGTTCGGGATCAGATTCGAAGGAGGAATCTGTTCGACATTGAGGGAATGCAGCGTCGTCGATGATTTAATCGCGAAATGCTGTGCGCGCCTTGCGGAGATGGAATCGAATTCGACCTAATTCTGTCCTGGTCCCCAAACCCCATGACGCGCCGCGAGTGTTGATCTAGGATCAGCGCCGTCCACGAGCAAAATGGCCAACAGCCCCATGATCGAGGTGGCGTCGGGCAGGGCTTGCGCGACGCCGCGCAATGCCGTTCGAACGCTGGCAGTGTCGGCCACGGGGATGCCGCGGGCGGGTGGTTGACAGCCGGTGCGGGGGATGTTAAAATCTCTACAGTTGTCGAGATTGTTTTGCACCGGAGCTGTCATGAGCAGGGAATTGGCCGCCCTGGCCCGATCGGAATGGATGTTGATGGAGGCCCTCTGGGCGCGCGGTCGCGCCCCGGCGGGGGCCTTGCAGGCGGACTTGCAGGATTCACAGGGCTGGGCCTACAGCACGGTCAAGACGATGCTCGATCGGCTCGTCGAAAAAGGTTACGTCAAATCGCGGCGGGTCGGGAATGTGTATGAATACTCTCCCCGCATGCATCGCGGGACGGTGGTCTCGAAGGTTTTGGACGACCTGACCGCGCGCGTGCTGACCGGTTCGGTCGCCCCCCTGATCCATCGGCTGGTCGAACGGCGGGCTCTCACCGCGGAAGAGATTCAGGAACTGCGCGAGATGCTCGATCGTTACGCCCCTGATACGGAACCGACTTCATGAACGGCAGTTTGATCCTGCAGCAGTTGGAACGTTGGTCGGCGCGCTGGAGCGACTGGATGTGGAGCATGTCCTGGCAGGTCGGGCTACTGGTGGCGCTGGTCACAGCGCTCACCTGGCTGGGACGGCGCCGTTCGGCCATCTGGCTGCACGCCGTGTGGCTCTTGGTGCTGGTGCGGCTGGTGCTTCCCCCCGACCTGGCGCTCCCCACCGGGTGGGGTTGGTGGGTTCGCGCTCCCCAGACGATTTCGCAATCGGATCGTCCTGCTCCCCCGACGGCCAGGTCAGACACGTCGCTCTCTTCCCAATCCGACGCGCAGACAGCCGAATTGGTGAATCCCCCGACGAAGGCCGCCGCGCGTCAAGTTGCGACGGGAGGGGAACGGGCGTCCGCATCGGTGGCGGAGTCGGATTCCACAGTCAGCCAGGAGCGCCGGTCGCCCGGTTTGACCTGGGCCGCGGGGTTGATGCTTGCCTGGGCGGGGGTGTCGGCGACGCTCCTGGGGTTGCTGCTGGTGGGGACGCTGCGGGTCTGGAAATGGGTCCATGATGCGGAGCCAATTGACGATGCCCCCCTGTACCGTCTGCTGACCGGCTGCCTGCGGCAACTGGGGATCAACCGATCGGTCGAACTGCGCAATTCCGAGGCCTGTTCCACTCCGGTGGTCGTGGGTCTCTCGCGCACGGTGATCCTGCTCCCCAAGTCGCTGGTTGCGGAACTGAGCAGCGAGCAGTTGCGGGCCGTGTTGTTGCACGAACTGCAGCACGTGGTTCGCGGCGACGCACTGATTAACCTCGCACAGGCAATTCTCGGGGCTTTGTATTTCTTTCATCCCCTGGTGTGGTGGGCCAATCGCCGGCTGCGGGAACTTCGGGAAGAGGCGTGCGATGAACTGACGGTGGCAGCCCTGCAGGGAGAACGCAAAGCGTATGGCGAGGCGCTGGTGAAGGTCACGGAAATGTTTGGCTACGACGCCCCGCCGTTGGCGCTGGGAGTGATGGAATCGCGGCATCCGGCCCATCGGCGGCTGGGACGGATTCTCGACCCACACTTGCCGCAAGTGGGGCGGCTGGGTTGGAAGGGGATGCTGGCCATGGTGGGGTTGGGATTGGTGCTGTTGCCTGCCGCCGCAGCCAAAGTCCCATCGAAGGAGAACGCCTCGAACGCGAGGGTTCCAGTGACAGAGCCCTCATCGTCCGACGTGGAACCAGCGGGGGAAGCGCCGGTCGGCGCGGCTGCGAAAGCCGACGCGCGGTCGTCGCCTGTCGAAGTGGCGCTCCACGATGACGATCCGGAAGCGCTGTTTGGAACCGGTCCGGCTGAGCCCCGCGCAGCGGAGGCCGTCCAGCCACCCTTGGCAGACGACGCTCCCGCCGAGCGCTGGCGGTATCGCTGGGGGGACCATTTGCGATTTGCCTACGAGGTGCGGATCGAAGCGAACCTGGGGGACGAAACGGAGGTTCTCTCAGGAACCCCGATCTGCCAGGTCCACTCCACCGGGAAGGGAGGATTGGAATTGACGCTCCAGGGGCGCCTGTCAAGTATACGGAAGTCCCACGGGGCGCGAGGGTTTCCAGGGCGGCCACCGCACATTCCCAACCCGTTTGCTTCCACTCCTTTCGCGGGGGTGGGAGGTTCGCCATTCGCCGCCGACAATTCCCTGGAAGTCGACGACCGGGGGACTGTCCAGAAAGTCCGGGGAGAATCGCAACTTCCGTATCTTCTGGGAAACCTGTCGCAACTCCCGATCCTGCATTTTCCCGAACACACGGGGGATGCCTGGGAATTGACGGAGCGCAGCGCGATCACCCTGTTCGAAGGGGACGAGGGGTTTCCACCCCGTCCGCGATTTGGTCCATTCGCCGCGCAAGGGGTGAAGGAACGATTGGACGCGCAGGACCATTCAACGATTCGGCTGGGGACGGCAAAGTCCGGCGCGCTGGTGGTCACGAGGACGCACGCCTTGCGGACGGAGCAACAGGCCGCTGTCCTGCCCCGGATGGAACTGACGGGCCAGACGGAATGGACCCTCGACCGCGAGCGGGGACTGGCGCGGTCGATCACAGGCAAGCTGCTTTTGGTCCACAACACCGCCAGCGCGTCACACCGGATTCCGCTGCAACTGAGCCTGCGGTTGTTGGACGCCGGGGAATTGGCGGATCTCGACCGGCAACAGCCCCCCGCAACGGTTCCCGGCACGGCGCCGGCTGCCAACAGCGCTGGAGGGTTTGGGCTGCCGGAGGAATGACTCACACTTCAAACAGCGACTGCGTCTTGACGACCGCCAGGTTGTCGGGAAACGTGTGAAACGTGTGGACCAGAACGCTTCGGGGGCGTTCCTCGGTCTGGATCACGCTCAACGGCTCGGGAGACATGCGGCTGGTGGGCGAGAAGCGATGCGCCAGGCGACTTTGCGTGGCGTCCACGAGCAATTCCTCGTGGTAGCTGAGGAACACTTCCGGCTCAAGCTGCTCCACCTGAAAGCTGACGTGGTACAACACTCCCCCGTCGTGTTCGACCGATTCGCTGCGACTTCCCCGAAGGCGGCGGGCGATCACCTGGCGATGCTTCGGCAAGGGGGTTTCCAGACTCGTGGCCACTTCACACAGCGTCTGGCCGTCGTGCTCAAACGTGATCACGTGCCCGGCGTCGCAGATTTGCAACTGGGCGGAGTAGGCGGCGGTTTTCCAGCTTGCCTGGGCGTAGACTGCCAGCAGTTCCGGATGCACCGAACGGCAAAACAGCCGAAACACCAGACTCGCTACGTCGGGACGAGCGGCTTCAACAGGCATGGTTCATATCAGATGGAGAGAGGGGCGGAATCCCCGCAGAGAGCCATCATACCAGGAAGGCCCCACCGCACGCCACGCTGAAACCGGCCCGCTACGAGAGCGAGCCCTCTTCACCGACCAGGCTTCCCCGATCGGCTGCCGCCAGGACGGCGCGGACGATTCCGTCGGCATCCAGCCCGGCGCCGCGCAACTGTTCCGCGCGGTCGGCATGTTCGATGAACACGTCCGGCAAACCCAGGCGACGGATATGGTCGGTTCGCAATCCAGCGGCGTTCGTTTCTTCCAGCACTGCCGAGCCAAAGCCCCCCACCAGCGTGCTCTCTTCGACAGTCACCACAAAACCCGCCTCGGCGATCGCCCGGAGAATCGTCTCGCGATCGAGGGGCTTGATGAAGCGGGCGTTGATCACTCCCACTTCGAGTCCCTCCTGGGCCAGGAGGCCGGCCGCCTTGACGCATTCCCCCAGCAGGGTGCCGCAGGCAATGATCATGCCGTCGCTTCCCCAGTCCAAAACCTCCGCCTGCCCCAGGCGGACCGGCTCGACCTCGCGCGCGACGGTCTCGACCCCGGTCTTGGGATAACGGAGCGAGACCGGACCGGGATAGGACAGAGCAAAGTCGAGCATCCCGCGGACGTCCAATTCGTCGCCGGGGGCCATGACCACCATGTTGGGAAAGACCCGCATCCAGGTATTGTCAAAGGCGCCGTGATGCGTCGGGCCATCGGGGCCAACCACTCCCGAGCGATCGAGGCAAAACGTCACGGGCAGGTTCTGCAGCGCCACTTCCTGGAAAATCTGATCGAAGCTCCGCTGCAGGAACGTGCTGTAGATCGCGACGATGGGGCGCAATCCGGCCTTGGCCATCCCGGCGGCAAACGCCACGGCGTGCCCTTCGCAGATCCCCGTGTCGAAAAACCGCTCCGGAAACACCTCGCGGGTCTTTTGCAGTTTGTTCCCTTCGCACATCGCGGCAGTCAGCACGACTACCCGCGGATTGACCTCCATCGCGGCGTAAATCGCCTCGCTGACCACGTCGGTATACGCCCGCGAGGAACTGCGCTTGACCGACACCACCTCGTCATTGTGGAGTTGCACCGGAGGGGGGGTGTGGAACAGCACCGGGTCGTCGCTGGCCGGTTTGACCCCATGTCCCTTTTCCGTAAAGACGTGCAGCAGGACCGGCCCTTCCAGGTCTTTGACCATCTCCAAATACTCGCGGAGCGAATGGAGATCGTGGCCGTCGATGGGGCCGATGTACCGGAATCCCAGTTCTTCAAACAGCATTCCGCCATGCAGCGACGCCTTGATCACCTCTTTGGCCTGGACCAGCACGCGTTCGACGGCGTCTCCCACGAGCGGGACTTTGTTCAGCACCCAGCTCACGTCGCGCTTCAGTTCGCTGTAGAACGGAGCGGTCCGCGCGCGATCGAGCGTCCGCGCCAGCCCTCCCACGCGCGGGCAAATCCCCATCTTGTTGTCGTTGAGGATGACCAGGATGTTTTTGTTGAGCCCCGATGCGTTGTTGAACGCTTCAAACACGATCCCCGAGGGAAGCGCGCCGTCGCCGATCACCGCCACCGCCTTGCGCTCCGGGGAACCGGCCAGATCGTCTCCCACCTTGAGCCCCAGGACCGTCGAGACGCTGCAACCGGCGTGTCCGGTCATGAACAGGTCGTAGGGGCTTTCCTGAGGGTTGGGATATCCCATCAGCCCCCCCCGCTGGCGCATCGTCGCAAATTCGTGATACCGCCCCGTCACCAGCTTGTGGGGATAGATCTGATGTCCAGTGTCCCAGATCAGCCGATCTTGGGAGAAATCAAACACCAAATGCAGCGCGATGCACAGCTCCACCACTCCCAGGTTGCTGGCAAAGTGCGCCGTCCGATTCGACACCACCTGACAGAGCGCCTCGCGCATCTCTCCCGCGAGCTGCTGCAACTGGTCAGCCGACAAATCGCGCAAATCGGCCGGCGACTCAATCCTTGAGAGCAGTTCGGTCGTCATCAATGGTCTCTTTCCAGTACGAAGTGCGCCAGCAGCTCCAGCGGCTGGCCTCGTTCCCCCAGTGTCTCCAGGCACTGGCAGGCCTCCTCAATCAACTCCACGGCGTGCGACCGGCTGGCCGCTTCTCCCAGCAGGGCGGGATAAGTCAGCTTGCCGCGCGAGGCATCCTTTTGAACCCGTTTTCCCAGATGTTGCACATTTCCCCGCACATCCAGCAGATCGTCGGTGATCTGAAAGGCCAATCCCAGGCAGGCGCCGAAGCGGCCCAGGCTTTCCACCGTCCGGCCATCGGCCAGGGCAATCCGGGCGCCCATCGTCAAGGCGCAGCTCAACAGCGCCCCGGTCTTGCGTCGATGAATCCCCTCCAGTTCCGCGGGATCGGTGATCGCCTTTCCTTCCGCCTCCAAATCGGCCACCTGGCCTCCGACCATCCCCGCCATCCCGGCCCCCCGCGCCAGGTCGGCGCAGCAGGCCGCAGCCACCGCTGCCGGCTGGATGTCGCGCGCCAGAATCTCAAACGCCAGCGTCAACAATCCATCACCCGCAAGGATCGCCAGCGCTTCACCAAAAACGACGTGATTGGTCGGCTGTCCGCGACGCAAATCGTCATCGTCCATGGCTGGCAGGTCGTCATGGATCAGAGAATAGGTGTGGACCATTTCCAGGGCGCAGGCTGCCGGAAGCGCGCTGGCGCGATTCCCGCCGCACGCTTCGCAGGCCAACAGCACCAGAGCCGGCCGAAGCCGTTTGCCTCCCGCCGACAGGCTGTACCACATCGCCTGCTGCAATCGCGGCGGAATCCGCGGCGACGGGCGCAGATATTCTTCCAGCCGTGCATCGACCTGTGCGCGGGATTCACGGAGTATTTCATCAATGGCGGCAGTGGCGACGGGCATGAAAGATCGGTGGGAAGCCCCGGAGGGTTCTGCGGCACAGACGCCGATTCGAGCAATAAACGATGTGCTGGTAAACTCTTACGATTCTGGGTCGAACCGAGTTCATGAAACCATTCTAACCAAGCGCCGGTCCGCGGAGAATAGACAGCCCTGGCAGTCCTGGCGATTTTCCACCGAAATTCACCCCCCCAGCCCGTCTATGCGATACGGTCGGACAGCGGTTGACCGGGGCGATTTGGCGGCTGGAGCTTCGATTGACCCTGGCCGGCCAGCTTACGCTGGGCCGTTCGCCTGGGGGGGGATCGAGATTGGAAGTGCTGCCCAAGTTACCTGTGGGACGATTGCTTATGGACTGCTGTCGCGCGTCACCGCTTGATCGTGGCCAACGCCCAGAACAGTGACCTCCGATTCGTCTCCCGTTGCCGAAAGCCGATCGACACAAATCAACTCGCGTCCCGTTGATGAAAATCCGAGAATGAACGCAGGAAACGGCCCCGGCGCGAGCTCATAAAGATCGCTTCCGGACGGGACGTGCGCCAATCGCCTCACTCCGGTCTCGTCACAGGTCGCCAGAGTTCGGCCATTCGGACTGAGGGCCAGCGAACTCAAGGGCGCGCGATGGGCTGAGAGTGTGAATCGGGGATCGCCGGTCGCCGCGTCTCGGGCGATCAGGTGGCGCCCGCCTATTCGTGAAAACAGCAGTTTTCCGAGTTTGTCGAACCGGAGCAGTTGCACATCGGGCTGTGGCGCCTCCCAAATCGGCTGGAAATGGTTCCCCCAGACGGTCAAGCCGGTTGAGGTCCGCAAAGCCAGTGTGTTCGAGTTCGGCCCGAAGGCGACCTGATTGCTCCAGGCCAGATCCAAGCGGGTCGGATTCTCAAGTTGCGGCAATGAGAGCAACCAGATGGCGTGGTCCGGTTCATCATCGCCCGGGCCGGCGAGTTGCCACCGGGCCACGGCCACCCGGCTGCCATCCTGTGCGGGTTGCACCAGCGTCAACTCCCCGTCCGCATTCCATTCTGCCACAAGGCGTTCCACACCGCGGTTGGAATCGTCTCCACACGAGAACAGGCGGTCGTTGGCGTGATCCCAGATGACCTGAAACGCCTTGTGGGGATGCACCCTGGTGCAGAGCATTTTGGAGGCATCAGAGATTCGCCAGATGCAGGGCGTGCCGTCGTCGCCAGCGGTCGCCAGTTGTCGGCCATCGGAAGAGAATGCCATTCCGTTGACTTCAATCTGACTGGTTTCCAGCGCCCGAACCACCGAACCGGTCGTCTCGTCCAGCAGCCAAACGACCCCGGATTTCCCGCCGGCTGCCAGCAAATGGCCATCGGGCGAGCGGACCAACAGATAGACGGCGGACCCAGTTGAGAACAGGGTTTCGCAGTCCCGGTACACTTGAGTCTGTAAGTAGGACCATTCAAAACCGCGGTGGTCAAACTGTCCCGAACGCGGAACCCAGTGTTCGAGCAACCCGCGCTGTGCGCGCAGGTCGCCATCACGTCCCGCGATGGCGGCCTGCGTGATCTGCGAGGCATACTGGCTTTCGCGGGCCTCGAGCGCCCGCACCTGGGCAACCAGCGTCAGATTTTGGGCAGTTCGGGCCGCCTCCGCCAATTCGCCATTCAATTCTTCCAGGCTGTTCGCGTGCGCCGTCAGCTCGCGTTGCCGCAAGAACGAGAGACTCGCTAAACTCGCGATAACGACGACGATCAGCGTCAACAAGGCAGTCACAGCCGGGCGCCGACGGCACCAGCGCCCCGCGCGGGCACCAGCGCCACGCGCGATGGGCCCGGCTATGCGGCCGGGCTTCGATCGGTTCACCTGTCAGGTACCGCGTCAGTTCGAGACCCAGGTCTTGAGCCGATCGATATCGCCGGGCAGGTTCCTTTTCCAAGCACTTCAAGCAGATTGTTTCGAGATCAGTACGAATGCTGTGCCTGAAACGTCCCATCCGCGTTCCCCAGCAGGATGCTGACGTCGTTGGAATTCTCGTTGCTTACGGCGAGATCGGGGTTTCCATCCGCATTGAAGTCGTCGACACGGATCGCGCTGGGATTGGTCCCTGCGCCGTAGTTGACCGCGCCCTGGAATGTGCCGTCGCCAATTCCCAGGAGCATGCTGACGTCATTGGAGTTGCGATTGGCGACGGCCAGATCGTCATGGCCATCGTGATTGAAGTCGGCCACGGCGACGGCGCGGGCAATCTCTCCCACGCCAAACAGACCCCCCGCGGTGAGCGATCCGTCGCCACTCCCCAGCAGGAGGCCGACGTTGCTGGCGGAGTAATTGGCGACGGCGACGTCGGGGTTGCCGTCTTCGTTGAAGTCGCTTACCGCCAGCGAACTGGGATCGGGCCCGACGGCATAATACGCGGGCGGCTGGAATGTGCCATCACCGTTTCCCAACAGCACGCCGATCCCCAGGGGGCCCTGGTTGGTTACGGTCAGATCGGTGTATCCATCCTGGTTGAAGTCGGCCTCCGCGAGCGCGATCAGCCCGGGACCGACGCTGATGGCCATAACGGTATCAAATGTGCCGTCCCCCAGCCCGGTGAGGATGCTGATGTCTCCCGACGTGAAGTTCGCCACCGCCAGGTCGCCCGCCAAATCGCCGTTGAAATCGGCGGTCACCAGATCGAACGGGTTCGTGCCGACGCTGACATTGTCTGGCAACACGGCGTCCTGAGTCGAGATGGTGACGCTCGAGAGCATTTCGCGGGCCTCGAGCAATTCAGCCGCCAGCCAGAGGTTTCGGCGTCGCGTCGCACTTGGCCGCCGCCGACCGGCACGCCTCCGGCCTCCCATCACCCCCTGCGTACACCACTCGAGCCACCGCCGCCACAATCGTCGAACCAGCATGAGACCACCTGAGAAGTTGCCGATCCCAACGGTGTCAGACTTCGTCGGGAACCGAATACCAGAACAGTTCCTACCCATGAAGCGGCAGAGTACCGTGGGACCGGACATCAAAATCCATGTTTCGGGGATTTCGATGCAGGAAATACGGCGTGGGGCAATACGCATCCCTAGGGAGCAGGGACGGTTTGGGGAGTGCTGCGGACCTGATCGTTTGGCTATCAGTTCAGCCGGTGGTCTCGATCAGAACTCAAACGATGCAGTCCCTTGACGCATCACCGGCCAGCTTACGCTGGGGCGTTCGCCGGAGGGCCAGCTTACGCTGATGCATGCAGTATGTTACTGGGGCACACAGCAATCGTGCGATCCGGCGCTGGGGGCTTCGATTGGCGCGGACCGGCCAGCTCACGCTGGGCCGTTCGCCGGATGTTGACCGGGCAGCTTACGCTGGGCTGTTCGCCTGGGGGGTCTGCTGCGCTAGCGGCCGGTGGCGAGCCAGAGGGCGATGCGGCATGCGGCGAGGTAATCGTCCAGGTTGAGCGTCTCTTTGACCGTATGGACATCCTGCTGGCCGCTGCCGAGCGTCACGGTGGGGAGCCCTCTGGCCGACAGCCAATTGGCATCCAGGCCGCCGTTGCTGATCCGCGTCACCGGGTTCAGTCCCGCTGCCCGGATCGCCCCGAGGGCCGCCTGGACGCACGGTTCCTTTTCCGAGAGGCGAAACGATTCGTATTTGAGTTCCGCCTTGAAATGGACGCGCCCGACGGCGCCGGAATCGCTGCGAACCTGCCGTGCGGCGCGCTCGAATGCCCCCCGGAACTCCTCCACCAGGCGCTCGCGAAATCGGGGATCATGACTGCGGACTTCGCCGCGCAGGCGCAGATTCGAGGTGACCACATTGGTGGCGTCCCCCCCGGCAATGACTCCCAGATTGCTGGTTCCCGTGGCGCGCCCTTTGGAGATCGCACCATGCCATCCGTTTTGAACCAGGTCGGCAATTGCCAATCCGGCGATGCCGATCGCGCTGACCCCTCCCGCAGGATGCACTCCAGCATGGCTGGCGATCCCTTCGATCTGGATCGCCAGGTCGTAGGCGCCGGTCGCACCCAGGCAGGCGTTCGCCGCACTCCCGCCGTCCCAATTGAAGCACAGCTTGGGACGCCCCAGGCTCGACAATCGGACATGTCGCGCGCCCAACAGCCCAATTTCTTCCTGGACCGGCCAGAAGAGCGTCAGAGGAGGATGCGGCAATTTCCGTCGGAGAATCTCCAGTGCCGCCGTCAGCACGACCGCCGCTCCGCTGCGGTCATCCCCTCCCAGCGCGGTCGTCGGATCGGCCGAACGGACCACTTTCCCCCGGCGAAGCGGCCGCGAGCCGACGCAGAGGGGCACGGTGTCGAGGTGCGCCATCAGCAGCCGGCGCGAGCCTTTGACTGTACCCGGAAGGGTGACGATGAGGTTCCCCGTTTCCCCGCCGGCCGGGCTGATCTGATGCGCTCGGTCGATGACGATTGCCGAGGCAGGGACGCCGGCGCTCTTCAATTGCGCGACGATGCAGCCGATGACTTCCCCTTCCTCGCCGCTCTGACCGGGAATGGCCATCAGCTTCAGCACGCGGTCGATCGCCGCACCGGAATCGATTTCCGGAAGGTCCGCATCGTCGCTCGCAGGTTGATCCGTCATCGACTCCTGAAGACCGCGTAAAGAACGGGAAGAACAGGCCGGGGATTAAAGCGACCAGGAAGGCTCTGGACCGACTACTTCAGTCTGTAGGTCTTGGTCTTGGGGTCGTGAGCCAATTTGTCCTGATTGTTATAAATGATCTGGTAAATTGTGTTTTCGAAATCGACGCTGGATGTCTTATATCCCGATTCGCGAATGCGGGACGCCAATTCCTTGAGGGTCAATCCCTTTTTGTTGCCGGTGAGTTGCTCCACCAGACACTCAATGAGCGTCTTGGCATTCTTCCGGCGGCGTCCTTTCCGCTTTTTGTAAGAGGATCTGGAATCTCCGCCAATGGACGTGATCTGATTCTCGACCTGCTCCAGTTTTTTCTGCAACACATCCCGTCGGTGCGTCAGATCGTCCAGCCGCAGTCGTTTCTTCTCGAGAATTCGCTCCAATTGGGCCACTGTCATGTCTTTTGCCATGTCTGACATTCCCTTTCACGCAGTGTGTAATGGCCAGCGCATGTGAACAGGGCAGAAGTGCCGTCGGCCCTGGAATCAACATTTCAGCCCCACGAATTGACGATGCAGGCTAACACTTGAATCCATCGTCGTCAACCGCCGGCCAGAGCCATCAAACGTCATGCCAGGCAACTGAGGACAAGACGTGTGAGGCGCCACGGCGCGAAATCCATTAAGAACCGCCTCTGGCTGCGCTCAAAAGATTCCCAGTTGGTCGCGAGCCTCATCGGTCATCCGGTCAGGGGTCCAGGGAGGGCTCATCACCAGCTTAATCTCCACCCCTCCCACCCCTTCCAGTTTCTCAAGGGCCATCTTCGACTGATTGACGATCTGTGGGCCGGCCGGACAGGCGGGACTGGTCAGCGTCATCTCGACTTTGACCTGGTCGGCCTCCTGTTCCACGGCGTAGACCAGTCCGAGGTCAACCACATTGATCATGAGTTCCGGGTCGATCACCTGGCGGAGCGCGTCGAGGAGTGCGGCTTCATCGGGCATGGGAGAACCTGTTGTAAAGTTTCAGCCGGAAGAGTGTTTCAGAAGGATGTCATCCCCGCGCACCTGAACGACGAGAGTCGCAATCGGTTCCACCGCAGGCATGCAGAGGGGACGCCCTGTCCGGATGTCAAAGCGGGCGCCGTGACGAGGGCATTCCACGGCGCACCCCACGAGCGGTCCGTCGGTGAGGGGTTGTCCGTCGTGTGAGCAGAGGTCGGCAACGGCGTAGAATTCGCCCGCCACGCGAAACAGCAACACCGGCTGTTCGTCGAACAGCAGCGACTTGCGCCCCCCTTCGGGAATCTCGGAGACGGTCGCGACTTTTTCAAATTCCGACATGCATTGACACCCGGTTAGCGACCAATCCCCAGTTTCCGTTCGACGGCGCGGCTGAGCGTTTCGCGCACCGCCTCCACCGCGATCCGGTCGTAAACGCCGTGGAAGAACCCTTCGACGATCATGTGCATCGCCTCGTAGCGGGACAGGCCGCGGCACATGCAATAGAAGATTTGCTCGGCGTCGACGCGGCCGGCGGTCGCCCCGTGGGTGCAGCGGACGTCGTCGGCCTCAATCTCCAATCCGGGGATCGCATCGGCGCGACAGTCGGGACTGAGAATCAGGCTGTCGTTCCGCTGATAGCCATCGGTCTTCTGAGCCGCGGGATCGACCCGAATCATCCCTCGCCAGACCACGCGAGCCTGATCCCGCAGCACGTCCTTGTACAACAGGTCGCTCCGCGTCTGAGGGGCCTTGTGCGTCTGCTGCGTGTAGTACGACAGGAGTTGCCGCCCTGTGGCAAACGTGACGCCGTTCACCTCAGCGGAAGCTCCCCGTCCGTCGAGCGTGACTTCCTGATGAATATGGGCCAATCGCGCTCCCAGGCCCCCCACCGTCCATTGCAACGAGCCGTTCTGAGCGACCCGTCCCCCCTGATGCGCCAGGTGCCAGACCTGATGATTCCAATTCTGCAACTGCACGTATCGCAACGACGCCCCGGCCCCCACCAGCAATTCGACCGCCCCGACATGCAGTCCAGTCCCCTCGCCAGTCGCGGAACTGGTTTCTTCCAGCAACGTCGCTTGCGCCCCCTCTTCCAGGATCACGAGCGTATGGCTGAGGTCTGCGGCGCCGGGTGTGGCCAGACCGATCAGGCTGTAGAGCGGTTCCTGGAGCGAGACCCCACGCGGGACGTAAAGCACGGTTCCCCCCGTCCAAAACGCCGAATGCCAGGCCGACAGCCGATCGTCGCCCGGACGGACGGCGCGCGTCATGAGGTGCGGCTCCAGAACCTCGCGATGGTCACGGACCAGCTCCGACAGGCTGCCGAACAAGACGCCGCGCGCCGCAAGTTTTTCATCGAGGCGAGAGGTGACGCACGCTCCATCCCGGTGCGAAACAACTCCGGCAAATTCGGCGCGGCGTTCCAGCAGCGTTTCCAGCGGCGCGGCGGCCGGGAGTTGCTGGGCCTGGGGCGGATGGATGGTGAACGCCGCGGGGCGAAGCGCCCGCAGGTCGACCCGCTTCCATTCTTCGGCGCGCCAGGGAAGAGCCAGCTCCCGCTGGTAATGATCGAAGGCCTGCTGCCGGAGCGCGACGATCCAGTCGGGCTCGTCGCGCCGGGCTGCCAAGGCAGCGAATTGGGCCGGACCAAATCCGGTGGTGGAAACCTCGGGAGAGATTGCAGAAAGAGTGCCAGCCATGAAACCAAAGTCGATTCTCGGACAACGGCCGGTCGGGAGCGTCCGCTCTCCGAGTCTCAGGCCGAAAATGTACTCCGCGGGCCGCAGTCCCCCACGGGGATCAGCCAACCGATCCTTCCATTTGCAATTCGATCAGCTTGTTCATCTCCACGGCGTATTCCATGGGGAGTTCTTTGACCAACGGCTCGATGAAGCCGGTGACGATCATCGACGCCGCTTCCGCCTCGGGCAATCCGCGGCTCATCAGGTAAAAGAGCTGTTCTTCGCTGATCTTGGAGACGCTGGCTTCGTGCTCGATCGTGACGTCGTCTTCGTCGACTTCGATGTAAGGATAGGTGTCGCTGCGGCTGGCGGAATCTAGGATCAGCGCATCGCACACGACGTTCGATTTGCAGTGCCGGGCGCCATTGACCACTTTGGCCAGTCCGCGGTAGCTGGCGCGCCCTCCCCCTTTGGAAATGCTCTTGGAAATGATTCGGCTGTAGGTGTTGGACGCGCAATGCACCATCTTGGCCCCGGCATCCTGATGCTGTCCTTTACCGGCGAAGGCGATCGACAGGGTTTCCCCCCGCGCGCCGGGTTCCATCAGATAAATCGCCGGGTATTTCATTGTCAACCGCGATCCCAGGTTTCCGTCGACCCATTCCATCAGCGAGTCGCCATAGGCCATCGCCCGTTTGGTCACCAGGTTGTAGACGTTGTTCGACCAGTTCTGGATGGTGGTATAGCGGCACCGTGCGCCGCGCTTCACCAGAATCTCGACCACCGCCGAATGCAGGCTTTCCGAACTGTAGGTGGGGGCCGTGCAGCCCTCGACGTAATGGACCGACGCCCCTTCGTCGACGATGATCAGCGTCCGTTCGAATTGCCCCATGTTTTCCGAATTGATCCGGAAATAGGCCTGCAATGGAAATTCGATCTTCACCCCCTTGGGGACGTAGATGAATGAGCCTCCGGACCAGACCGCGGAATTGAGCGCGGCGAATTTGTTGTCCGACGAGGGAATCACCGTTCCAAAATACTCGCGAAACAGCTCCGGGTGGTCGCGGAGGGCCGAGTCGGTGTCGGTGAAGATCACCCCTTGCTTGGCCAAGTCTTCCTGCAAACTGCCATAGACCACTTCCGACTCGTACTGGGCTTTGACCCCCGCCAGGTATTTCTTTTCGGCTTCGGGAATTCCCAAGCGGTCATAGGTGCGGCGGATTTCATCGGGAACGTCGTCCCAGTTCTTTTCCTGTGCCGCCGAGGCGCGCACGTAATAATGGATGTCCTGAAAATTGAGATGGCTCAGGTCGCCCCCCCAGGTCGGCATCGGCTTTTTCTCGAAGATGTCCAGCGCCTGCAGGCGAAACTCGCGCATCCAGGCCGGCTCGTTCTTGAGTTCGGAAATCTGGCAGACGATGTCGCGATCCAGCCCCTTGCGGGCGGTGAAGACGTATTTTTCGGTCGAATCGTGGAATCCGTACTGGTATTCCCCGACTCCCACATCGCTTTCCAGTGTGGCATTCAGTTCCGCAGTCATGATCTTATCTTTCTGCGCCGCGTGGGCGCCGACGATCGCATTGCACCGACAACTTCTAGCTTCGTCCCGTTCCGCGGGGCGTCTCTCGCGCCTCGTCCGCCGGTCCGGGGTGAAAAAACTTCCGGTGAACCACTACGCCTTTCCGGCGATGGCCGCTTCGGCCGGTCGCGCGGCCGCTTCTTCTTCCGCGGCCGCCTCGGGATGTCGGCTCCGGACGCCGGCATACCCCTGATCGTGCAGCTCATGAGCCAACTGAGCGTCGCCATGCTCGACAATCCGTCCGGCAAGCATGACGTGCGTTTTCTGAGGCCGGTTGAACTCCAGCAACCGCTCGTGATGGGTGATGATGATGATCGCCATTTCCGGGCCGGCCAGCCGCGAGATGGCCTCGCTCACAAACCGCACCGCGTCGCTGTCCAGGCCGCTGTCCGTTTCATCCAATATCGCGAATCGCGGCCGGAGCATGGCCAATTGCAGGATCTCCATCCGCTTTTTCTCTCCCCCCGAGAATCCGTCGTTCAGATACCGGCGGGCAAACTCCAATTCGATGTCCAGTTCTTCCATGCGGGTCCGGAGCTCCTTGCGAAACTCCTTCATGGGAATCAGGCCTTCGCCCTCTTTGCGGTCGGGACTGCGGACATTGGAGACGGCGTGCCGCAGGAAATCGGCAACTTTGACCCCCGGAATCGTCACCGGGTATTGAAAGGCCAGAAACAGCCCTTTCCGGGCGCGCCCGTCCGGTTCCAATTCGTTTATCGATTCGCCGTCGATTGACACGCGACCGTCCACCACTTCGTATTTGGGATGCCCCATCAGCGCATAGGCCAAAGTGCTTTTACCCGAGCCGTTCGGACCCATCAGCGCGTGGATTTCACCCTGCCGGACTTCCAGATCGACCCCTTTGAGGATCAATTTGTCGTCCACCGACACGCACAGATTTTCAACCGTCAACACACTCGACATGAATTTCTCTCTCCCAGCACGGCCCAATCCAGACGGCCCGACTGCGGGCCGGCACCATTCTCTCCATCACACTTCCAGCAACTCGGGGCGGGTCGCGTAACCGCTGTGGTGCGGCACCGGCAACTCCTCCGCGATCAATTCTCCCTGCTGAGCGATCCCCCCCGTGCCCGTCACTTTGCCGTACCGCCGCGACCTGATCTTGTCTTGAATCCGCATCAATCCTTCCAAGAGCGCTTCCGGGCGGGGCGGGCAACCGGGGACATAGACGTCCACCGGAACAACCAGATCCACCCCTTTGACCACATGATAGCCCCACTTGAAGTACGGCCCCCCGCCGACGGTGCAGGCCCCCATGGCGATCACGTATTTCGGGTCGGGCATCTGCTCGTACAGGCGTCGGACACGACTGGCCATTTTGAACGTCACGGTCCCGGCGACGATCATCAGGTCCGCCTGCCGAGGAGTGGCGCGAAACGCCCCCGCCCCAAATCGATCCAGATCGAAACGACTCGCTCCGGCGGCCATCATCTCGATGGCACAACACGCCAGACCAAACGTCATCGGCCAAATGCTGGCCTGACGCGCCCAGTTCATCCCCTGCTCCAGCGAGGTCACGATCACGTTTTCTTCAAATCGTCCGTCAATCCACGTCATATTCTGTTCCTGATGCTCATCGATTCCGCCAAAAATTGCCGGTCACGGCGCCGGTCGCTAGCCGATCGTAGCGGGGACCGCGACGGATTGCGAATCCATCGTTCCAATCTCAAACTCGCAGCAATGGTGCCCATCCAGACAACAGCGGGTCAACCGCACGTCCACTTCCAATACCTGCTGAAAAACTTCCCGCTCCAACCCGCAAATCCCCCGATCTTCCTCCGCCAATTCCTGATAGGGACAGTTGTTTTCCCTCAGAATCGGAAGGTTCTGCTGCAGCCCCAATTCCACATCGTACCCCCGACCAATCAGGGCGTCGCTCAGCCTGCGCAACCGTTCATCCAACGGCAGTTCGGTGAAGCGCCCCAGCCGGGCCACCAATGCGTCCCGAACCCGCGTCGTGATCGATGTCCGAGCCTGGGGATCCTCAATCTGGTGAATCTCGCGCCACAGGATCAGCGCCAAATCGCCATAGTTGTCGCCGAGTTGACGTAACCCCTTATCAGTGACACGGTAAACAAAATGCGGACGCCCCCGGCCGGTACGGACGCGCTGCCGCTCCACGAGACCGGCCCCCTGCAATCGCGTCAGTCGCTGGCGGACCGCCGTCGCGGTCACTCCCACCGCCTCACAAATCTGATGGACCGTCCCCGGACCGTGCCGGTGCAGGTCGTTAAGAAACTCTCCGTCAGATGATTCGAGAGCGGTTTTCATGGGCTTGCTAGGGATTATAGGCATGATCTGATTATTTTGACAACGTTAATTGCGAAAATTCCAGAACTCGGGAATCTGGTGGACTGGTGGAAACCACAGGGGGAGTTCCGTGGTCTTTCCGCGGGCGATTTGCGACAATGAGGAGTATGTCGATGCCGATGTGGCTTCGACGTTTTCAAGGAGTCGCAGCACATGGATCCTCGATCCTGCGGAACAGTGGTGGTTCCGATCGACTATTCCGAGTCATCCCTCGACGCGATCGCGACGGCAAGAGAGTTTGTGGCATCCGGCAAGGACTTGCATGTGCTGTATGTCCTGGCTCCGATGGAACAACTCTCTCCCGTAGGAACCTGGGGCCCCCTCGACAACGACCCGGCTTGGGACGCGCTCACGCGCAAGCGTCTGGCGGACTGGCTCGCACAACATGGTTTTTCGGACGTCACGCAGATCGTACGGATTGGCGATCCCGGTTCAGAAATTGCCGACTATGCCCGCGAGTTGCCCGCGGACATGATTGTCATTCCGTCGCATGGCTATCACGGCGTCAAACGCCTGCTCCTGGGATCGGTTGCTGAGAGGGTTTTGAGGCTGGCGGACTGCCCAGTGCTCGTTTTGCGACGAACTGACGCCGATTGATTGATTGCCATCCTCCGCCGACGAACGCGATCTGCGGAAAGCCATCGTTCCCCTGAATCTGATAGAATTGCAGCATGCCCTACTTTCCCAAACGCCGTGTTGTCGTACCGGTTGATTTTTCTGAGTCTTCCGCCGAGTCGCTGGTGACCGCCAGAAAACTCGTTGCCTCAGCGAGTGATCTACATGTGATCCACATTCTGTTGCCGCTGGACTACATGGCGCCGGGGGTATTTCTCGAATCACACAGCGAACAGACGCAAAAAGAGGCCACACAAAAACAGTGCGCGGAATTTGTTCGAAATCACGGCGCCGAAGGGGCACAGATTGTCGCGAAGCACGGCGACCCAGGGTTGGGAGTGACCGACTATGCCGCCAGCATTCAAGCCGAATTGATCGTGATCGCCTCGCACGGCTATCACGGATTGAAAAGGCTGCTGCTGGGGTCGGTCGCCGAGCGTGTGATTCGCCATGCCGATTGCCCGGTGCTGGTGTTGCGTCGCCGGGATTCACAACCACATGCCGCGTCCAATCCTTAGAATTCCGCGGCGACCCGGACAAGATCGCCATCAGAAGGGTTCTGACGACTTGTGATGGCAACCTCTGGAATCGAGAACTGACCCTTGGCCGCATGGAGTTGTTCCGAACACGCGTTATGGACGAATCGAATCTCTCACTTCCGCGGCCGCAGTCACTCCAAGGGACCGCCACTGGATTGACGATCGCCTGGGACGACGGCCGCACCGACCAGATCACCTGGAAAAAGCTCCGTGACCGGTGTCCCTGTGCGACCTGTCGCGTCGCACGTGATCGCCCCCCTGCGGGGCTCCTTCCGGTTCTCAAGCCGGAAGAACTGGCCCCGGTGAAGGGGAAGGGGATGCAGCCGGTGGGCAATTATGCCTATCAAATTCAGTTCAGCGACGGCCATTCTTCCGGAATTTACTCGTTGGAACTGCTGCGGATATTGGGAGGGGACGATTAAATCCCAACTAGCAGTCGGACACGATTCGGGGTGTGGACTGCCGGAGACGCTGGCTCATTACTCAAAGGCTTCGCTGACTGAACCCATGCTCGACCGCGCCGCGCTGCAAACCGCCGAACAGGTGCGTCTGGCCGCACGATCGGCCACGCTCATCGATCAAACTTCCGGACTGGCGCCCGGTTTTGCCCAGGCGAACCTGGTGATTCTTCCGGAGGCCCTGGCGGCCGACTTCTTGCTGTTCTGCCAGCGAAATCCGAAGCCCTGCCCCCTATTGGATGTGACGTCCCCTGGAGATCCGGTGCCGCGCCGCGCGGCCCCCACCGCCGATCTGCGGACCGATGTCCCACGCTACCGTGTGTGGCGCGAGGGGGTGCTGGTGGACGAGCCGACCGAGATTTCCAAATACTGGCGGCCCGACCTGGTGAGTTTCGTCATCGGTTGCTCATTCACGTTTGAGGCGGCACTCGTGCGGGCGGGCATCCCGGTCCGGCACCTGGAGCTGGGGCGCAATGTCCCGATGTTTCGAACGAATATCCCCTGCCAGGCCGCGGGGGTCTTCCACGGCCCGCTCGTCGTGTCCATGCGGCCACTGCGGCCGGCGGACGCGATCCGAGCCGTCCAAATCACGACCCGATTTCCCGCGGTGCATGGAGCGCCCGTCCATCTGGGATTCCCCGAACAGATTGGCATTTCCGACCTGAGCCAGCCCGATTTTGGGGAGGCGGTTCCGATCGCAGCGGACGAAATGCCGGTCTTCTGGGCATGTGGCGTGACCCCCCAGGCGGCTGTGATGGCCGCCAAACCCCCCTTTGTCATCACCCACAGCCCCGGTTGCATGCTGGCGACCGACTTGCGCGATGAGGCGCTCGCTTCCGGGTAAAGCGCCGATCCGTCCAAAGTGTCGGATGGGAGGCCACCTGCGGCCGGTCTGGCGTTCGATCTCAGGTGATGCACGGTGTTGCTCTGCAACCCGTTTTCCCTAAACATGTTGCGTCATTTTTTGTGGTGTCGAAACAGCCTTCGCACATTTTTTCTGAAATTTCTGTCCAGTGATTTGCGCAGTTTACGGTTCTTTGGTAGAGGCGCATGCACCAGACCGGCCAAGGATCCTGGAACAGACTCGCCCTCGTCATTTCGGATGCCGGACTTTGATTCATCACCTCACTTTGAAGAAACACCCGGAGAACTATGGTCAGCTTAACCCCTCGGCCGGTCAAACGACGTTTCGAAACCCCTGATTGCAATTACCTGACGACCGTCCTGCATAGTCGCCTCCCGCAGCAGTTATTACAGGAGACCTCGCACGATCAACTGCCGGAACTGCTGGATTGCCTCCCGATTCGGCTCCGGGAAACGTGCAAACTGCGGTTTCTGAACCGGCTCCCGCACAACGACATCGCCGAGCGGCTGGGAATTTCCCCGGAAAACGTCCGTAAGCGCGTGCAGCATGGGCGGGACATCCTCCGCGAATTGTGCCAGGCTTCCCCGGCGTTTCCGCGAGAATCTGTGTCCAATCCCGGGCGGCGCGGCAGAGTCTCTTCGCACCGGAGTTGGGGCGCGGCACGGTGCAGCCCACTGCTGCAAGTGGTGGCGGAGGTGGACGTTTCACGCCGCGTTCGCGTGCGGTTGGCGCACGGTGGAGATCAGCAGTTTGATATCTTTCTGAGCGATACCGCCGACAGCAGCCAGCGGTCGGTCGAAGCGCTCCGCGCGTATGCCCGGCAGCATCCGGGGGGATGGCGGAAGCACATCGTCCTGGCAGACCTCTTGTATGCCTCCGGGAATTGGATGGAAGCGGAAGGGCTGTACGGAAACGTGCTGCAAAAACACCCTGAAATGACCGGCGTTTCGGTCAAGCTCGGCGTGATGTTGACGAAAATGGGGCGTCCTGATCGGGCGCTGGATGTCTATCTGCGGTCGATCCCTGTGGCCCAGGACGACGCGGCGCGCGCGCATGTCGTGGGCTTGATTGCGGCTCTCAACCGCAATGACCGGCTGGCGGTTCGCTCGTTTGAGGACGCCGCGCGGGTCGCCCCCTGGAACGCGGCCCACTGGCACGCGCTGGCAGAGGCGCACTGGCGTCTGGACGCCCCCAGCGAGTCGTTGGGGGCGATCGACATGGCGCTGGATTTGAATCCCAACGACCTCGTCGCCCTGTCGCTTGGGCACCAGCCGCTGCTGGCCCTGAAGCGGTTCGAAGACGCCTGGCGACGGATCCAACACATCCTGAGCATTTCGTCGGACGATGCCCTGGCTCAGGATCGTCTGCGTGATTTCCACAAGACCCAGTCCGGGTTTTCCACCCTGGGGTCGGTTTACCATAGCGAGCGATCCTGGGAATTGGCTGCCATCCCCCGTTGAGGGGTTCTGGCGGGGGGCATTTCGCGGGGAAGAAGACGGACACTGGTCTGGACACAGTTTCCCGGTTGCGGTATCTACCCCGCACACTCGTCTTCATCCTTTCCGTTCACACCCCTCTCCTTGTAGTTTTCTGCGGAGGCATGGATGCCTTCAGCGGCATCGGACGTATTGCGCGGAGCCTGGTCCCGTGGTTTGGGGCTGATTGTTCCGGCGTTGCTGGTGGCGTCGATCCTGGTGATCGTCGTCCCGCTGCCGGCCGCGCTGCTGGACCTGCTTTTGGCAGCCAATCTCTCCCTCTCTGCGCTGATCCTGCTGACGGCACTCTATGTTCCCAAACCGCTTGACTTTAGCGTGTTCCCTTCGCTGCTCCTGGGAACCACGCTCATGCGGCTGGTGTTGAACATCGCGTCCACCCGCTTGATCCTGACCCGCGCGGGTTCCGACGGCACCGGCGCGGCCGGGGGAGTCATCCGGGCTTTCGGCGAATTTGTCGCCGGAGACAAAGTCGCCGTGGGATTGATCCTCTTCGCGATCCTGGTGGCGATTCAGTTCCTGGTGATCACGAAGGGAGCCACGCGGATCAGTGAGGTGGCGGCCCGGTTTGCGCTGGATGGAATGCCCGGACGACAAGCGGCCATCGATGCCGATTTATCTGCGGGGCTGATCGACGCTGACGGAGCGGGGCGACGACGACGCGAGATTGCCGCTCAGGCCGATTTTTACGCTGCGATGGATGGTGCCGGAAAATTCGTCCGGGGAGACGCGCTGGCGGCAGTCGTCATCACCCTGATCAATATCGTGGGGGGCCTGTACATGGGCCTGGTCGAATTGAACATGCCGTTGGGTGAATCCCTGGTCGTGTTCACCAAGTTGACCATTGGGGACGGCCTGGTGACACAAGTTCCGGCGCTGTTGATTTCGCTCGCCTCCGCGCTCTTGGTGACACGCTCGTCGGCCGACAACGATTTGCCGGGAGAGATCATCGGGCAGATCTTCCTGCGTCCCGAAGCGCTGGGGGTTTCCGCCGTTTTTCTGGGAATGCTTTCGTTCACGGGACTCCCGCGACTGCCGCTGCTCGTGCTGGCGGGCGGTCTGGCGGTCGTCGGCGTCATCGGCACGAGAAACCGACAACGGCGGCAGGCCGAGGCCGACGCGGCGCCACCGGCCCCTCTCCCTCCCGCGCCCTCCGCCGAATCCCGACCGGAGGACAAACTTCTGGTGAGCGCCCTGTCGCTGGAATTGGGTTATGGCCTGATCCGTCTGGCCGACTCCCGCGCCGCGGGAGACCTGCTCGAACGAGTCACTCGCGTGCGGCACACGATCGCTCAGGAGTTGGGGATCATCGTTCCGGGGGTCAAAATCTCCGACAGTTTGCGGTTGCATCAGCGACAATACCAGATTCGCCTGCATGACATCCCGGTGGCCGTGGGGGAGGTGTTCCCCGATGGGCTATTGGCGATCGATACCGGAGGGATCGAGGAGGAACTGGCGGGGGTTCCGGCGCAGGAACCGGCTTCCGGACGACCGGCCGTCTGGATTGAGCCGGAACAACGGGAACGGGCGGAAGGGGCGGGATTCCACGTCGTCGAGCCAGGGGCGGTGATTGCCGCGCACCTCACGGAGGTCATCCGCCGCCACAGCGACGAATTGCTGTCGCGCGAACAGGTCCATCAATTGCTGGAGCATTTGAAGCAGCGTTCCCCCAAACTGGTCGAGGAGCTGATTCCGGGCGTATTGAAACCGGGGCAGGTGCATCAGGTGTTGTGCCATCTGCTCCACGAGCGGGTTCCCATCCGCCAACTGGAAACCGTCTTGGAAACGCTGGGGGACTCTGCCGACCGAACCAAAGACCCCTGGCTGCTCACGGAGTTCGTGCGGCATGCGCTGGGCCGAACCATCTGCCAGCAATACCGCGATCGGCAGCGCGTGCTCCGCGTCGTGACGCTGGATCCGGCGATCGAAGACCGGATCGAACGCGAGGTCCAGGTTGGGGCGCAAGGCCTGTCGATCTCGTTGTCCCCGCGCGTCGCCGAGGCGATCACCCGCGGGATAGAGGAACAACTGGAACCACTCACCGGGCGGGGCTATCCGACGGTGGTGTTGACCGCCGCGCCGGTGCGCGCGGCGGTCAAAAAACTGACGGAAGAGGCGCTGCCGGCCCTGGCTGTGCTGAGCCTCAATGAGATCACGCGCGACACCCAGGTCGAAGTGGTCGGCCAGGTGGAACTCATACTTGGCACGGACACCCCCTACCAAAGCCTGGCGCGGGCCGGGTGAGAAGACTGCGGATCGACAAGAGCGCTCAGCGCGTTCCGCGGGCTATTCACATCGCTGAAACGAAAACCAGATCGGACACAGGCATGAGCCATACTGAAGTACGCACGTTCACGGCCCCTTCCATGCAGGAAGCGCTGGACGCCGTTCGTCGTGAAATGGGTCCGGAGGCGGTCATTCTGCAAACCCGCGAGCTCCCGGCGCCCCGGTTCTTTCGCTGGCGGCCATCGGCGCAACGGGTCGAAGTCACCGCCGGAGCAGGGGTCAATGTCCGGACTCCACGTGCCTTGTGGGGGGCCGCCGAACGCGAGACTGCGGCCCCATCAATCCCCAGTCCCGCGCAACTCCCCCGCCACGATCGACAGGCCGCGCCGACCGTCTCGGAGGTGATTTCACCGTCGTCCGCGGCGCCGACCAGTTACGACCGGCGGAGCAGCGCTGCCGGGCGTCTGACCGGCAATCTCCCCACAAACGTGCCGCAAGTTCCCCTGCCTTCCGCCACGCCGGAGCAACTGGCCATCACCCAGCAACTCCAGACGATCCAGCGGATGGTCACGCAGCTCACGCGCGACGCCGCCTCGCGCGGCGAAGAGATCCCCAGCGAATTGTTTCACCAGTTCACCGAGTTGATTGACGCCGAAGTCGATGACGAACTGGCGCGCGACTTGGTGCGGCGACTGAAGCAGGAGTGTACGGCGGACGAACTGGGAGACGGGAGCCTCGTCAAATCACGATTGAAAGCGATGGTGGAAGCGGAGATTTGCTGCGCCGCGCCGATTGCCGCCATGCCAGGAAAGCGGAAGGTTGTCGCGCTCATCGGCCCCACTGGCGTCGGCAAAACAACGACGATCGCCAAGCTGGCGGCCAATTTCCGATTGCGGGACGGCATCCGCATGGGATTGGTGACGGTCGACACCTATCGCATCGCCGCCGTCGAGCAGCTCCGAACTTATGCCGAGATTATCGACCTCCCCATGAAGGTGGTCACTAGTCCGCGAGAGATGCGGCGCGCGCTGGACGAACTGGCGGGGCTGGATCTGGTCTTGATCGATACGGCCGGGCGCAGTCCACGCGACGAGTTGAAGATTCAGGAACTCAAGAGCCTCTTGACCGAGGCGCAGGTCGACGAGGTTCACCTGGTGCTCAGCCTGGCGTCGAGCGCCCGGAGCTTGCAGGCCATCGCCGAGAAATTCGCCCCTGCCGGAACCACCGCCATGATCCTGACGAAGCTGGACGAGGCGGTGGGGATGGGATCGCTGCTGTCGGTCGCCCGCCGCGTCCCGTTGCCCATCAGTTACCTCACGACCGGTCAGGACGTTCCCGACGACATCGAGCATTCGCAACCGCGCCGCATCAGCCGCCTGGTGCTCGGAGAAGAATCGGTCTTTGCGCGGGGACGGGCCGCCGCATGAACCACAACCATCAGCAGCCCAACGCGCTCCGTTTCATCCAACCGCCGGGCCACCTGTTTCAAAACCCCGATTGGTGATGCCATGTCTGATCAAGCACAAATCCTGCGCGGGATGATGGAGCGTCGCTGTGAAGCGGCACTGGCCGATCCTCCCTGCGACTCCGCCTCTGGAGCGCGCACCGTGGCGCTCACCAGCGGCAAAGGAGGGGTGGGCAAAAGCAACATTGCGCTCAATCTGGCGATCGCCCTCCAACAGGCCGGTCAGGGAGTCTGCCTCTTGGACGCCAACCTGGGGCTGGGGAACATCGATCTGCTCTGCGGCCTGAATGGGTACTGGAACCTGGGACACGTCATCAGCGGCGCCCGGACCGTCGCCGACATCGTCCTCGACGGTCCCGCGGGAGTCCACGTCGTGCCCGGCGCCAGTGGGCTGCTGGATCTGGCTGACAGTTCTCCGGCTGCGCAGCGCGACATCCTCACCCAGCTCGAGGAACTCGAGCGGCAACATGACTTCCTGATTCTGGACACCGGCACCGGGATCCACCGGACGGTGCGGCGGTTCGTCGCCGCGGCGGAAACGGTCCTGGTCGTCACCACCCCCGAACCAACCGCCATTGCCGATGCCTACGCCACACTCAAGGCGCTGGCAGCCGGTCGCGACCTCGTCCAGCCGCAGATCCTGGTGAATCTGGCCGAGTCCCCCGAGCAGGCGCGGGAGATCATCTCTCGCGTGCAGCAGACGGCCCGCGCCTTTCTGCGGCTGAACGTCATCTCGGCGGGTTTCATTCCGCGCGATCCGGCGGTGCCCCAGGCGGTATGGCAACGCGAGCCGTTTTTCGCGAGCCAGCCCCGCTGTCCGGCAGGCCGCGCCATTGAACAGTTGGCGCGTCGGCTGATCCAGCTCAATCCGTCGGTCGTCGACCGCCGGTCTTTCTTCGGGCGGTTCGGTCCGGGGGACTTTTCCACCATTAACGAAAAAACTCAATTTTCCGGCGATGACAGCCGATAATACCCGTCAGGGGAGACTGTCGCCTGTGCATTGAGACGACACCGTTGATCAGAACACACCATGGAGGGTCTTATGGTTTCCAAGGTCGAACGTGACATCGCCGAGGTCTGGCAGGAATTCAAGCTTGATCAATCGAGCAAGGAGCTGCGGAACGTCCTCATCGAGAAGTATCTGCCACTCGTGCGGTACAACGCCGAGCGCGTCTGGTCCAAGTTGCCCGATGGAGTGGATCTCAACGATTTGATCTCCGCCGGCGTCTTCGGGCTGATGGACGCCATCGAGGCGTTTGACCTGACGCGGGGGGTCAAGTTCGAGACCTATTGCGTCCCGCGCATCCGTGGGGCGATGCTCGACGAGTTGCGGACGATGGACTGGGTGCCGCGACTGGTCCGCAGCAAGGCCAGCAAGGTGGAACAGGCGCGAAAAGCCGCCGAGGCCGAGTTGGGTCGCCCTCCGACGGACGGCGAAATCGCCCGCAAGATGCAGATTCCCACCGAGGAATTTGAACGCCTCAAAGCCGAGGCGTGCGCGGTCAACCTGGTGAGTCTCAACAAGAAGTGGTTCGAGACCGACAGCTACAAGGATGTGCGCGAGATCGACATTCTGGAAGACAGCAAGGGGATCGACCCCACGCACGGCATCCAGAAGCGGGACTTGATGAAGCTCGTGACCAAAGGACTCAACCGCAACGAGCGGCTGATCATTATCCTGTACTACTACGAAGAACTGACGATGAAGGAAATCGGCAACACGCTGGGCCTCTCGGAGAGCCGCGTGAGCCAGATGCACTCCAGCATCGTCGCCCGCCTGCAATCGCAGCTCTGCAAGCGACGACCCGAGTTCAGCAACTGACCTCGAAAGTCGGGCAACCGCCTTGTTAGCCCGACGCGCCAGCGAGGGTGGAACGTCCCTGACGCGGTTCCAGTTTCTGATGAACGGACCAGCGACTGGTCCGCATCCCGAACTGTAACCGCGCCGGG
>JBJXGA010000535.1:0-76325 GCA_046152955.1 Planctomycetales bacterium | reverse complement strand
TGTTCGGCGATCAACCCCGGACGGTGTTCGCTCTTCGCGACGAGCGGGGGCGCGCCGAGGACTATTGGCAAGTCCATTTGGGATTTCCGGGTGGGGGGATGGCTCTGATCGATGGAGGGGCGGTGCTGCCGGCCGGTGGGGACTATGCTTCGTATTCCCTGATCGGCGCGCGGGGCGCCGTGTATGCCGACGACCACCACAACCACCAGCTTCTGTTTGGACAGGAGGGAGTCCAGGGGATCAGCACGGGAGACGCCGGGACGAAGATGGCACTCCTCCTGGAGGAATTCGCCGCCGCCATCCAGGCCAGTCGCGAGCCGGACGGAACGGTGGCGCAGCGGCTGCGAACCTTGCGGGTACTTGACGCCATGCGCGACTCTCTGGCCAACCGAGCGGCAGTCGTTCTGGAGGGTTCCGCATGACCAGGTTCCGCTGTGCCGTGCTGAGCGTCGTCAAGCACGCCTATGTCCCTCGCGCTGTGGGGGCTCATCCGCGGTTTGAGTTGACGGTTGTCGCCGACGATCCCGATCAGCCGGAGTGGGCCCACGTACGCAATCAGCGCTTCGCCGACGAATGCGGCATTCCCTACGTCCGCGACGTCGAGCGGGCGCTGCGCGACTACAACGTGCAGGTGGCGGTGGTCAGTCCCGCGGCGGAGCGGCATGTCAATCTGAGCCTGCGTGCGGTCCGAGCCGGACTGCACGTCGTGCAGGACAAGCCGCTTTCGAATCGGCTCGCGGAGTGCGACCGGCTGGTGGCCGCTGTTGAGGAGCGAGGGGTTCGGTTTTTGCTGTGGAATCGGAATTTTCTGCCGGCGGTGCAACAGGCGTACAATCTGGTGGCCACCGAGGAGATCGGGAGCCTCCTTGCGATCCATGCCGATTTCTATTTTGCCAAGGACGCCGGTCCCCCTGCGGGTTCGCGGCGTGCGGGAGACCCGCCGATCAATTGGCTGGAGTACCAGATTTCGGCCCATCGGGACGGCTCGGATGGCGGACTGGGGCGCGAGCCGATGGGGGAGTTGCAGATCGAGGGGATCTATCCGCTGGCGTATATCCGGTTTTTGACCGGTCTGGAAGTGCGGCGGGTGTTTGCTCGGACCGCGACCTTTTTCCATCAGGTCAACGCCGACAACCAGGTCGAGGATCTCGCCACGCTGTCGCTGGAGATGGAACACGGGGTCGTCGGCAGTCTGGCTCTGGGGCGGATCGGCGCTGCCAGCCACCCGGACATCGGCGAGATCAAGCTGCATCTGTTGGGAACGGACGGAGCGCTGGTGGTCAGCGAAGCGCGTCCCGAAGTCGCCCTCTATTATCGCGATCAGCCGCCGCAGGAGTTTCGCCACCGCCGGGTCGATAACGACAACGACTATTGGCTGATGGAGGACTTTGCCAGGGCGATCGACACGGGGGGCGCTACGGTCCTGGACGCGCATGGGGGCCGAGCGATCTGTGCCGTCGTCGAAGCCGCATTGCAATCCGCCCGCGACGGCCAGCCGGTCACTTTGTAGTTCCCTGCACCGCAATCCAGCAGAATCTTGTTATGGCAAGAAGAGATTCTCAGTCCGAAATGTTCAATCACAGGTCAAGACAAAAGGGGAACAGAAGCACGCAGAGGAAGCAGAGAAGTATGTAGGCTTCGGCCGCGACGCGGAGGATCAGCCTCCTAACCAAGTTCACCCTGAGTACACCGCATGTCCCGGACGAAATATCTCTGCTTCCTCCGCGCCCTCCTGTTCAATTTTTTTTCCCTTTGGTTGCGGCCCCAGGCCGCGCTGTGCCCTCCTGTTCAAATCTCCCTTTTGATTGCGGCCATCGGCCGCGCTGTGTCTGTTTAGTTCCAGGTTCCCCAGCCTCCAGGCCCCGCCTCATGAACGAACTGCTCTGGCAGCCGGATCCGGATCGAATCGCCAGGGCGAAGATGACGCGATTTCTGACATTCGTGCGGCAGCGCTGCGACATTTCCCTGGCCGGATATCCGGAACTCTATCGCTGGTCGATCAATCATCCCGCCAGTTTCTGGCAGGCGGTGTGGGAATTCTGCGAGGTCCGCGCCTGTCGCCAAGGGAACGAGGTGGTCGTGGACGGCGATCAGATGCCCGGCGCCCGGTGGTTTCCCGGCGCGCGGCTCAACTTTGCCGAAAACCTGCTCCGTTTCCAGGATGATCGCCGGGCCCTCGTTTTCTGGGATGAAGACGGGTTTCAGGGTTCCTGGACATACGCCCAATTGCGTGGTGAGGTCTCGCGCCTGGCGGCGGCGCTGCGCGGCATGGGGATCCAGCCAGGGGATCGCGTGGCGGCGCTGCTCCCCAATCGACCAGAGGCGGTCATCGCCATGCTGGCAGCCGTCAGCCTGGGGGCGATCTGGAGCTCCTGTTCGCCCGATTTCGGCGTCCGCGGGGTCATCGACCGCTTCGGCCAAATCGAGCCCCGCTTGCTGATTGCCGCGGAGGGGTATCGGTACGACGGGCGCGAATTCGATCTGCGTGAGCGGGTGCGCGACCTCGTGGCGGGACTCCCCACACTGGAACGCCTGGTGGTCGTACCCAAGCGGTCTGCGTCAGACGGAGGATCGAGCGACGTTTCGGCCTCCGTCGCGACCATCACCTGGGACGATTTTCTGGCGACTGGCGGTCCTGGAGAGATCGTGTTCGAACAACTGCCGTTTGATCATCCGGTGTACATTCTGTACTCGTCGGGGACGACCGGGCCTCCCAAGTGCATCGTCCATACGGCGGGAGGCGTTTTGCTCCAGCATTTGAAAGAGCTCGTGTTGCACACCGACCTGGGTCGGGACGATCGGCTGTTCTACTTCACCACCTGTGGCTGGATGATGTGGAATTGGCTCGTGAGCGGCCTGGCGGTCGGCTGTGAAGTCCAACTGTACGACGGTTCGCCACTGGCTCCCCGACCGGAGATTCTGTTCGACATGGCGCAGCAGGAGCGCACCACCGTGTTTGGCACCAGCCCCCGCTACCTGACGGCGATCGCGCAGTCCGGTTTGCAGCCACGGAAGACGCACGACCTGTCACCCCTCCGGACGATCTTGTCAACCGGTTCGCCGCTGCATGGAGATGGGTTTGATTTTGTGTATCAACACATCAAGTCCGACGTTTGTCTGTCGAGCATTTCAGGAGGCACCGACCTGTGTTCCTGTTTTGCACTGGGGAATCCACTCACTCCGGTTTACCGGGGCGAATTGCAGACGCGCGGCTTGGGGATGCGGGTGGAGGTCTTCGACGAATCGGGACGATCGGTGACCGAAACTCAGGGGGAATTGGTTTGCACCGCACCGTTTCCGGCGATGCCGCTGGGATTCTGGCGCGACCCCGGTGGAGACGCCTACCGGCGCGCGTATTTCGAACGCTATCCGGGAGTCTGGCATCACGGCGATCTGGCCGAGTTGTCCCGCCACGGCGGAATGGTGATCTACGGCCGCAGCGACGCCGTCTTGAAGCCGGGGGGCGTGCGGATCGGCACCGCGGAGATTTACCGTCAGGTAGCGCAAACCCCCGAAGTGTTGGAAAGCGTCGTCGTGGGTCAGGAGTGGAATGGCGACGTGCGGATCGTCCTGTTCGTCAGGCTGGCCCCTGGCCGCCTGCTGGACGAGTCGTTGGTCATGCGACTCAAAGCGCTGATCCGCCGCGACGCCACGCCGAGGCACGTTCCGGCCAAGATTCTCGCCGTGTCCGACATACCTCGAACCCGCAGCGGGAAGACCGTCGAGTTGGCGGTCCGCGACGTGATCCATGGCCGCCCAGTGCGGAATCTGGAAGCCCTGGCCAACCCCGAAGCGCTTGAGGAATTCCGGAACCGCCCGGAACTGGCAGAATGACCGTTTCGGTCTGCAATCAACCCTGCGTCCTCATGCACGCCAGGTAGTAGCCACGCTCGCCAGAGCGTGGGTTAGCAGCCAGTTCTCCCACGCTCTGGCGAGCGTGGCTACCAGAGCGTGGAAATTGGAGTGGACCCGAGGGCAACGTAGTGGGAGAATTGTCTAATCAGCAAATGACGTCGTCACGCACGCCAGTGCGTGGGCGACACTGTACAAGACCCACGCTCTGGCGAGCGTGGCTACTGGAGGAAAGCCGATGGCCACGCCGAAACTGTATGCAGGTCGAAACGACGGACTATCGCGGCTGGATCGGAACTATTATCGAGATCAGGCGTACGTGCATTGGACGATTACGATTCAGGACCGCAAGACCTGTTGGCTCGTTCCGATCTTCTACTACAAGTTTCGCGAGCTGCTGACGCATGCCATGTTTCGCTACTCGGTCGCCTGTCCGATCTACTGCCTGATGCCCGACCACATGCATCTGCTTTGGATCGGAATTGACGATTATGCCGACCAGCTCAATGCCATGAAGTTTTTTCGCCGACAATTGGGAATTCCATTGAAATCATTCGGATGTGAGCTTCAACATCAGCCGTACGATCATGTGCTTAAGGATGATGAGCGACTCGAAACAGCGGTCGAGAATCTCGTCGAGTACATCGCCCGCAATCCGGAGCGCAAGCAACTCGTTCCTGTCGATGGCTTTCGAGACTACAAATTCACAGGCAGTCTGATTCCCGGGTACCCCGAATTGGAGCCATGGCAGCCCGATTATTGGCCCCGCTTCTGGCGGACGTATGCCTATCTCCGAAAAAACGGCTTGTCTCGACCGGTCGCAGAAAAAGAACAAGCTGATGCGTAACCGCGCTCCACTCGTAGCCACGTTGCCGGAGCATGGGCGAGATCACCCACGCTCTGGCGAGCGTGGCTACGAATCGATTAGGCGATCGTTTTGAGGCTCCAGCGCGGAAGCTTTTGCGGTGCCACTGTTGTTGTCCTGAGGTTCTCCTGCGGTAACCAGATTTGTAATGAATCCCAAAACCGTCCGGCGAACGGTGCAGCGTCAGCCCACCGGTCTAGGGGAAAGGATCGAACTGGAACGGCGGTGGCAAAGCCGTGAACAGGGAATCCCCTGGTCGCAACTGCGAGACGAGTGGCCTTCTTCCGAATCTTCACCTCAGTCGTGATCTCAGTCGAATTTCATTCGCTG
This sequence comes from Planctomycetales bacterium, assembly GCA_046152955.1. Taxonomy (GTDB): domain Bacteria; phylum Planctomycetota; class Planctomycetia; order Planctomycetales; family Planctomycetaceae; genus SIAF01. The sequence goes on along the minus strand of JBJXGA010000535.1, from coordinate 71,278 downwards.
GCCGGCTCCGAGTTCCGCAATGCCCGGGCATGGCATGCGATACGCGACCAGGCAACCGCGATGCATCGGTTGAATTCAAGCGCTCGACCGATCCTCACTCCGCATCAGGAATTGGCCTGATCTTCTCATGCCCAGGCTCAATCGCTTCATTGACCGCGGCAATCACTTCCAGCAGGCATTCTCGCCATGCCATTGGCATTGTCCGCATCTCATTACACTCCACTCCAATCTGGCGAAAATCATTGCCGACTTCGATGCGGAGTTTCTGCACCGGTGACGCGCCCCCCTCATCCTCTTCGGCGACGAGTGAAAAGCCGTTGACGATGGTGCGTGCGGACTCAAAGAGCACAGCCGTGTGTCGAGGTTGGATCTTGGTCAACTCGTCTTTTTGTTGATTGACGAAGATTCTCAATTGATCAAGATTTGGCCCACGGATCGACGATTCGGCGAAAATCTCAACGCGCTGCTGCTTCGAGTCGAATCCTATTTTGACCCTCCAGTGGCTGAGTTGAGTGGGAACGATTCCATCATTCGGCGCCCGAACTGGGTCGCGATAGTCGCGATCCAAGCGGAACGGTTCAGGAAACGCATCCTGGAAATTGTGGCGCCGCAGTTGTCGATTCGAGACGTCCAGGACGCTCAGTAATAGCGGCTCAAGTCCCATGCGACTGGGTTCCGATTGCTCGAACCCGAATTCGACCGAGCGTGAGCCGGCGGTGAGCCGCACCCCATAGGAATTCTCGCCTTCCGGCGACGGTCGTCGCGACCTCGAGTCGCACAAATAGAAGCGATTCGATGCCTCAGTCAGCATCTCGATCAGGCCCTCGCGTTCGTCGTGATCGATGTGATCTTCCACAGGGGAATGGAGCGAATTTCGAATCACGACGTCGCCGGTACTCGAAATCTCAATGTCGGGCTTGGTGAACTCCTTTCTGGAACTGACCGTCGATCCCACCGAAAACGTAGTTTTCCAATGCGCCAGTCCCGTCGGGACGAGTGGCGCGCGGGACGCGTGGTCGGCGCGTGGCACGCTCGGCGGAATTTCACCCGCGATGCCCGCTCGTGACAACCATGCTGAAGCCAACAGGGCCAGCGCCCGCCAGCGGACCGTGATCGGAAGAATTCGCATGCAGCGACTCCAATCAATAGACCGAAAGACCCATTAGTCCGAGTTGTAACGCCCGGCGAAATGGATTGCCAGTGCCTACCTCTGATCGCGCGCTGAACAATTCTCAAACCGCGAATTCTGCGTTCCACAGGCACGAAGCCCGATGAGGGAATCCAGGGACAGTAATGAATGCGTCTGCTTCGCTCTTCCCGACCAAAACCAGACGCTTTGGCGCAGGGCACTCTCAGGCCGGGGCGTCCGCAGACGCCAGCAGTTCCGTCATCAGGCCGCTGCGGGCGGGAACGAGCGTCAGTTTGCCTTTGCTGTCCAGCAGTTTCTGGGTTTCCAAAATCGTGAACATGGCTGCCGAGGTCTCGGGATCCTGGCAGATGCTTTGCAGGGCGTTCCCCACTAACTCCGGGCGAATCGCCGCCGCCTTGGCGAATTCGATGGCCGCTTTGCGGTCGGCCGTGCTGGTGATGATGCTGACCTGATTGGCGCCATCCTGTTTGATGGCCGAAGTGACCTGTCGCAACCGGTTGACGACCTTGCTTTCGATCTGGTGGATCATTTCCCGATCGCGGAAGTGGACCTTGCGGATATACACCGACCCCAGCCGATAACCCCACTCATGGGACTTGGGAGACACTTCGTCCCGTACCGTCGAACTCATGCCGTGCCGATTCACCATCATGTTGGCCAGCGGCAGATTGCTGAGGCAGCGGACGGTGGAGTTCCCCACGTTGGCCGCCAGCGATCCGCGTGGGTCCATGTTCTTGAACAGGAACGCCACCGGGTCGCTGATGAACATCTCGTACCAGATGCCGATCCCCATCGGCGCCCCTTCTTCCGAATTGACCGGCGCGCTCCGCAGGTAGACCTGATCCAGCCGCAGGTCGACGACGTAACACGTTCCGAACGTCTTCACGATCAGCGCTTTCCATCCCAGCAGCGGCCATAGGAAATGCAACCCCGGTTCTTCGATGGTCGCCAGCACCTCGCCGAACAGGACAAACACCTGGCAGCGGCGCTCCTGAACGATCGTGTACACTCCCAGCAGGCGTCCCACGCTCAGGGCCAACGGCACAATTAAGAACGACGCGAAAAATGTGATGATCAAGGCCAAGAAGGCATTCATGCGTCCACCTCCACAAAGGCCCGTTCCGAACGAGCGAACAGCGACATCCGAACGTTCCGTACGTAGGCCGCCAGAACCCCTGGCCCGCTCTTCTTCAGCGCTTGCAGTTGTGTCGCCATCCGTTCCAGCGGCTCGATCTCCGCCTGAGCCTTGAGCGTTTCAATCTCGACCGCCCGTTTCGACTGCACGATCTTCTGGTCGGCAGCCGCCTGCGCCAGACTGATATCCGACGAGACCTGGTTGTGAGCCGTGTTAATCGCAGCCAGGGCCGATTCGACTTCCGGCGGGGGATCGATGCCGGTGATCAGCGAGGCGTCGAGCACCATGCCGTAACGCGCCGCCGAAGATTGGCATTCCCGGTCCATGTGCTCGTTCAAATCGCGTAGATTCTTCCGCAGATCGTTGATCGAGACGCCGTAGCTGACTTGCGCCTCGGCCCCCGCAGCGTCACCCGCTGCCGCGACGAAGGTCACGGGGGGGGACTCAAAATTCGCGATCCGTTCTCGAAGGACTGAGACGAAGTACCCCATGACGTGCGAGATGGGGCGTTTGACTCCGAACAGATAGGCGTACAGGTTGGCGTCTGAGACCCCATATCGAATCTGCCCGGTGAGCCCGATGTTGAGCTGATCCTTGGTCACCGCATCCAGGATCGTTCCCTCGTTGTTGGCCGAGGGTTCGTCGGGATCGTAGGCCATGTTCATCGTCGCGGTGGCAATCGACACCCGATGCACCTGCTGCCAGGGCCACTTCCAATAGAACCCGGGCGGCACGACCCGCACCTGAGGGTAGGCGTACCGCTCCTTTTCGTCGTCCGCGAGCGCCTCGGCGATCGGCAGTTCGAGCGTTGTCGCATCGCGCAGCCGCTCGGCCCGTCCGAACGTGGTGATCACCGCCCGCTGATTCTGATCGATGACATAAAAGCCCGCCAACAGGTAGCGAATCAGAAACCAGGCGACGAACCCGCAGACACAACCGAGCGTGACATCCATCGGGTTCTCCCCTTTAAAAAACGTTCCTTGGAGCGCTGCGCGAATCGTCAACGCCTCCCTCGTTGGCAGTGGTAACGGTTCCCGGGCCGGGCTGGATCATCTCGGTGGCTCAGAACATCAAAGACGCCGCGCCACTCAACGGCCTTGTTGCCGCCGGCAGGATCGGGCTCTCGATCGCCAGCGAGATTGCGAGGTGGGCCGGAGGTTGGGCAGCCCCTCCCTGGCGGCCAGAGGCGCGTCCCAGGAGGGCTTGACTAAACTTCGCCCCCGACAGCACTTGCAACGGCGGCGGCCTTTCGGTTACAACTACCGCCGGAAAGGATGCCCGAAATGATTTCGGCCACGTTGGAGAACCTGGCGCTGCCCATTCGCGGAGAGATTCTCGGCGATGGTCGGCTGGAAATTCGCGGAGCGGCTGCGCTGGAAAAAGCGGGACCGCACGAGATTTCCTTTGCCGGCGATGAACAGCACCTCAAATCGCTCAGGACGGCGAAAGCCGGCGCGTGCCTGGTCAGCAGGGCGCAGCGCGGGGCGACGCTCTTGTCCGGCGCGCAGCCGGCGCTGGTGCTGGTGGACGACCCCCTCGACGCCTTTCTGACGATTCTCAAGCAGTTTCGTCCCCCCGCACCACGACCACAGGTCGGCGTTTCCCCTCAAGCGACGATCGACCCGACCGCCCGGATCGGCGCGGACTGCAACATCTATCCAGGGGCTTTTGTCGATGCGGGGGCGGTCATTGGCGATCGGTGCGATCTCTATCCGGGAGTATTCGTTGGTCGCCAATGCCGAATCGGCGACGACTGCATCTTCCATCCGCACGTGGTGTTGTACAGCGACGTGGTGGTCGGAAATCGGGTCGTCGTGCATGCTTCTGCCGTCCTCGGGGCGGATGGATTCGGCTATCGCTTTCGCGAGGGACGCTTCGAAAAAATCCCGCAACTGGGCTGGGTGGAGGTCCAGGACGACTGCGAGATTGGAGCCGGGACGACGATCGACCGCGGAATGATCGGCCCGACCTTGATCGGCGCCGGCACGAAGCTCGACAACCTGGTGATGATCGGACACAACTGTGAAATTGGCCGCCACAATGCCTTCGCCTCCCAGGTGGGACTGGCGGGATCGGTGACCACCGGAGACTACGTCCGCTGCGGCGGGCAGGCAGGGGTGGCGGATCACGTTCATTTGGGGCGCGGCTGCACGCTGGGGGCCAAGGCCGGGGCGCACAAAGACGTTCCCGACGGAGAAACGCACGTCGGCGCGCCGGCGCGGCCTGAACTCGAGCAACTGCGAATCCTGATGTCGGCCGTCAAGGTCCCTGAGATGCGGAAACAGCTTCGCGAACTGGAAGCACGGATGGAGGCGCTGACCCAGCGCCTGGACAAGTCGTAGCAGGGTTTGAATCGCATGGATGTGAATTTGTATCTCCCAACGGAAGCGACGCAGAAAGTCGGCCTGCTGGCTGGCAGCGGTCGCTTTCCGATCGTCTTTGCCGAAGCGGCGCGCCGCCAGGGACTGGCGGTGTGCGGCGTTGGCGTCGCGGGGATGGCGTCAGACGAATTGGCCGAGGTCTGTGCCAGCTACCATACGGCGCCCTTGGCCCGTTTCAGCCGCGCGATGCGGCTGTTCCACCGGGCGGGGGTCGACCAGGTGGTGATGGCGGGCAAAATCGAAAAGACGGTGCTGGTCCGCCCCTACCTCTTTTGGCGACTGCTTCCCGACTGGCGGACGATGCGGATGTGGCTCCGTTTTGCCACGAGCAATCGCAAGGACGACACGATCCTGTTGGCCGTCATCCGCGAGTTCGAGCGAGACGGTCTTACCTTTCACTCGGCCCTCGATTATTGCCCGGAGCTCCTTGTGAAACACGGCTTTTTGACCAAAAGGAAACCGACCCCGGCCCAATGGAAGGACATCTTTTTTGGCTGGGAACTGGCCAAGGAAATGGGCCGTCTCGATGTGGGACAGAGCGTTATGGTGAAAGACCTGGCGGTGCTGGCCCTGGAGGCGATCGAAGGAACAGATAGCTGCATCCGCCGCGCGGGAGACTTGTGCCGCAAGGGGGGCTTCGTCGTCGTCAAGGTGGCCAAGCCACAGCAGGACATGCGGTTCGACGTTCCGACGATCGGCGTGCAAACGATTCAAACGATGCGTGAAAGCGGCGCGAAAGTGCTGGCGATTGAAAGCGACATGACGATCGTGATTGATCGCGACGAGGTCGCTCGCGCCGCCGACCAGTTGGGAATTGCCATCGTGGCCCTCAATGCCCAGGAGATGCAACTGAAAGCGACGGCGTGAGCAGTCTGGCTGCGCCGGCGACAACCACAATCCAAGCAGAAATCAGACGGTTCCGGTGGACATCCGACCCCGGGGGAAACCAAGTAGAAGAAGTAGTGCGGCAGGGCATCTCGTATGTCCTGTCAAAGACGGAGAGACCTGAGAGACCTCTCCGTTGCACTCCCAAGATCCTACCACACTATCACTTCCCAATTACTCCCCTCCCCTCCCCCAACGGATCGAAGCCGGAACCGTCTTTTTTTGCGCGGACGCCACTCAGGCGGACGGGCCGGAGGCCGACGCGCGCAGCCGCGCGCGAGCCTTGGCGATCGATTCCAGCACATATTCGACATGCTGCTCCTCGGAGAAGGGGCTCATGATGTAACTCTTGAGCGCCACGACCGGTTCGCCGTAGGTCGTTTCTCGATAACAATCAGTGAGCGAGATGACGACTCCCCTCCCCTCCAGCGCCTCGGACTGAATCCAGGCAAAGAGCTCGCGGTTGTAGTCGTTGTGCGCCAGGAGTTGCTCGCGGCAGGCAGGATCGGTCATTTCTCGCTGCGGAAAGCTGAACGTATCGACGCCATCGGGATAAACGCGGAACAACGTGACCGGCCCGAAGTTGCCGTTGTTGAGGACATGCGTTGCCGGATCCCCTTCGAGATGCTCGCGGAGGTTCTCAGCCATCGACACCAGGTGTCCCAGGAGCGCCCGCAGCCCATTTTTGCCGAACAGCAGCAAATTGGCCAGCGCTGCCATCGGTCCTCCGCCGCTCCGCGTCGTTTCCAGCGTCCACTGACCGGGGTGGTACTCTCCCGATTGAAACAGGTACGGCATGGTCTGGGGATCCCGCGCGAGGCGCTGCAGATCTCCCCCCTCCCGCGACAGGAACAGACTGGAGACATAGGGGGTGAACCCCGTCTTGTGAAAGTCGATCCCCAGCGAATCGGCAAGGCCCAAGTCGCGCGTCCGCCGCTGCACCCCCGCCAGCGCCCGCAGCGTCCGCTTGCGAAACTCCAACGGGTTTTCGGCAAAGTTGTAATCGTTGAACACGCTCCAGGCCCAGCCGATCACGGCGTCGGCATGGATGTGCGGCACGTAGTCCAGCCCGAACTCCTCCACCAGCCGGTCGCGGATTTCCACCAGCGCGCGCAGATCGTCCAGGCCAAACGCGTCGGTCGTCCCCATCGTGGCGACGATCGCGGCGATCTTCTCGCCCCGCCGCAGCAAGTCGCGGCACATCGTCTCGAACAGGCAGGTCCGGATTTCGTTCTGTTCATCCGCGGGGACTTCCACGACCTGGTCGAAGCCCAGGCCGAGCCAGGCGGCCACGGTGCGGCAGGCGTAATGCGCCCGCTCGGAGCAGACCAGATGGGCCCGCCCGCTCAGTCCCGTGCGCATCGACCCCGGACACGCCTTTTCCAGCCCGATTTTGGCGCCATACAGCGTCGTTCCGGTGCCGCCGAAAGTGAAAACCCCGGCGGCACGCTGCGGATCGAATCCAACCAGCGCGGCGGCGATGGAGGAGACCTCCACTTCGGCCAGCGCCACCTTGCGCCCCGACTCGTCGCTCACCAGATTCGGATTGTAAATCGAGGGCAACAGCCCGCCGATGATGCTGGGGATCGTCGGGGAGGGAACCACGTTCACCTGCGAACGGGGGTGTCCCCAGATAAACATTCCCGAGAGATGTGCGACCAGGCGGGTGGTCACTTGTTCCAGGGGCATCCCCTCTTCGGCGAGCAAACAATTGCGAGCCGCGGCGTAATCGACGGTTTCCGGCTGCCCCAGCAGGGGCATCGCCGATTTCATAGCATCCACCTGGTCCAGCGCCCGCAGGAACGAAAAGACAAAATAGGCGTCGTGCAGGCGGTCGGAAACCGGTTGCGGAAACGCCTGTCGCAGTTCGCGGACGATGTGCTGATATTGAACCATAGAGTCGATTCGTCGGATCGGATGTCCCGGGATTTGCGTGGTCACGGCGACGGCATTGCAGAGCGAAGGCGTCCAGCCCGGCCCTGCCACTCTGTCTGACGGCACTATATCAGATTTCCAATCCCCCGGTGCGGTGCTCTCCCTCGACTTTTTGTGGGTTTCGAACGGTTCGTCGTTCAATCCGAAGCTGATTTCTCGATGGGGCTTGTGCGGTCAGGTCGGCCCTGGTGTCTGGAGCATTTGGCGAATGCGATGCTTGCCAGAGAACTCCCCGCGAGGGTACAAACGACATTGCCCAGACCGCCTGCATTTTGCGGCGGCCGCCGTGGAGTCGCTGGATTCCGATTGAGGCTCGGCACGTGGCGACTGCCTGTCGCCTGTACACCCCTGGCGGTACGAGATCCAAAAATGTCCTCACCAGTCGATTCAGACCTGTCGTATCGCGTGGCTGTTTTCGCGACTCCTGACGACGTCGCCGATCTGAGCGAGGTCTTGTCGGAAGTGCTTGGACTGCATGCCACCGACGCCATGATTCATGCGCGCGCCGCTCCCGGCATCCTTCCTGATCGGTTGAGTCGGGAACAGTCTGAGCGTCTGGCCCAGGCGATCTCAGACTCGGGGCTGCAGGCGGCCGCGATTCCCGTCGGCGAGATTCCCACGTTCGATCACGTGCCAATGGTGCATCACGCGCGCTGCGCGCCGGCCGGGTTGGAGATCCTTGAACTGCATGGGCGTCCCCAGGGAGCGATTCCCTGGAGCGATGTCGAGTTGGTCAGTGTGGGGCAGGTGCCTCGCGAAGGGACGCGGCATTTCGCGCCGCAGGAAATGCAGACCGTCCGCGCCGCGCGGCGGACCGGCCCTTCCACGCTAGAGACTCCCCTCTCGCCGGGGCCGCAGGCACTGATCATCGCCGCCGGGCCGTTCCCGGTCCTGCGCATCGACCATAAGCAGATGAACTACGAGTATCTGGGAGAGCGGAAGACCGACTCGGCGACCGGCAATTTCAGGATGTTCCTGGACGACGTGGTCTCCTGCGCCCCTGCCGCCTATCTCACGCCCGCCACCAGGGCCTATCTCCGACACGGTTCCGTCGCCGACTATTCCTTTGAGTCGGCGGACGAACTGGTCCGATCGACCGTCCTGCATCTGCTGCTGCATCGGCGCGAAGCAGGTTCCAATCCAGCGGCCCCCATTGACGCCGGACCGGATTCAGGCGGTCCGGCAACGTAGTTGCCGACTACTTTTCGGACGCCTTGGGGCCTTTGAGCCCCTTGAAGAGCTTGCGATCCAACCGCGCATTGAAGGGGGTGAAGCTGGCCAGCGGGTTGGGGTCGTCGGCGATGTCGCGGCTGAATTCATGCACTTTGGCGTCGAGGTTGTCGATGTGGTGCAGAGCGATCCCTTCGGGGGTCATGGGGAGCTTGGGACTGCCGAATTCGTAGGTTCCGTGATGGCTGACGATCATGTGCTTCAGACGCAGCGTCAGTTCCGCGGGAAACGGTTCGTCCGTCAGCCGCTCGACCTCGGCGATTTTTTGTGACAGCATCTCGACGGCGATCACCAGGTGTCCCAGAAGCTGCCCTTCGTCGGTGTAACTGCACCCGGTCTCGTAGGCCAACTCGCGCGTCTTGCCGATGTCGTGCAGCAGGATTCCCGCCAGCAGCAAATTGCGATCGACCCCCGGCAGAAGATCGACGATGCGATGGGCGATCTCCAGCATGTTGACGACGTGTTCCAGCAGTCCTCCGGCATAGGCATGGTGCGCCTTCATCCCCGCCGGAGCCGCGGAAAAGGCGGCCATCAGCGGTTCGTCGATAAGAAAACAGTCCATCAGTGCCCGCAATGAAGGTTCGTCGATCGACTGCAGCAACTCGCGGAGCCGCACGGAGAGCTTACCCAAATCGCGCCCCGACGACCGGACGAAATCAGAGGGATCAAGCCGCTCGGTCGGGACGGTCTGGATGGCGCTGACGATCATTTGCAGCGACCCCTGATAGAGCTGGACCTTGCCTTTGACGTGGACGAAGTCCCCCGGATTGACGTGAGCCACTCCCTCTTCGGTGACGTTCCACATGCGGGCGCTGATCGCGCCGGTTTTGTCGCGCAGTTCCACCAGCAGATACAGAGCCGCGTTGCGGTTGGCGCGCAACTGCTTATCAGTCAACAGATACACTTCCTCGACACTGTCCCCGTCAGAAAGCGTGTTGATGAAACGACGGGACGACATGGTGGCAGCCGACACGGGAGAGACTTTCGGAAGGAACTTCGGGAGCGCGCAAGGGGCGATTCTAGGGAGCGCCGGGCCGTGGAACAAGGGCCAGACCGGAATGGGTATGGGGTGGCAGCCAGAGAGCGACTGCGCCTTGCATCCGACCGCCACCCGCCGGTACAAATCGAACTCATTCCGCCGTCATTTGATTTGTTTGAAGGGAGTCCGCCGTGCGCTGGTCGAAAACGTTCATTCCCACAATGAAGGAAAATCCGTCGGATGCGGAAATTCCCAGCCATCAGTTGATGATGCGGGCGGGGCTGATCCGGCAATTGATGGCCGGGGCGTACACGTACCTCCCGCTGGGCTGGCGCGCCGTCCGCAAGGCCGAGGCCATCGTTCGTGAAGAGATGGACCGGGCCGGCGCCATCGAGCTGTTCATGCCCGCCTTGCAGCCGATCGACCTGTTCGAACGGACCGGACGCAAAGCGGCCTTTGGCAAAGTGCTGATCAATTTTCAAGTGCAGCGCGGCGATCGGCTGGTGCATCTGGCCCTGGGGCCGACGCACGAAGAGGTCGTCACCGACCTGATCGGCCGCCACCTCAATTCGTACCGCCAGTTGCCGATCTGCGTGTACCAGATTCAAACGAAGTTTCGCAATGAAGAGCGTCCGCGGTTCGGAGTGTTGCGGACCAGCGAGTTCCTGATGAAAGACGCCTACAGCTTTGGAACGAGCCTGGAACAACTCAATGAAGTCTATGACCGCATGTACCACGCCTATTGCCGGGTCTTCGCCCGCTGCGGATTGAAGTATCTGCCGGTCGAGGCCGAGAGCGGCCCGATCGGCGGCGATGCGTCGCACGAGTTCATGGTTCCCGCCACCAACGGCGAGGACCGGATCGTCCACTGCCCGCAATGCAGTTACGCCGCGAACCTGGAACGGGCCGAGACGGGTCGTCAGCCGGCGGCGATTCAGCCGGTACCGGGCGCGGCACCGATCGAAAAAATCAGCACCCCCAACGCCACCAGTATCGAGCAGGTCAGCCGCCTCCTCAAATGTCGGCCCGAGCAGATGATCAAGACATTGATCTACCTGGCGGACGGCCGACCGTTTGCGATCCTGGTCCGCGGCGATCACGAGGCGAACGATGCCAAGGTCCGCCGGGCGCTCAAAGCGGGGACGCTGGAACTGGCCGATGAGAAGACGATCCAGCAGGTGACGACCGCCCCTACCGGTTTTGCCGGCCCGGTGGGAATCAAGTGTCCGATTCTGGCGGACCATGACATTCCGGCCATCGTCAATGCGGTGACCGGCGCCAATGAGGCGGACACCCACCTGACCGGCGTCAATGCCGGCCGCGATTACCAGCTTGACGCGACCTACGACTTGCGGATGGCGCAGGATCAGGATCCCTGTCCCAAGTGTGCGGGGAGGCTGGAACTGGTGCATGGGATCGAGGTCGGTCACGTCTTCAAACTGGGGACGAAGTACAGCGTCGCGTTGGACGCCGAGTACCTGGATGAAAAAGAGCAGCGGCACCCGATGATCATGGGCTGTTACGGAATCGGCGTGAATCGCATCGTGGCTTCGTTGTGCGAAACGAGCTTTGATGAGAACGGGCTGATCTGGCCCTTGTCGATCGCTCCCTATTCGGTACTCATCATCCCGCTCAATGTGACGGAACCGGAGACGATGGCTCTGGCCGAGAAATACTACGCCGCCTTGACGCAATCCGGCGTCGACGTCCTGCTCGACGACCGCGACGCGCGTGCCGGATTCAAATTCAAAGACGCCGATCTCGTGGGGATTCCCCTGCGGATTGTGATCGGCGGCAAAGGCCTCAAGGAAGGACTGGTGGAAGTCCGCTGGCGCTGGGACGCGGCGGCGACCAAAGTCTCGCTCGACGAGGCGCTGTCAACCGTCCAGGCGATGCTGGCCGAACAGCGGAAGAAGGAAGAGGCCAAAGCGCCGGCGTGAGGTTTGCGGACTGAGGTCGTCGCGCGCCCGGCAGCAACGTTGATTGTCGTCAATCCGTATGTCGTCAATCCGTATTGACGGAAGGCGGTACGGTTTCTAGCCTTGAGAGTGCGTGATGTAGACTCCTTTTTTGGAAAATTCAATTGCGACGAACTCTGAAAGGGAACCATGCCGAATTTTCAAGATGTGCTGGATGCAGCCAGGACCTTGTCTGCCACCGAACAGCTACGGCTGGTGGAGACACTTTGGGAAGAGGGTGTTCCTGCTGACGTGCTGGCGCCAAGCGACGAATGGATTGCCGAAGTGCAGCGACGCTCCGCTGCATTTGATCAGGGGACCATGCCGTCAGCGACCTGGGATGACGTCCGTTCACGCGCTCGATCGAAGGCGGGACTCGATGGCTGAGGTCGTCATTGCGGCTGCCGCCGAGGATGATTTTGCTGAGTCCCTCCGCTGGTACGCGGAGCGGAGCATGCGTGCCGCCGAAGGATTTCAGGCTGAGTTTCAGAGAGCCTTGGAGTCAATCGCCACGAATCCCGACCGCTTTCCTAGTTGCGATAACAGGCATCGCTACTGCCTGCTCAAACCGTATCCGTTTCATGTCATTTTTAGAGAATTGTCGCGCGACCAATGCCTTGTCGTGGCGGTCGCTCATACGAGTCGTCGTCCAGGATATTGGAGCATCCGCTGACGTCGTATCGCCAAAATGGCGGAGACCGCAACGTCCTTAGTGATCAACGCATTGGGAACAACCTCCATGCATGACTGGACTCGTGTCGAAGCCGGGATTTTTCATGCGTTCCACACAACCTGGATCCCGGAGATCCAGAAAACCCTGAACGGCGGACTGCTTCCCGAAGGCTTTTATGCTCTCGCGGAGCAACATGTCGGTGGATCGATCGCCGATGTGCTGACTCTCCATGCCAGCCCGGCCACGGCCGAACCGCCAAGCAACCTCCCACTCACCGGAGGGGTGGGCCTGGCGGAGGCCCCTCCCAAAGTTCGCACCCGTCAAACGGTGAGTCGTCGCGAAATTCTGGAATCTCAAACTTGAGCGTGCGGCAGCGTCCGAAAGTGCCTATGATATCTGACGGAAATGGACCGACGGCGTTGTTCGCCGCGCAAGGGATGGCTCACACACTCTGATCGAGATGCCCCGCACACTGCTGTTTTTCCTGGTTCTGCTTACCGCTGGATTCGTCGATGGACCTCCCCTGAGCGGGTTTCTGGCCCAGCGCGTTGTCGCCGACGAGCCGGACCGCGCCGCGGTGGTGGACGAAGTCGCCCAACCGCCGGCCGGTACGCTGTTCATTTCCGGCGGCGGAGTTCGGCATGACAACGCCGACGTCTGGAAGCGTCTGGTGCAATTGGCGGCAGATTATGCCGAGCGGACCGGCGTCCCTCCCGGAACTCCCCCGCGGATCGCCGTCTTCGCGACCGGGTCGCTCTTTCCGCAGCGGAGCGGCGAGCGGATCGCAGAGGTGCTGCGCACGTTCGGCGCGGATCCTGTGATCGTTCCAGTCGGATTGCAAAATCTTCCGATCAACTATCGCGAGGCGGTCGCCGACCCCAAGATTGTGGCAGAGATCAAGGAGGTCCACGGAGTCTATTTTGGCGGCGGACAGCAGGCGCGAATCATCAAAGCGCTTCTGGAAGATGACGACAGCCGCACGCCCGTCCTGGAGGCGATCTGGAGCGTCTACCGCGCGGGAGGGGTGGTCGGCGGAACGAGCGCGGGGGCAGCAGTGATGAGTCATGTCATGTGCCTGGGGGCCGACAAACAGTTGCCCCTTTTGGAGCGGGGGGTGATCGAAGGGGTCGAGACGGCCCGCGGCCTGGCGTTCATGCCCGAGGGGTGGTTCATCGATCAGCACTTCCTGACGCGGGGCCGGGTGGCGCGGGCACTGGTGATCATGCAAAATCATGGCGTGAAGTACGGCCTGGGGATCGATGAGAACACGGCCATCGTCGTCCAGAACGGCCAGGTGGAGGTGACCGGTTATTCGGGAGCCATGCTGATCGATCTCTCCGAAGCCGAGCGCCTGGGAGAAGAGAAGGAATTCCACCTGCACAAGGCGCGCTTGTCGTTCCTGGCCCACGGCGACCGGCTCGACCTGGCGACACGAGAAGTCATCCCCAGTCCCGAAAAGCAGGATCTCAAACCGATCGACCCTGGGAGTCCTGATTTTCAGCCCTTTTACCAGGATCCGATCGTCAGCAACGACATTCTGGGGAACAACGCGGTGCTGGACGTGATGCGCAAGTTGATGGACAGCCGCCATCCCGAAGCGACCGGCCTGACATTTGATGGCCTGAAAGCCCAACAGGGTCCAACCCTCGGATTCGTATTCCGCCTCTATCGCGATCAGGACACCAAGGGCTGGCCCCCCGGCGCCCTGGGGGACGACCTGACAATCACCAATCTGCGACTGGATGTGCGGCCGGTGGAGATTCACGGGCCGTTGTATAAATAGAGGCAGGTTGGGGCGGAAAGATATCTTCGCGAATACGCCTACTTTGTTGAGAACGGCCGAGTGGCAGGTGTCGGAGATCGTTTGCCAGAGATCATCTGAAGAAACCCGCGCCGCGGGGGAGTTCTCGGGCGCGACTCAAGGGCTGGCAGCGGAATCCAGGTCGGCGAAGAGCTCCGCCAGCGGAATTTGGAAACCTGGCGCCACGTCCCTTCCGCTCAGCGCATCGGCGCCCGTCACGCGAGTGAACGCGGTCGGACTGGTGTACGCCTCGGCGGATTTCGAACCTGGATCAATGATCCAGGCCAAGCGGACTCCCGCGTCAAAGTATTCGGTCAACTTGCGTTTGATCTCACGCGGCGTGTTGCCGGCGCTCAAGATTTCAACCGACAAGTCAGGCGCCAGATTTGGAATTGGCTCATCGGGTATTCGGCGATCGGAGAATCTCGACCAGGCGATGAATGACACATCGGGAATGCGTACGAGTCCCCGCGCCAACCGTAGCATACCCGCTTCGCCGGTGACGACTCCCAGGTCATGCTCCTTCACAAAGCTCCCCAACCGTTGAATCAGAACGCAGGCCACGATCGATTCGCGAAAGCCCTTGACCTTCTCCACCAAGACACCATCGACCAACTCGTACAGCCGCCGCTCATCGTCGCGAATGTCTGTCACATCGGTTTCCGTTGCTGCGCCCGGTGGGGGATGCAGACGAACCCTGCCAGGGGAGATATCCCCGAGCGCATCCAACAGGTCGGCCAACGTCGCCGATTCGTCGAATGCAGTCCGCGCGACTGTTGCAATGACCACGATGAAAGGTGAAACCTGGCAGAAGAGTTTGCCCGATTGTGCGACCAATGTCACGTGTCGGTGTCAGGATGGCAATCACCATTCTCCTGACGATCGCGCACGGTTGCAACCCCAGGTCACAGATTCCCAGCCAAATCTGCCAGTGCAAGCGGGCCAACGCTGGTTGTCCCCGAAGCTCCCGACTAAGGCACGGGACTGCTATAATCAATATCGGGGTTCCGACCAGTTCTGACAGGTTTAAGCAGCCAGACCTTTGCTCCCTGGGGCGCCTGCCTGTCCTCGATAACCCCCCCCTTCGCCACGCTTCTCTCTCGAATCGCTTCTCTCCATGCTCTCGATCGACCGCAAGATCCTGGCCACCCTTGGCCGCCCCGACTATCAGCCGGTCACGGCCCAGGTTCTGGCCAAGCAGCTCAACATCACCAAGAAGCGGCGACAGGAATTCAGCGACGCCCTCGAAGTGCTGCTCACTTCGGGACAGGTTCGACGCAGCCAGCAGGGACTGCTGCGGCTGCGCACAACCAGCGGCCTGCTGCAGGGGACGATTAAGCGGACCGCCGGGGGGGCCGGGTTCCTGATTGCGCACAAACAGCCTGGCGCCGCACCGGCCGGACCACGGCAGGACGTGTTCATTGCGCCGCATGAACTGGGAGACGCCCACACCGGCGACGAAGTGCTCGTGCAGGTGCATGAAGGAGGCCGCAGCGATGGGCGGGTTCGCGGACGGATCGTCGAGATTCTGCAGCGCTCGACCCGCACGTTCGTGGGAACCTACTTCGAGCGGGACGAACTGGGATGGGTCAACGTGGATGGCACGACCCTCAGCGATCCGGTCTCCGTCGGCGACCCAGGGGCGAAAGGGGTGCAAGTCGGGGACAAGGTCGTGTTCGAGATGGTGCGGTTCCCCAGCCACGTTCATCCGGGGGAAGGGGTTCTGACGCAAGTGCTGGGGCCGCGGGGGGAGCCAGGGGTCGACACGCTCTCCATTATCCATGAATTCGGCCTGCCCGACGAATTCCCTCCCGACGTTCTGAACGAAGCCCGCACCCAGGCGCAGCAGTTCGATGAAGAGTCGTTGGGAGATCGGCTCGATCTGACGGGGGAGACGATCGTCACCATCGATCCGGTCGATGCCCGCGATTTCGATGACGCCATTTCGTTGACGCAGTCGGACGATGGACACTGGCATTTGGGAGTCCACATTGCCGACGTGGCGCATTTTGTCCAGCCCGGCTCTTTGCTTGATCGGGAAGCGCAGCAGCGCGGGACCAGCGTCTACCTTCCTGACCGCGTGATTCCCATGCTCCCGGAGTTGATCTCCAACAGCCTGGCCAGCCTGCAGCAGGGAAAAGTCCGATTCACGAAGTCGGCCATCATGGAGTTCACGGAAGAGGGGATTCCGCTGCACACCCAATTCGCCAACTCGGCGATCAAAGTCACCAAGCGGTTTGCCTACGAAGAGGTGATGCCGATCATCAATGAACCGGAACGGTTCAAGACCAAGGTCAGCGCCAAGGTCCGCCAGGTGCTGGACCGGATGTACAAACTGGCGATGCGGTTGCGGGCGCGGCGGTTCGCCATGGGGGCTTTGGAACTGAGCATGCCCGAAGTCAAAATCGACTTCGACAAGCAAGGGCGAGTTTCCGGGGCGCACGTCACCCCGCATGATCCAAGCCACCAGATCATCGAAGAATGCATGCTGGCGGCCAACATGGCGGTCGCCACGGCGCTGGCGGACCGGGGGATTCCCTTCCTCCGCCGCGTCCACGCCGATCCGGATGAAGTCAAACTCAGGGCGTTTGCCGAGTTCGTCACCTCGCTGGGCTTTCCGCTCAAGCGCTATCAGAGTCGTACTGACCTGCAAAAGCTGCTCGACCAGGTCCAGAACGCCCCCCAGATGCACGCCGTCAATTACGCCCTGCTCCGCAGCTTGAAACAGGCGGAATACTCTCCGGAGGAAATGGGGCACTACGCTCTGGCCGCGGAGAACTACTGCCACTTCACCAGTCCCATCCGTCGCTATCCCGATTTGATGGTGCATCGCCTGATCGATCGGCTGGTGACCAAAGCCGACGACGCCCCCTGGCCGGGGGTTGTGGAGCTGACCGCCGCCGCGCGGCATTGTTCGCGGACCGAACGCCGCGCCGAACAGGCTGAGCGGGAACTGGTCAAAGTGAAACTGCTGACCTACATGGCGTCGCGGGTCGGAGATGAATTCGACGCGATCATTACGGGGGTCCAGGACTTTGGCTTCTTCTGCCAGGCGGTGGAAGTCCCTGCCGAGGGGCTGGTCCATGTCACGTCGCTCGACAACGACCGTTACGATTTTGATCAGACGGCCCATACGCTGACCGGCCGCGGAGGTCGGCAATTTCGGCTGGGAAACAAGGTGCGGGTGGTCGTTGCGCACGTTGACGTCGATCGCCGTCAACTCGATTTCCGATTGGCCGGCACGCAAGCGGCCCGCACCATCCGACGCGGAGCACCCTCCCCACCCCGACCTGGAGCGCGGACGTTTCCCCAGGGGGGGCGCCCCGGCCCGGTCCGCCCTACAGTCCCGCCGACAAAGGGAACGGAAACTCCCCCCCGCAAAACCCCCGCCAGCAAAGACCCGGCTCCGCGCGCCCCCTGGAAAGGAAAACCGCGCGGCAAACGCCGCCGTCGGTGAGTCTGTCGGATCGACTTGGTCTGGCCTGCGCAATTGTGTCAGGCTTGGGACTTTACCAAAGCCGGACGAGAGAAGCTCAACCTGTCTTTCCCGCCGGAACCTGAACTCCCAGCGTTCCCGCCAGTTTGACCAGTTCGGCCCAATTTCCGTCGTCCAGGGGAATTCCCTCGGCACGCCGCTGGGCGAGCAGCGCCCGCTCGGGATCGCCGGGAAGCGTGATCCGCTCCACTCCCGCGCGGCGCGGCGTCTCTCGGACGAACGGTTCCAATTCCGCGAGCTGTCCGCGGAGGTGTTCTGCCCCTCCGAATTGCCGCGGGTCGAGCACGAGGAACAGGACATCGTTCCCCACTGGCGGCGGCGCTCCGGGATGCGAGCATTTGCCTCCCGACAGCCCCCCCGCCAGCATTTCAATCATGAAGGCCAGCCCAAACCCTTTGTACGCTTGATCTCCTCCCATCGGCAAGATCGTTCCTCCCGGATTGCCATACAACTGATGGGGATCTGTCGTCGGATTTCCTTCAGAATCAAGAATCCATCCCAGCGGCACGTTCTCGCCGGCGATCCGCTTGACTCGGACCTTTCCCTCGGCGGTGGCGCTGGTGCCAAAATCCAGAATGAACGGCCCTTCTTTTCCGCCGGGCATGCCGATGCTCAGCGGGTTGGTTCCCAGTCTCCCACGAATCCCCCCCACCGGCGCCACCCGCTGGCCCGAACCGTGGCTGTTGGCGCAGATGATGGCCGCCATGCCCCGTTCGGCAGCCTGTTCCGCATATTCCCCCACCCGTCCAATGTGCGCGGCCTGTCGGAGGGTTCCGCAGGCGACTCCGGTCTGGGCCGCTTTGTCCATCAGCCGTTCCATCAGCGCCCGCGACAATACCTGTCCCAAGCCCCATTTCCCGTCGCACACCAGGGCTGCCGGGGTTTCATGCTCGATGTGCAGCGGTTCTCCCGGTCGAACGCGCCCCTCGCTGATCGCTTGAATGTAAAACGGGATGCGCATCACCCCGTGCGAGTCATATCCCCGCAGGTTCGCCGCGATCAGGCTGGCGGAAACGATCTGCGCCTCGGGGGCGCCGACTCCGGCGGCCTGGAACAACGCCTGGGAAAAATTGGTCAGTTCTGCCGGATCAATCCGCATGGTGGAAGAGCCTCGCTTGCACGAAAAAAATACAGTTCAGGTTACTCCGGATGAACCGGAGAGACGAGGGTTGACGGTCAAAGCACCGCCGGGCGGCTGGCTGGAAGAGGGTTTCCACATCGGTCGATATGTTACCGGTCGGAATGGAAGACCAGTTCGGCAAACTTTGCTCAGCTTCTCTGTCTTTGCACCGCTTGTCAGGATCATCCGCCACCATGCCCAAATGTCTCGATGCCATCCTCACGCTGGATGACCTGCGAGCTTTTGTTCACACCACCCTGTGCGACCGGGAAAACATCCTCCGGGACCAGTTTGGACTCTCCGAGTCCAAACTGGTTCGCAACGGTAAAACGTGCGGCATGCAGTTCTACCTGCAAGGTCCGCGCAGCATTCGGCTCGAAGCGATCTGGGTGGCTGACCGCAACCTGGTCTACTTTTACGACGCCCGCGGGATCCGCTTTCTGAAGCTGCAACTGCGGCAACGCCTGACGGTGAGCACCGCCGCCTGAACCTCAGGCGACATCCCGCGCGGCGCTCCCTGGAGCCGACCGGCTCGAACGCCTTCCCGAGCACCGGCAGTTACAGCTTCTCCAGCGCGGCCTTCAGGTTCTTCATGCAGATCTGCAGATCGGGCATCGGGTTCTTGGCGCTTTCTTCGTATTCCAGCGCCAGGCAGTAATCGTACTTCTGTTTCTGCAGCGCCTTCAGGCAGCCCAGCACGTCGAGATCTCCTTCGCCGAGAATCTTGAACTGCGTAGCGTCTTTGACATCCTTAAGGTGTACGCCATAGACGCGTCCCTTGAGACGCTCGATCGCCTCCACCGGACTCTCCTTGCTGCGGAGGTAATGCCCGGTGTCGACGCAGGCGCCAATCTTCTGGTGATGGTCCTTGACGGCATTCACCACGTCGTCGATCTTGTCGTACCGGTGGCCGGGACCGTGGTTGTGGATGGCGATCGCGATCCCATACTCTTCGACGAGTTTGTCGAGCAATTTGAAGGTCGCCTCGTCCTTGGTCGGATCGGCGCTGATCGAGCGGATGCCGATCGCCTTGGCAAAATCAAAAACCTCCCGCGCTTTGGCTTCATTGGCGTCAAACCCGACGACGCCGAAAGCAACCAATTTGACCCCCGCCGCGTCGAGCATCGCCTTTTGGTCGGCGATGTACTTGGGAAGCGTCCCCACGGCGATGTGCGCCGGGAATGTTTCCCAGTGCCTCAATCCCAGTTCGACCGACATCTTCAGCGCTTCCTGCACCGTGAATTCGCGAAGCGTGTACGACTGGATCCCCATTTTGAAGCCGCGGTAGGGATCAGCCGGCTTGTCGGCGGCCGGCAGGGTCAGGCTACTTGCTCCCAAAGCGACGGCCGCTAGGGCGCCGGTTTTGAGAAACTGACGACGATTGACATCTGAATGAAAGAGTTCGTTCATGAGTTGGACCTTGAGGGTTCGAGGGAGAAGTTCAGATGATGACCACGATCGGAAATGCTAACGGGATCGGGACGAAATGAAAACGGCGCGGCGCTCGGACGGTTTGGGATGGTGGCAAAAATGGACTTGGATGATCGTTGGACCGCGTTTCCTGTGGCGCACCCGATGCCGCTGTGCCGTTCGTCGAAGTGTCGCCAGGCGCGCCGACATCCCGGCCGGTTCATTCTCCCTTGAGCTCTTTCTCGGACTCCTTGTTGCCACCAAAGGCGACGCGAAGGTCGTTCTCGATGCTGGCAATTGTCTTGGCCGGACCGTCGATTTTCAGGAAATAGGGGCCTGATTCGGTTTCGATGAAGACGTTGATCACCCGCCAGCCAGGGAGCCGTTTCGACTTTTTCGCGATCGGCGGGCCGACGGATTTGTTGTAGCTGCCGCTCAGATCGACGAGGGTGTATTTGCCCTGCTCGGACATTCCGGTGAAGGTCTTCACCTTGCGGCCTTCCTCTTCAAATTGGCCAACCCAGCGCTGGATGTTCGCCTGAACTCCCCCGGCCCCCCCCTGTCCGAAATAGAAGACAACGAATTCCCCCGGCTCTTTGTCCTCTGCGGCGGGGGGGACGACGCATTCAAAAATCCGCGGGTCACGCACCTGCGGATTCGCCTTCCACGATTCGGGAAGCTGCAATTTCAGGTCTCCGGCTGCCACCGACTTGGTCTTTGTCGCCGGTTTTTCATCGGCGGACCGGACATCGTGGGAGGACAACGCCAGCATCGACAACACAAGGGCGGTCGGCAGCCACTGGCAATTTTCGACGTTTCGATGATTCCGCGACATTTCCTAAGTCTCCAAGAATGATTGGCGGTTTGGGTGAAAATGGATTCTAGACAATTGACGACGGATGCGGAAACCTGGGAGCACACTCTGTTACCGAACTCGCGCATTGGGTCTTCGAATAAGACGACTTCGGACGCCGAACAAACGGCAGCTTTTTAGCGCGCGATCAATGCTCCCCGCCGCGTGCCAGCAAAGGCAGCGCCTTGCCAACGGTTCAATCGGCCTTCTTCCTGGCTGCTTGTTCGAACCACTGCCTGACAGGCAGGGAAAACCCCGGCAGCACTTCACCTCCATCCAGCACGCCATTCTCGTCGACGACCAGGCAGGCCTCGGGCGCCGAATAAACGGCAACTGTCCTAGCACGAGGATCGACTTCCCAAATCAGCTTCGTACCTGCGGCAAAGCACTCCTCGCGCTTGCGCGCCATTTCTCTACGAGTATTGCCGCGACTGAGAACCTCGATCGCCAGATCTGGGGCAAAATCAATGAATGCACCCGAGGGAAGCTCTCGGTTTGGAAAGCGATTCCAGGAGAAGAAACTTCCGTCCGGCAAGCGGACGAGCCCTGGCTGATATCGCAGTGTCGCGTCGGCTCCCAGAAATATCCCCAGGTCGTGGTCATTGAGGAACGACTCCAGGAAATACCCAATCACGAAGGCCAATCGCGACTCAAAATAACCCATGGTCTTCTCCACCAGCGTCCCATCGATGAGTTCAACCAACAGCTTTTGGCCGTCGGATGGGAATTCCAGGTCTCGTTCGGTGGCAGTCCCTGGGGCGGGATGCAGGCGGATTCGCTCGGGGGAGATGCCTCCCAGGCGTTCGAGCAGATCGCCGACTGTGGTGGCCTGTGGTGGCGCGCTTGGTGGCGGTTGCATTGCGAGGGTTGTCATTCGCAGATCCTTTCAGTCAGGGAGTCCTCTCGGTCATTGCCTGGGTTCCAATCCTGCCGTTTGAGAACGCATCCAGCGGCGGCAGGATTCTCCAGGACATCTCCCGCTACGGAACTCCAAACGTCAAATTCGCCCGCGCTTCGGCCGACAGCGAAAGTCCCGCGGCGCCGTTACCCTGATCGAGCTTGAGCAGGATCAGGTTCTTGCCCTGTTGAAGCTCGACTTTGACCTTGTCTTCGCCGGGGGTCAGCGCACGGGTCGCCTGCTGATCATGCACCTTCCGGCCATTGAGCCAGACCTGAATGCCGTCGTCGGAGCCGATCGCCAGAGTGGCCGACTGGACCGCGGCCGAGTCGAGCGTGGCAGCGAAATAGAAGATCACGTTGTCGGCCGGCGCTTTGAGGTCGGCGGCGACCTGCCGCAGGTCGATCTCCGGAATTCCCGACGCCCCGGGCTTTGCCGTTGCGCTGGTCCAGCCGACCTTCTTGCCTCCGTGGCCATCGTACTGCGCCGCCGCATCGAATTTCCCGGCCGACTTCTCGGGACCAAAGTCCTGAGCGCGCTGCTCCGGCCTGACATTCGAGAACGGTCCGACGGTTTTGAATTGGGTGGCATGGACGGTCGCTTCCTGCAGGCTGACCAGGTACGCCAAAAGGTCCGCGGCGTCTTGTGCCGTAACGCTCTTGAGCACCAGTTCGGGCATCAGCGATTTCTCCTGTTTAGAGAGTTCGACGATGTCCGGACGCGGAATCTGGATCAGCGCCGCCTCAATCGTCTTGAGGACGATTCGCGCGTCGTCCTGCTCGTGCAGAAATCCGGCATAAACTTTCCCCTGCTCGGTTTCCACCACATACGGAACATATTCCGGAGCGATCCCCGCGCTGGGATTCATGATCGTTTCCAACAGCGCCTTCCGTTCATACTTGCGGCCAATCTGGCTCAGGTCGGGACCGATGTCGGCCCCTTTCCCCTTCACACGATGGCACTTGTTGCAGGCCGCGGCGCCGGAGCGCAGAAACACCGTTTCACCGCGCGCCGCGTCTCCCGTGAGTGCCAGGATGTCGTCGCTCTTGAAACTTTGCCCCAGCGTCTTGGGGCGCTGGTCGGCGGGAATGAATTTTTCGAACAACAGCCGCACGTTGACGTCAGGATGCTCCACCGCCAGCGACACAACATGGTTCTTCAATTCCGGCGAGAGCCGCCCTGTGTCGATCATGCGGAGCAGGAGGACCGCGCCATCGCTGGAGGCCGCCACTTCTTCAGCCAGTTCTTTCTTCAACCCCGGTCCGACCGCTTCCTGATCCTGGAGCAATCCGGAGATCACCTGTGGATCGCGGAGCGACGCCAGGCCCCGCACCAGGGCGCGGGTCGCTTCCGTCGGGCGCTTTTCCGCATGTTTGAGCCGCTTTCCGAGTTCCGAGGCCGATCCCGGTAACTGAAAACGCACAAACACATCCACCGCCGCGGGAAGGAGCCTACTGGGGAGCTTGTCTTCCGCCAGGAGTTTGAGCACGTCTGCCGCCAGGCCTTCCAGACCGGCATCACGAATCGTGGCGATCGTGTCCGATTTGAGTTCGGGGTCAGCCAGCGTGCTCCGGAGTGCCTCGGCCAGTGCGGGCTCTTGCCGCATACTGGACCAGGAACCCGACAGATTCTTGCGCAACGCTTCCAGCGCCAGTTTCTTGACATCGCGTCCCGACTTCCCCCGCAACAATGCCAGCACTCCCTGTCCCGCTTCGGGGTTGGCGACAGTTGACAGGGCCGCCAGAAGCGTCTGCACCGACTCCGCCGGAAGGTTGGCCCGCGCCAACCGCTCTGACAGGTATTTCAACGCGTTATCGGGGCGCAGAATGCGGACGATATTGACCAGCCGCGGCGTGACCTCCGCCTCGGGTCGATCGACGATCTCCCGAAACACCGCCTCCTCCCGGCCGCGCGAAGCGATTCCCAAGGTTTCCAACAGGTAGCGATCGTTGCCGTCGTAGCGGCTGTAGGCCTTGAGCAGTGCGGCAGTCGCCGTCGGCGACTGGGAACGGCCAATTGCCAGCAGGACTTCCTTGAACACTTCGCCATCGGCGTCGGTGGCCAGTTTCAACAGGTCGCCCAGGTACTCGTCGCCGTGCCGTCTGAGGATTCGGACCGCCAATGCACGAAAGGCAGGATTTTCGGAAGTCAGCTCGCGGCGGACCGACAGGCGTCCGTCCCCTCCCATCCGATCGAGCAGCCACAACGCGCGGGCTTTGAGCCGGGGATCGTTCCCCGCTGCGAGCCGTTCGAGCGCGGGAATGGCATTCTTGCCGCTGGCGAGCAACCGTTCGCGAGCCAGATAGGTCGTGGCGTGATTGGGACTGGCCAGCGCCGTCAATGCATCGGCGTCCGAAGCGTAGGGGCCCGGTTTTTCCTTGCGGGACAGCGATTTGCCGGCGGGAGTGATGCGATAGATGCGGCCGCGCGTGGGATCGTTGTAGGCGTGCCCCCCGACACCGCCATCGTACCAGTCGCTGACATAAATCGAGCCGTCGGGGGCCACGCAGGGATCGACCGGCCGGAAATAATTGTCGCTGTTGGTGACGATGTTCTCCAGGCCGGCGCTGTAACCAACCCCTGCCAGCCGTCGCGGATCATAGGCGCGAATCTCTCTTGGGCCGGCGTCGCAGTGAATGATCTTGTTCTGGTACTTGGAACCAAACGCATCGGATTCGTAGAACGTCATACCGCAAGGGGATCCAAAGCCGGTGATCAGCGTGTAGGGGACGAACCCGGGTTTATCGGCCCGCCAGTGGTGAATCGGATCAAAGCTGCCGTCCGGATTCTTGATGTCCTCGGGACGACCGAACCAGCCGTAGTTTCCCCCTTCGAGAATCCAGCAGATGCGGACGCTCTTGAGGCCGTCGTTGTCATTGTCGCTGCACCACACGTTGCCGAGCGAATCGACCGCCAGCTCCACCGGGTTGCGAAAGTTGACCGCGAAATCCTCGAGCTGTGACCCGTCCCCCTCGCAGCGGATCATCGCTCCCCATTGGAATTTGATATTCCGTCCATCGGGACCGGTGACGTTGTAACTGGTGTCCCCGTTCGTCATGTACAGCTTGTGATCGGGACCGAACACCTGGCTGTGCGTGCCGTGGTCGTGATTCTGGCCGCCGAATCCGGTCAGCAGGATCTTCCGCGGGCCGTCCGGCTTCAGGTCGTTGTTCTGGTCTTCGTAAACGTACAGGTTGGGAGATTCGGGAACATAGATCTTCGAGCCGGCGACGCAGACCCCCATGGCCGCGTTGAGGTCGCTCGTGAACACCGTCACTTTGTCGGCCACACCGTCCCCATCGGTGTCTTCCAGCACCTTGATCTTGTCATCGGGCGGATTCCCGACATTGCGGCGGTATTTCGTCCCTTCGGTGACCCACACTCGGCCATAGGTATCCACGTCGATGGCGATCGGATTAACGATCATCGGCTCTGAGGCAAAGAGCTTCACCTCGAACCCTTCGGCGGTTTCAAACGATGCGACTGTCTCCTGGGGGGCCTTTTGTGCCTGCGCCTGATTCGCAGTCCAGAGCGCCACCCAAACGGCCATCGTCAGGGACCAGACGGTGACGCCCGATCCACGGAAATCCTCCTCCTTACGCAAAACAGCCCCTGGTGTCGTCGCATTCACAGGAAAACTCCAAATCCTATGGGTGGTTGTTGGTTGATCCATTCTGACTCGCAATCCAATCCTCTGCTTGACGAACCGCCGTCCAGCGCACCAGTCCGCCCCCTCCCAGTCTCCTGGGAGCAGCGGTCCGTTCGCTAACTTCGCAACAGCTTCTTGAACTCTTTCCAGGAGCGCGTATTAGCCACATCTTTGGCCTCCAGCCCCGCGCGGCGTGCCTGAAATACCCCATACTGCATCACGTCCAATCCCGTCACGCTGTGTGCGTCGGTGTCGATGATGATCGGAATCCCCAGATCGCGGGCCGCCGCCGCGCCGATGTCGTCGATGTCGAGTCGGCTGGGATGGGCGTTGATTTCGATCATCGTTTCGTGGTCGGCGGCGGCTTTCAGCACTTCGTCGAGATTCATTTCGGCGCCGGGCCGCTTGTTGACGATCCGGCCGGTGAGATGTCCCAGGGCATCCACGTGGGGGGAACGGATCGCTGTCATCAGCCGCTGCATGATTGTTTCGCGCGGCTGTTTGAGCCCGTAATGCAGGACGGCGATCACCCAATCGGCCTCAGCCAATACGTCGTCGGGAAGATCGAGCGTGGCATCTTCCAGAATATCGCATTCGACGCCGCACAAGACTTCAATCCCGCTGACGCTCTTGCGCACTTTGTCGATCTCCTGCCAATGGGCTCTGAGCCGCGCCGCATCCAGGCCGTTCGCCATCGTCACCCGTTTCGAGTGATCGGTGATGGCGATGTACTCCAACCCGCGCGCCTTGGCCCCCGCGACCATTTCGCGAATCGTTGCGGCGCCGTCGGTGGCGGTGGTGTGCATGTGCAGATCCCCCCGCATGTCTTCCAGCGCGATCAATCGGGGGAGCTGTCCCTGTTCAGCCCGCTCGAATTCTCCCCGGTTTTCCCGCAACTCTGGCGGAATCCAGGGGAGTCCCACGCTGGCATAGACCTCCTCTTCAGACCGACCGGCGACCGCTGCGTCCCCCTGGAACACGCCGTATTCGTTGATCTTCAGTCCCCGTTCCTGCGCCCTGCGGCGCATGACGATGTTGTGGTCCTTGGAACCGGTGAAATACTGCAGGGCCGCCCCATACGATTCCTCGGGAACGACCCGCAGGTCCATTTCCAGCCCCGATTTGAGACGCACGCGCTGTTTCGTCTCGCCCCGCGCCAGGACTTTGTCCACCAGCGGGTGTGCCGCGAGAGTGTCCATTGGACCCGACGAATCAGCGGCTGTCACCAGCAAATCCAGGTCGCCGATCGTCTCGCGTCGGCGACGAAAGCTGCCGGCCAACTCCGCCTGGACGACTCCCGCCACGCGCTTCAAATCGGCCAGGATCGCCTCAGCCGCCGGCTTGGCCTCGGCGAGGTAAACGCGCTGCCCCGCCTGCTCAATATTGGCCAAGCCCTCCAGGATCATCCTGGCGGTCTTCTCGCCAAAACCCTTGAGTTGGGCCACCGCCCCCGATTCGGCTGCCTCCTTCAGCATGTCGAGGCTGGCGACGTGCAACTCCTTGAACAATGCGGCGGCTTTTTTCGGTCCCAGCCCCTGAATCCGCAGCATGTCCACGACGCCGCGCGGCACCTGGGCGCGCAGTTCTTCCAATTGCGGCAGGCTGTGAGTTTTGACGATCGTCTGAATCTTCTGCGCCAGATCGCTGCCGATTCCCGGCAGGTCGTCCAGTCGCCGCGTCGCATCGTTGACGATGTCCGCCACACTTTCGGCCAGATCGCCAATCGTCCTGGCGGCGTTGCGGTAGGCCCGCACGCGAAAGGGGTTGGCGTTCTGAATCTCCAGGAGATCGGCCAACTCTTCGAAGATTTTGACGACGTCGCTGTTTTGCATGCCCCGGATTATATCCCGTGAGGGGCGGGAACGCATGCCTGACAGCAGTGCCGGAACCGTCTGGGACTTGAAGACGCCAGTTCCCAGGGATGGCCCGCAAGGCAAGTCCACAGCCGACCGCGGCGAAAGGCCGGAGTTCTACGTCATTTCTTGGCGACGTTGGAAACGGGGAGGTCGGAGTTTACGGGGGTCTTCGGATACTCCGCACGTCGAACGAGGCGGGCGTTGGCCACGTGCGGCTTGAGGGTGATCCGCTTGCGTTCGGGAGCTGAGCGCCAAGCGACCTTTTCATCGAGATTCAATCGGGGGACGCTGCGCGACTCTTCTTCATCGTCTTCAGGAATCGTGGGAGGGGTCGGCTCTTTCTTCTTTCGCGGTTTCACCGGAATGGGAGCCGAGGGACCGCCGTCAGACTGGCCGCCAACCTGCTCAATGTCGCTTCCCCCCCCCGTGCCGGCGGCGCCGCGACGGGTGGTTCGATTCCCACCGGCCCCCCGAATGCTATCCTGCTCGTCGCCGTCATTGGATCCGTCCAAGCCGGGATCAGAATCGGTCCGGCCCGATCCACTTTCAGTTCCAGTGCCATTTCCCTCGGTCCCTGACGTGCCATCGGTTCCATACGTCTTGGGGGGCTTTTGGTTTTTCTTCCAATCTTGGTTGGCGGGGGCGCCCAAATTGTCGTTCACCGAGCAATCTCCGCTGGCGCAGGAACTCCCGGCGACTCCACAGGGGGAACACGAACTGCAAGACGACGAGCCCCCCCACCAGGAGGGGGAGTAATAGGTGGTCGCTCCGCAGCTTCCCGTGCTGCATCCCGACGAGGCGCATCCCACCGGGCCATAATAGGAGGTGGCACAGGGACTGCATGCCGGTCGGCAGCCGCCACACCAACTGAACAGGCAATCCAGAAAGCAACACGCCTGCGTCGGCTGGACGACCGCTCCCAGGAGCGATACGGAACAGACGAGAGTGGCGATCAACTTGGCGACGGGGAATTTCATGGAAGAACCTCAGGCGGAACGGTGCGATGGAGGCTGGATTTCAGTACATGGGTGTTTCGACGAATGCTCCTCAACCTTTGTAAGCGCGCCGGAACGGCGCTGTCAACCGGGCGCGTCCTCTGCCTCCCATCGCCGCACGCCGTGCTCACTTTGACCAGGTCGGGGAGCCGACTCTATGATAAACTGTAACAAAAGTGCCAGCAGATTCTCCGGAGAATGCCCCCATTCCACCGTTCCTCACGGTACATTCGACAGGATCGACAACTTCGCCGGAAGATTCGACGGCGCGCCGGATTTTGGCTGAATATCCTCCCGAGTTTCACCCGCTGGGGCTGACGGCGCTGCGGGGAGCCGGAGGATTCAGCGGCGCGCAGGTGTGGCGCGTCACGACCGCCGCGGGTATCTGCGCCCTTCGCGCCACTCCCCGGTCAGGGATCGTTCCCGAGCGATTGACGGGGCTGCACCGTTTGCTGGTTCATGTGCAGCGCTTGGGGATTTCGCAGTCCCCGATGCCCATCCGTACGATGCGCGGCGGCACCTGGATCGAGCAGGCGAGTTGTGTGTGGCAGCTTGAACCGTGGATGCCGGGGGCGCCCGAAGCGACCGAGTCTCCGTCGAAAACCCGGATCGCTGCGGCCCTGGCGCTTCTGGCCCGCTGGCATCAGGCGGCGGTGCGGTACGTCCCCTCTGCCGCCGACGCCGGCTGGTTTGCAAGTTGTGCCGCTGGGACTCCCGCGGGGCTGTGCGAACGGTTGGCGGTTATCGCCCGCTGGGATCGAGCCCGGTGCGAACTGATCCGGGCCAGGTTGCGGCGACGGGAGTGGCCCGAGTTCGACGAACCGGGCGAACGACTGCTGGCGCTCTACCAGCGCGAGGCGCCCGCGATCGCCCGTGACCTGGAGATTGCGCGGGGCACAACCGTGCCGCTGCAACCTTGCCTGCGCGACGTCTGGAAGGCGCACGTCTTGTTCGAGGGGGATGCCGTGACCGGTTTGATTGACCCCCACGCGTGCCGGACCGAATCGCTCGCGGCCGACGTGGCCCGGCTGTTGGGTAGCCTGGTGGGGGATGACCGAAAGGGATGGGATGTCGGCCTGACGGCCTACCAGCAGCTTCGCCCACTCAATCTGGACGAATTGGGACTCGTGGAGTTGTACGATCGGAGCACCGTCCTGTTGAGCGGTTTGACCTGGCTGGAGTGGCAGCATGTGGAGAAAAGGCGGTTCGACCAGCCGCTGCGGGTCGTCGCCAGGTTGCAGTCGATCCTCGCGCGCCTGGAGCGACTCGTGGAGGGGACGACCTGGGAGCAACGCTCTTTTTGATCGACCATTGTGACGATAACCCGCCACGTCCGGGGTGATCTTGGCGCGGCCAACAGCCGCAACCAAAGGAGAATTTGACCACGGATGCCACGGATAGGCACGGATCTTCACCTGCGAGTCGGTCCTTTGATCATCCGTGCGATCGGTGCCATCCGTGGTTCTCATTTCTTGTCAATCAACACGCCTGACAATTCGATGGACGCGGTTTTCGAGCACGAAAGGCGATCTCGGTACGCATTCATTTTTTTCGTGTATTTCGTGGTTTTTCATTTTCCCACCTAACCCATGACGTTGGTTGACCTGAAACGAAAAGGACTGAACCACGAAATACGCGAATAGCACGAATGCAGACCAGTCGGGCAAAGACCAGTTCTGAAGGCCCGATGTTGCCTGGGCGTCCGCTTTGTTTCCGCAGGCGATGCGATGCGATCGCGACGTTTCGAACGGGGGGGAAGGAGTAGAACGCGGGTTCGAGGGAGAGGTGCTGACCGAGCGAGTACCGGAAAACGGAATTCTGTCGCGGCTGGGAAACCTTCTCGCCAAAACAAGTTTCTACTGGATTGCGGTGCAGCGTGGGGGGGAGTTCTCAATCGGCGGTTGCCGATCGGACTCCGCAGCGCCGTTCGATTACACCTCTCCCGAGAGACTGACTTGCTCCCCTGCGCCAAGTTTGTGAAAATCGGCGCATCCGCAGGGATCAGCAACACGGCATTCGCTCCCTGGGACATTGGCATCGAATGCCCGATCGACATTTCGTGGAAGGAACTGGATCTTGAAAATTCTCGTCGCCATCGACGACTCCGAGGCAGCCCGCAAAGCCGTAGCGTTCGTGGGGCGCACGCTCGGACGCAGCGCCAGCGGCGATTTGCACGTCACCCTGTTGCACGTGGTCGAAGCGCTCCCCGAGTTTTTGCAGCCGCGCGGACGCACCGACGAGGAGCGGACCGCCTACCAGAAAGTTTCCGAAACCTGGGTGCGGGAGTGTCGGGAAAAAGGGGAACAGGTGCTGCGGGAGCAAGCCCAGGCGCTGGAAGGGTCCGGCATTCCGGGGTCGTGCATCGCCGTCAAACTCTGCCAGCGCGAGGGGCTTCCCGAATCGCGGCGCGTACTGGCGGCGCTGGCGATCATCGACGAGATGAATGCGCAGAACTATGACGTCGTCGTCGTCGGACGGCGCAGCAATTCCGCTGCCAACCAGTCGTTCCTCGGAGGAATTGCGGAAAAAGTCGCCCGCGAAGCGCACGGTCGAACGCTGTGGATTGTGGACTAATTCAGGCCGCTCCCACGGTGTCCTGTTGCGCCGCTTCTTCCTGTTCGAACTGCGCGCGGCTTCGCGACACCAGCGATTCCCAGGGAATTCCCTGGCGGACGCAAATGTGCATGATGTCGGTCAGCATCGCGGCCAGCGCGGCGTGCGGCGTTTCTCCCGCCAATCCTTCACCGAGCCGCGTATAGTGCTGTGAACGAATCACCTGGTCAACGTGCCGATCCCAACGGACGCGATTGCGCGCAGACATAAGAGCGCTCCTCAGAAACGAACAGTTCAACGATTCGCACAGAACGTGCGAGGGGGAAGTGATGGCCGCAGTATACCCTCGGGTAGGATGCTTGTCACCCTACGCCAGCATTTCCGTTCGCACCACGCCGTCTCCAGCGACCGGAAACGGTCGCCCCTCTTGATTGGGAACCGTTTCGTGGGAATCGATTCCCAGCAGATGCAGCGCGGTCGCGAGAATGTCCTTGGGAGAGACCGGCGTGTCAGCGACTTCTCCACCAGTCGGGTCGGTGGCGCCGACGACGCGTCCGCGTGCGATACCCCCTCCCGCGGCGGCGATCGAATACGCCCGCGACCAATGATGCCGCCCGGCGCCCACCGGCTTGGAATCGATCTTGGGAGTCCGGCCGTGCTCACTGATCCACAGAACAAGAGTCTCGTCGAGCAGGCCGCGCTGCTCCAAGTCCAAAATCAACGCCGAAAATGCCAGGTCCATGCCGGGGAGCAGGTATTCCTTCAGCCGCGGATAGTGGTTGGCGTGCGTGTCCCAGGCGCAACCGGCGAAAATCTCGACCGCGTCCCAAAAGACAGTCACGAATCGGCACCCGGTTTCCACCAGCCGCCTGGCCGTCAGGCAGGATTGCCCAAACAGCGTCATTCCGTATTGCTCCCGAAGCGCCGCTGGTTCGCGGGAAAAATCGAGCGCCTGCTGGAGTCGGCTGGAGGTGAGGAGTGAAAAGGCCGATTGGCGGTGCCGATCGTAGGTCTGCGTTCGCGGATCGCGGTCCAGCCGCGACCGGACTTCGTCGAACTGCTCCAGCAGCGACTTCCGCCGGTGCAGCCGGTCCAACGCCAACCCGTCGGTCGCCACCCCTCCGTCCGAAATGACGAAGCGTCCCTCCGGGGTGATCCCCGCATACGGATCGCGCACCAGTTTGTTTTGCCCATCGCTGAGCTTGGGACCGATCCGCGTCCCCTCTCCCACGAACGTCGGCCAGAACGGATCGTGCGCTTGTCCCAGAAACGCCGCATACGGCCCGGCCAGGGGGGGGATGTCGCTTTTCGAGTTCATGAGCCACGGCAGGCCAATGTTCCGCGGCATCCCGAGAGGAGGCTGATCCCCGCGCCGCTGGTCGACGTAGTCGACGACCGATCCAATGTAGGGCCAATGGCGGGGATCGCGCGGCTTTAGCTCCAGCGACACATCGTAATCCGGAATGCCGCTGGTGGCATAAGCCAGACAATGCAAGGGATAGGGGTGCGTCATCGACCGCACGACCGTGACCCGGTCCATCATGGGAGCCAGGTGCGGCAGATACTCGCAGATATCCATCCCAGGGACGCTGGTGGGGATCGACTTCAACTCTCCCTGGATTTCCGCGGGAGCCAGCGGCTTGGGATCAAATGTTTCGTGCTGCGGAGGGGAACCGTAGGGAAACAGCAGAATGCAGGACTTCGCCTTGCCGAAATGGAGCCCGCGTGAGGCGCGATCAGCTCCCTCCTGTGCCGCGGACAGCCGCAGCCCATCGGACAAACTCAATCCGAAGGCCCCCAACCCACCGACGTGCATCAAGTCGCGACGGGTGATGCCATCGCACAATCGCGTTGCCGATCCAAGAACACGCAGCATGCCAGTTCCTGCCGGTGGAAGGGAATTGAATAGTCGCATCTCATGATACCGGGATGGGTTGTCTCAGTCCAGATGGCCGCGGCCGCAGGGCCGCAGGGGCCATCGCGGCCGCCGGCCATGCGTTCAGGGGACGGCCCGGATTTCCACTCGGCGGCCACCCTCCTTGAGACGCCCACCCCCCGCGAACCAGAGTCTCGTTGCCTGCGGGTTGAAACAAACAGCGACAACCCATTCGGGTGATTCAAGTTCGCGAAGGAGCGAAAAATCGGCGGCGTTCCAGAGCGAGACGCACGCGTTGTTTCCGGCAGTGGCCAGGAGCGATCCGTCGGGAGACCAATCCACCGTGTACAGTTCCTCCGCCCTGGCTTCGACGTGATTTTTCAATTGGCCACTGGCGACGTCCCACACAACGAGACTTCCGTCGACGTAAACTACGGCCAATCTCTTCCCGGTGGGATCGAACCGCAGCCCCTGCGACATCGGTTTGGCCAGGACGTGCAACAGGCGGCCGCTGGCCGTTTCGTACAGTCGGGTGACCGAATTGCGATTTCCGATCGCCAGGATCGTTCCATCAGGACTGAAGGCAGGGGTGAGGCCACCCTCTGGTCCCGCATCGAGCTCTCTCAGCAATTCTCCGGTGGTCGTCGACCAGAGCTTGGCGACCGTCCCGTATCCGCCGGTCGCCAACATGGTTCCATCCGGACTGAATCTGACGCTGGGCTGAGGATTTCCTGTCGATAGCCTGATCTCGTCCCCCGTGGCCAGGTTGATGACGGAGGCGAATAAAGAATTCTCGCCAATGGCCACGATGTCGGGATTGGGACTGAAATCGAAACCGACGACCTTTCTCTCCTCCCCCACCTGGCGGAACGGCACGATTTCGCCGGACGCGGCAACCCGGAAGAGCTCCACCGGCGAATTGAAGATGACCAAAGTGAGATGAGTTCCGTCGCGACCCCAGACGATCTTGTAAGGATCCTTATCGAGGGTCTCCGCCAATTCAAGGCCGACGGCGTTTGCTACCGAGATCACTTTCGTGGAATGGCGCGCCGCGACGCGGCGTTGTTCGTACTTGGTCGACTGCTCGGGGGTCAGGATCGTGGCCAACCTCTTGGCGAATCGAGACTCGTCACGAAACGGTCCGAAGCGAAACTGCACGCGCATCGCTTCGAGTTCTTGCTGGAATTTGGTGGTGGCCCCCTGCAACTGGTCCGCAGGTGTGCTGCGAAACGCGGCCTTCGATGCCTCCAACCGATCGGCGAGCTGTTTCAGGTCGCCGCGGCCGGCCAATTCGAGCGTTCTCCGCTGAGCCGCAGTCAATTGACAAACCTGGTCAATGGCATCGATTCTCGATTGCAACACGTGATCGAGGCGCTTGCGCAACGGGGCGCCGGTGGACAAGCTGGCGTCGCCGCCGACATCTTTCGCGATCTTCCTCATCGCATTCTCGATGAGTTCCGCCACCTCGTCACGCGGCACGTCGTCGTCGCCCCGCGCTGTGAACGCCGCCAGCACGATGGCGATCGCCAGGCAGAGCGTTAAGCCTCGACATCGGGAAGCGGTTGTATCAGCGGGCGCCATAGTCGGTTCTCGCGGAAGATAACAGGGGAGCAGTCGCCACTCGGGGATTTACTCTTCGTTCCCGGCATGATCGCCGAAGGCACTTCGAAAGCTGACGAGTTGAAATTCGCTACTGTGAGAAATTCTACCATCACGCCATTGGGCAATGAAGTAAAATATCGGGATCGAGCCCGTCTGGTATGCGCCTCCGGCCGGCCGTTTTCCTTGGGGCGAAATGAACGGATTCTCGGCGGTTTGATTGGGGAGAGCGGATACGACTACGGGTTACTGCCGGAGGACGCGCATCCGAATGATTTTGGGGGGCATCCTGGAATCCAAACAATCCACCTCACGGGCTCAAACTTCCATCTCATCCATCGGCTCTCGAATCGGGATGCCAAGCTGCTAGCGGCCGGCAACCAGCGACTCCTCCAGTGCCTGCTGGTGCTTCCACGGCGCGGCCGACCGGATGATCGCGGCGCAACAATCGCGAGAGTTGAT
The DNA here is from genome assembly GCA_046152955.1 of Planctomycetales bacterium. GTDB lineage: Bacteria > Planctomycetota > Planctomycetia > Planctomycetales > Planctomycetaceae > SIAF01. The sequence goes on along the minus strand of JBJXGA010000535.1, from coordinate 36,384 downwards.
CGAGGCGATCACGAACGCCGGCGGTCGTCCCCTCTATCAGGAACTGCCGAGTGTGGGTCATGCGGACTGTCCCGATCACGTCTATGCCCTGGACGACCTGTGGGAATGGCTGCTGTTACAGGAGCGGTCAAAGTAGCAGAAGTGGCTGGGGGATCGATTGAATGTTCAACACGGAAGTCATAGTAGCGAACGGCTCCCGATCAGCACGATTGTTACAGGTTGACGGCAAATCAGGCGATTGATTGGTCTCACCTCCTGACTCCCGTCCAAGAGTTCGTACCGCCTCCGCTCAGCTTGTCTGAGCGGGGCGCCGCCTGACTGCTACCAAACCAGTAACGAATGAAGACCGCTCTCCGTCGAGCTTGCCTCGACGGGAGCACGCCTCGCGCAAAGTGTGCGTTGCCGGTCGGCGCAGCGTGGGTCGGGGAGAAACGGTTTGTGAGGCGACTGGAGTCTGAACAGGAGAGCACAGCGCGGCCAATGGCCGCAACCAAAAGGGAAGAATTGAACACGAAGACACAGCGCTATTGCGGCAACGCGAAGTAGAGCCGATCAAAGCGGCAACGGACATGACGAGATTCTGAAGTCCGCAGATGGAAGCGGGAGGGGATGGAAAAAGGCAGAACAATGGCTGGCAGGACTATCATGGTTTTGCGTGGCATCAGCTTTGTTGCGAGATAGGCTTGTTCGCCTTGTTGCTTTGATCTTCATGGTGCGCCCCACCGAGGCGATGTTCGTGGCAAGGCCTGTCAGTCGGGCATTGTTCTGCCCAAATCGTTCTGCCTTCCTTTTGAATCCAAGCGGCCCAAGGCCGCTTCCATCTCGGCGATCTCTGCGTGCTCCTGTTCACTTTTCTTTGGCCCCGTCAGCTCGCACAGCAGGCCCCGCAAACGTCTTTGTCCCACTCGACGGGGCCATCGCTCATCGGGTGCTCCGGCAATGCTCTCTCTCCTGCCATAGTCGGCCGGCCAACACGCTTTCTCGAAGGCGCCGCTCTGACCCCGGCACCCGGCGTGCTTCCGTGGAAGACGCTGCCAGCGTCCGTCGCCAACGCAGGCTGCGTCGGCCACGGGGCCCGGCACCCGGCAGTGAAGGTCGAATTTGTGTCCTCGAGGCGGGGTGGCTAGAATCTGGGACAACCCATACACAGGCTCCGGAGTCACGCCGTTGCACGATTTTCTCGCTGATTTTTCCGCGGACACCGAATTTCTCAAGTTGTTGACGCGGCATGACCAGGTTGATCTGCCGACGGCGGCGCTGGAATTGGCTCGTGACGCCTATCCGGGACTGGATTTTCAGCCGACGTTGCGTTGGATTGAGGAGCGCGGCGGCGAACTGCGAGGACCGCTGGCCCGTGTGACGAGCGACGAAGCGATGTTGCACGTGCTGGGAGAGTCGCTGGGGGAACGGCAGGGGCTGGTCGGGCGCGCCGAGTGCTATGACTTGCCGGACAGCAGCTATTTGCACCGCGTGATTGAACTCAAGACGGGGCTGCCGATTGCGCTGTCGGTGTTGTACATGGCGGTCGCGGAGCGGGCGGGGGTGTCGCTGTTGGGGGTTGGCGCCCCGATTCATTTTTTGACCCGCTACGACACGCTCGACGAGCCGCTGTTTGTCGATGCGTATGCAGGAGGGCAGGTGTTGACGTTTCGCCAATGCCTGGACCGGGTTCAAGAGTCATCCGGGTTGTCGGAGGCTGAGGCCCGCGCGGCGCTCGAACCGGTCAGCCACCGGACGATCATCCTGCGGATGTTGAACAACCTCAAAGCGCTATTTGCGCGGCAGACGGACTGGCGCGCCTGCTGGCAGGTGCAACATCGGCTGCTGGCTTTGCGGCCGGGGAACTACCATGAGCGCCGGGATTGGGCGCTGGTCTCGCTCCAGGTGGGAAAAGCCGGCTCGGCCATGACCATGCTCGAGAGTTGTCTAGCAACATGTCCGGACGAGGAGCGGGAATCACTCGAAGAAAAGTTGGGGGAAGCCAAGAAAATGATGGCGCAGTGGAATTGACGGCGATCAGCCTAAAACCTCGTCGATCACCACGCCGTGGACATCAGTCAGACGTCGTTCCGTCCCGTTGTGATAAAAACTGAGCCGCTCGTGGTCCAGTCCCAACAGATGCAGGATCGTCGCGTGAAAATCATGGACGGTGGTGACGTTCTCCACTGACTTGTAGCCCAATGGATCGGTCGCGCCATAACTGAACGGGGCCTTCACCCCGGCGCCGGCCAGCCAGCCGGTGAATCCGGCGGGATTGTGGTCGCGGCCGCTGGCCCCCGCCTGAAACGTTGGCATCCGGCCAAATTCCGTACACCACACCACCAGCGTCTCGCGCAGCAATCCGCGTTGCTGGAGATCCCAGAGCAGAGCGGCGGTTGGTTGATCGAAGATCTCGGCATGAATCGTGTATTGATCCTTGAGCACCTTGTGGCCGTCCCAGTTGCTGGCCCCCTCTCCCCCGACCTGGTAGGCGCCGTTGAAGAGCTGCACGAAGCGGACGCCCTGCTCGATCAGCCTCCGCGCCAGGACACAATTGCGGGCGTAACCCGCTTTGAGACGCTGCGTGGCGTCCCCCGTGGCGTCGGCACCATACCGCGCCATAAGCCGCGACGATTCCGACGACAGGTCGCTCACTTCCGGAACGGACAACTGCATCCGCGCGGCCAGTTCGTAGCTGGAGATGCGGGCGGCCAATTCGGTATCGCCTGGAAACCTGCGGAGGTGGTGCGCATTGAGGCGCGCGAGGAATTCGCGGGTGGCCCGGTCCTCGTTGGCATCCACTCCCGGCGGGCGGGCCAGATTGCGCACCGGACGGGTGGCGTTGAAATCGGTCCCTTGAAAGGCCGCGGGCAGGAAGCCGGGGTTCCAGCAGTTTCCGCTGGACTGCGGCACGCCGCGCGGATCGGGAATCGCCACGTAGGCGGGGAGGTTGTCGTTGTCGCTCCCCAGGGCGTAGGTGGTCCAGGCGCCGACGCTGGGAAAACCATCCAGCGTGAAGCCGGTGTTCATGAAATTCTCACCCGGTCCGTGGGTATTGGTTTTGCCGGTGAGCGAATGGATGAAACACATCTCGTCCGCCAGCGCCCCTAAGTGGGGCACAAGATCGGAAATCATCTTGCCACACTCCCCACGGGGACGAAACTCCCACGGACTTCGAGTCAGTGCCCCTTGCGCCCCTTGAAACGTCACCAGCTTGTCTCCATTGGGAAGTGGCTGGCCATGACGGGCGATAAGTTCCGGCTTGTAGTCGAATGTGTCCAGATGACTGCATGCTCCGGCGCAGAAGATCATGAGGACTTGTTTGGCTGGGGCCGCGAAATGAGGAGGGCGGGCGGCGTTCGGATTGGCCGGCTCGATGACCGGACGAATCGGGCCGGCCCCCTCGCGTGCCAGGAGTCCGTCGCGGCGCAACAGGTCGGCCAGCGCCATCCCTCCCAGGGCCTGCGCCCCTTGTCCCAAAAACCGTCGTCGATCGAGCAGGCTGTGCATGTTGGGCGTTCGCGTCAAACGGGACTCGTCACTGGATGAACAGAAATTCGCTGCTGTTGAATAAAGCGCGGCAAAAGGGGGTCAATCCCTGCTCGCGGATCAGCGTCACACTCTCTTCCAATTCCCAGGAGTCCGGCTCGCGAGAGGTCAAATGACGGAACGCGCACCGCGCTTGTTCCGCCGGATCGGAGCCTGCTTCGTCCTTTAAACGCCTGGCCCACAGCTCCGCCTGCTGCATCACGAACGGGCTGTTGAACAAATTGAGCGACTGGAGCGGCGTGTTCGACCGGCTGCGCCGGGGGACGACCTGATTGCCGCTGGGGCAATCGAACGCGCCAAATACGGAGTCCTGTTCCTGTCGAATCCGATGCAGGTAGACCATCCGCCGAAATTCCGCGGACTCGACGTGCTCTTTGGGAAAGTAACGGAAGACATTGTCCTCTTCGACCCGTTGCAGGAAGAAACCGGGCCCTCCCATTCGCGGGTCGAGCGTCCCGGAAACGGAGAGCAGCGAATCGCGGATCGCCTCGGCCTCCAGGCGACGCGGTGGAAAACGCCACAACAGCCGCGCCGTGGCATCGACCGCCAGACCCTCTGACCGCGGCGCCGAGGATTGCCGGAACGCGCGCGACAGCAGGATCAAGCGCTGCATGTGCTTGAGCGACCAGCCGCTGTGTACCAGTTCGTCCGCCAGCCAATCCAAAAGCTCCGGGTGGAGCGGGGGAGCGCCGTTGCCGCCGAAGTCACTGGGAGTCTCGACGATTCCGGTTCCAAAAATGAAATGCCAGAGTCGATTGACGATGACCCTGGCGGGGAGCGGGTTTTTTGGATCAACCATCCACTCGGCCAGACGAATCCGGCGCAATTGCTCGGGGGTATCGCTGGTCAGCCCCAATGAAGCGGAAAGTCCGAGGTTGATCATGATCGCCAGCGCGTCGGGAGGAACTTCTTCCCGTCGCTGCTGCGGATCTCCGCGGTGCAAACGAAACGTCGGTTCGGGCTGTGAAAAGGTGCCCACCCAGGCGGGAAGTCCGACGGTGACGGAATTGATCCGTGCCTGGAGTTCCTCGATTCGGATCAATCGTTGACGAGCGGTCGTCGCGTCCGCCTCGGAGAGGTGCTTGAGGAACGTCAGGGGATCCCCAGACTCAAATGGTTCGCGATCCTCGTGCGAGGCGAGTTCACGCCAGTCTCCCTGCTGCATCGCCTCGATGCGGTAAGCCACCGCCAGCCGGTCTTTGAACTTCCCGGCGCGATCGCGCCCCCAGACGATCCGTTCGATCCGATGCGGGACGGGAAAATCGATGCGGACCCACCCCGTGCCCGACGCGTTAGAAATCCAGCTCCGTTCGTTGCCGGTTCGGCCGTCGTTGAGATGCGCCAGCTTGTGGATTTCGTAACCGGGAAGCGTGCTGGAGGCGGAGGGAATCCCCCCGGCGGAGGCGAGCGCTACATTCGTACCTTCGACGTCGTAGACTTCGAGTTCATCCAGACACGGTTCGCTGGAATTGGTCTTGAGGATCGTTAACCGAATCGCCTGCGTCGTGATCGGTTCAAAAGTCTCTTCGTTGAGGCGTTCGTTGACGGGGGGACGCAGCCGTTCCGCCGCGGTGGCGGTCGGGCTCCCTTTGGCCCGCAGTGCGGCCAGCCGCAGTGCCCCCAATGAGGCATTGGCGCTGGCCAATTCGCTGCGCCAGCGCGCCAAGTCCTGTTCGTCGGTGGGGTTTCGGTGGGGCCGCAATGGTCGCTGGTCAAATTGAACGCCGGCAAACACCGCCTGCCAGGCAAAAAAGTCCTTTTGCGAGACCGGGTCAAACTTGTGATCGTGGCACCGGGCGCAACCCAGCGTCAGTCCCAGAAACGCCGTTCCTGTGGTATGCACGATGTCGGCCAACTCGTCCTGCCGCTGCATCAACGTCAAATTGATGTCCGGACTTTTCACCAGGTCGTACGCTCCGGCGACCAGGAATCCGGTCGCCGCGTCCGCTCCCACGGAGTCTCCCGCGATCTGTTCCCGCACGAACTGGTCGTACGGCTTGTCCTCGTTGAAAGAGGCAATCACCCAGTCGCGGTAGGGCCAGGCGTTCTTGCGGACGCGATTGGTTTCGAAGCCATTGGACTCGGCAAAGCGCACGACATCGAGCCAATGCCGCGCCCACCGTTCGCCATAGCGCGGACTGGCGAGCACCCGTTCGACCAAACGCTCGTACGCGTCCGGACTGGCATCTCCCAGGAACTGTTCCACCTCGTCGGGTGTGGGAGGGAGTCCATGCATGACCAGGAACAACCGTCGGATCAGCGTCCGCCGTTCTTCCTCCGGAGAAAAATCCAACTGCTGTTCTCGCAGTTTGGCGGCGAGTAACTGGTCGATCGTCCCCTCCGTAGCGGCCAGCGGCGGCCGAATGATTGGGCGAAAGCTCCAGGGGAGGGTTTCGTCTCCGTGCGCCAGAGCCCCGAGGACTGTGCTCGCGGCAACAACCGCCAACAATCGGCGAAACAGCGTCAGAATTGTGATAGCACCAGGTCGCATCGGTCGTGTTGGGACAGGAATAGGGGGACACATCAGGGGTTGGGCTGGATTTGATGCAGGGGCAACAAGCGTTGGCCACAATTTAACAGCTTGCCTCTTCGTCTGCCCATTTCAAGCGAACCTTGAGGCCGTTCAAGTGGCTGTAGGGCAGCGCTTGTTCGCGTTGCAACCTTCCCACAACGATTCCAGGAGCAATACCGATCGAATCGGCAAACCGCGTGACGGAGGCGCGGGTCTGGAGCCATTGCAATTGCTCTGCCTTGGAAGGGGGAATGAGAAGGTCCGATGCGAATTCGTTGGCGCTTTGCTCACGCGGATCGTCGGCGTAGTCAACATCGACAAACGTTTCCTTTTTGCTGTCGTTCAGAATGTGGCCGCATTCGTGAAAGAATGTAAACCAAAACCGGTCGTTGAACTTGTCGCGGAGATTGAGACCGATCATCGCCTTGGTGGGAGTCAGCCATTTCGCGGCGCCACTGACTGGAGCGCCTTTGATTTCCGGAACCAATGCCAGGGCCACCCCAGCCGCAGCACAACGCGAAGTCATGACGTTCACGAACTTAGTGGGCGCCGCCGTCGTCAAATTGCGAATCGTGTCCAGCGCCTTCCTGAATTCTCGTTTGTCGAATTTCTCGCATTCAATCCTCGCGGCATCCAGTTCGCAGAGCCGAAGCCAAGTTGCCAACGCCCCGGCCTTGCCTTTGACGGTCAATGACTTGCGAAAGGCAAATCGCGACATTTTCCATCCGCGCTTCCACGCATCCACGTCGCCAACGCCGAAAAACCGAAGTACCTCTTCCAGCAATGATAGGTCGTCCGACTGCGGTTTGATGACTTTCCGATGGATCAACTCCTTTGTGGGGATGTCTCTGAGCCAGTTCAAATCCCGTTCAAGTCGCTGGCGTGCATCGAGCCGCGCTCGCTGTTCGCGATAGTTGCTCTCCAGGCCATTCCAGAGGCGGGCCGGAACGCCGGTTACTCGTTCGAGACGAATCGCCACATCGTGAGTGATTGCGGCAACCCCTTTAATGATCTGATTGATGTGCTTGGCTGAAAGGCCGGCCCTGTTTGCCAATTCACGTTGATCGATTCCCAGTCCGTCGATGGTTTCCTGCAGAGTATGTCCAGGTGGAACGGCATAATCCGGCTCGTAAGCGAATCGAGTCCCGTGTTTCCTGATTTGCGGCATAAAGAATCCTCCCGACGATCCCAGCAGTCGGTCGCTGGTTCACCTCGTTCCCAATCTGGCCGGAAACCCGCCCATGGCGTGCGCGGCCGCGACGCGCGCTCCGTGTGGATCAGTGGTAGTCGACGATCTCCACTACCAAAATGCGTTTGACGTTCGCCCAGTCCAGCCCCCCCATCCGCCTTTCTCGGAATCGGGTCGTGATCGGGCAGGAAGACCAACCGCCGGGGATGGATGAGATCGACGGCAATTTGGCCTTTCCGGTCTTGTTTCAATTCGTGGCAATTGGCCTGATGGAAATGCCGCATGTCTTCCAGCGTGACGGCCGTTTTCAACTCGGCCAGCCGCTGCTGCAGGCGACTCGCATCGCGCTTCCCGAGCTTGGCCTGCATTTCCACCGCGGAATTGCAGAGCTTCTGCATCTTCCGCGAACCGAAGCGTATTTCCATCATCGTCCTCTGGCGTGTTCCAGTTTACCATTACGGTAATTCAATTGCAAATCAATCTGTGGCCATTGATGAACCTATTTCGGCGCTTTGAAACTGCAGCACGGTAGTGCCGAGTAAATTTCGGCAAGCGAAAACGGACGCGACCGGCCGCTTGCCAATGATTGGTCCAGTCTCTGCAAACTGCAGGAGAAACCCGGTCCGCCCTGCCCCCCACAGTCCTCTATTTCAAACGGTGCCATCCCAATCTCTCCCGAGACCGATTGATCAGGAGCAGGGCCTGTGGCTCGACCTGCAGGAATTTCGTCAATTGCGACGATGTACATCCCAATGCGGCAGCGGCCGTCTTGGGTTCCAGATTGCAGGCGGTCAGGACATCGAGGGCTTCCGCAAGCAGCGAGGGAAAGTCGTCGTGCTGGGGGTTGACGGCGATCCGCCCCCCCTGGCAGCGTGATCGCCATAATGGGCTGGGAGGGCTTCCTTCAACAACCGGTCGGCGGACCGCTAGCGCCAGGTTGACGCGGAGACGGAACAGGGCCACCTGCCGATTCTCCGCCTGGCTCCGCCGTTCACTCGCCTCGGCGAGGACTCCGGTGGGACGATGCAGGATGACCACTGCCGATTCCACTTTGTTGCGGTGCTGTCCTCCCGGACCGGACCGTCGCGTGCGCTGGATCTCACAATCGGCCAGCAGCCGTGCTTCGGGCAACGTGGCGGGATGGGGTTCAGTCATATTTCAGCGGATCGCCTGAGCGATCCGCTCCGCCAGGAGGTTGTTGCCATGATCGGTCAAATGGCAGCAATAATCCGAATACACTCGTTCCGGGTGGTCAACGAACATGCCGGTCAGATCAATGAAGCGGACTCCGGCAGCGGACAACTCCTCCCCTTTGCGTCGCAAGATGGGATAACCCTGCTCGACGTGCAGCTTGCCGGGGTGGCCGTCTTTGAAAACGGCAATGCGCTCTTCGGCCCCCATCTGCGGCTTGCTGCCGATGTCGTATTGGTTGGGCTGGAGGAAATGGAAATAACGGATGCCGTTGGCCGTCGCAAGCTGGTGAAGCTGCCAGGAGGAGTCTTTCCAAAGTTCGGCGCAGTACTCGTGGTAGGCCGCATCGTCTGCCAGCAAGAGGGGTGGCCCGGTGACGGCGTAGTCATGGTCCTGTTGCTTGAGCGCGTTGATTTCACCCACTTCGCGATTGAGTTGCGCCTGGAGGAGGTTGTTGAGACTCGCCCAAAGGAGCGTCATGGTGGGAGAATAGCGCCAGGGGGGACGGCAAAACCAGCCGGCGCGCTGCCGCGTCCGTTCGCGCAGATACGAGACACGGCCGATCTTTCGGAGCACCGCCATTTCGCTGGTCTCGATGATCCGGGCTTGCCACACTCGCGGAAAGCCGGGAAACGTCTGCGCCGGACGATTCTCCACGGCCGGAAGCACGATCTCGTTGTAACCATCGACGTTGATCAGAATGTCAAACTCGGCCCCCAGGGCCAACAGGTAGGTCACTGTCAGCAACTGTTGCGGCTGTTTGTAGCCTCCCATCGCCAGCCGCACGAACTCCAGCTTCTTGTCCTGAAATTCGGGAGACATCCGGAGCTGACGCTCGAATTCGCCTCGGGCCGCGGTAGCGAATTCCTCGGCGACCGACCCGCCGACAATGCCGATCAGCACTCGGTCATCACCCCGTTTGCGGAGCGGCGGGCTGTCGTCCAGATAGCCGAAGTCACTGATTCCCAGCTTCCCCTGGTGTGGCCGAGTCTGCTCCGTCGGACGCCGGACAAAGCCGACGAACGGGTGCAATACCTCGTCCGATTCGCCAATTCGCTTTTCGACCTGTTCGAGGTGGCTTTCGCGGAGCATGTCGGCGGACGCCTGGGACCAGCCGGAGTGCCACAGCCACAACCCTCCCAGCGATAGCAACTCCATGACTCCCCAGACCCCCACCAGGAGCAGCAGGCGAAACAGCACACGCTGTCCGCGGGTGAGCGTCCGCCGCGGTCGATTCCGGGGGATCGGACTGGGGGGCATGAGAGTCTTCCCGTCGATCGACGACGGGCCTCGAATGTTCGGAGCAAAGATCCCGTGGATCGCCGATTAGAAACCGCCGGGTGCGCGGCAGTCAAGGCACAAAAAAATCGCCCACGGGAAGGTTCCCGTGGGCGATGCGTTTGGCAGTCCGCAGTTGGGCGTCACTCAAACGTGATGCTCAACCAGCCGTCGAGTGCCTTGACGCGGGTGACCGCCACAAGCGTCTTATGTCCCGCACGTTCAAGGTACGAAACACGGTCAATCTCGCGACGCGGGAACGACGCTTCGATCTTCTTCTTGATCACACCGGCTCGGACCCCCTGCTCGGCGGCATTCGCGGCCGCGTCCAGCGAGGAGACCGAAACGCCAGCCGGTTCGATCACGACGTTCTTCTGATCGACGGAGATCGTCAGCGGGATGCGAATGATCTGCGTCGGAATCTCTTCCTTCCCCTCTTGCTTGAGGCCGGCCCGGAGCGTGACGACCAATTCGCCACCGCTGGCTTCGAACCGGATGGGATCGGAGTTGTGGAAGATCAGGCTCTTGGCCGCTTCATCAGAATCGACCGGCTTGTCGTTGTTGAACTTCACTTCGCGCCCCAGCAGCTTCGTCAACTGCTGCTCGATCTTCTCACGGAGTTGATCGTCGGTGAGGGTCTGGCCCTGCAGCCCCATCCGGTCGGCAGAGTTGTTCAAAAGCGACTCATGTACGAGGATCGTCACCCCGCGTCCCAGGATCAGCGCGGGATTGGGATCTCCCCCTCCCAGTTCAGTCCCGCCCATCAGCCGTGTGCTGACCCGCAGTTCCGTTTCGGTCGTGCTGTACGACTTGGCGTCGGGATACAGATTCAACTCTTTGAGCGCCGCGATCCGCGCGGCGACGTCGCCGTTCATCTTGCTCTTGGCACCAAAGTTCTCGTCGATTTGCGAATTGAATCGCGGCAGGACATTGTCGCGAACGCGGCTGGCGGCAATCGCTTCCGATTCGCCGCGCAATTTTTCGGCTTCGCGGACCGCGATCCGATCAGCGAAGGGCCCCAGCAGCGGCATGCCGCTATAGGAAGTCGCGGCGCCCGTCGTTGTGTTGTTGGCGTTGACATTGATCCGGGCCGCTTCCGTCCAGAATTTGTCGCCATCAAACAGGATCCGTTTAGCCGCCGTGAAGTAGTGATTTCCCTGAGTCCAGACGTTGGCCTGGTCCGTGACTCCGACGGTACTGGACGATATGGCGCCATTGGCGGTGATGTCGAATTGCGCTTTGTTGGCACTGGGGATCAGATTCACCGAGACGTCGGTGACTGTCGACTGTGATCCCGAAACGTTGGCGCCGAGAATGAAATCGGTCACCGGGCCATTCTCAGTTCGCCGCTCGCCGACTAACCGGGACAAAAACGCTTCCGTGGCGACAACCCGCAGGTTGTAATTGAGGTAATGCGTCCGAAGCACCTGTTCCAGACGCTGGCCTCCGTCTGCCGCGAGTCCGCGCACTCCATCGAACGCCTTGCGGACGCTGGTGGCGGCGGCAGTGGTTTGCGACAGTTCGTAGTCATCGATTCCGGCCAGGAGTTCTCCCAGCTTGGCCCGAAGTTCGGGGCTGTTGGTGGCCGCGGGGGCCGAGCTATTCGCCACTTTCAAGTAGGAGTCGAGCGCCTTTTCATACGCCACGATCTCGGGACGCTCCATGAAATTGCGGACCTTTTCGTCGGCCTGCTCTACTTTTCCCTTCAGCCGCGTTTGAACCGTGGCCAGCGTCACGCCACCCTCGATCGGCTGCTGGGCCGCTTCAGAAACCTGCAGGTACTTGATCCACCCGTCACCCCCCTTGATCGAACCGAGGTAGCTGCGGAGCGAGCTGGAGGCCTTTGCCAGGTTCTGGCGGGCTGCGTCGACTCGAGCCGTCCGGGCCTGGGGGCCCATTTCCAGCGTCTCCAGTGTGGCTTTCGCCAGATCGAGCCGACGCTGAAGCGAACCTTGCAGCGAGACCAGGGCGTTGGTGATCGACTTGTAGCGCGCGTCGGCCAGCGACTTCTTCACCGTTTTCAGGCGGCCTTCGAGGGCTTCCATCGCTTTCTTCTGCCCGGCGACGTCGAGGCCCTCTTGTTCGTACAAGGCCACCAGGTCGTTGGTCAGTTCGGTTCCCCAGGTTTCCCAGGTGGGGGGGAGGGCCGAAATCGCGGTTGTGACGTCCACAGGCACGCCGACTGGCAATACGCCACGCAAACCGGTTGCCGGAGCATCGTCGGCCGCATGAATCGCCCATGCCCCCGAAACCACCACTCCGAGCAAAACGCACCCCCAGATCCCTCGGGAATAGGGGAGACGCCGACCAAACAACACTCTGTGACCAAAACTCATTATCTTTACTCCTGGATAGAAACGCCCAATTTGGCTGCGAATCGTTCCAAAATCTCGCATCGTCCCGGCGCGCGGACCTCCCTGATCGCACGGCGCCCGAAACGAACCACAGCCCCGCCTGGTCATTGCCTGTTATCGACCCTGCACGCTGGCACAGTCCCAGCATTTGCAACCGCGCGGTTCAGGTCCCACCCGAAGGGACTCAAGCTGCGGATTGCGTCAAGGTTGACAATCAGGCAATCTGGGTTTGTAGCGGAATTGGAAGAAACTACGTCGCCGCAGTCTAGCGGCTCATACCAGTCGCCGCAACCGACTCATTTGCCGTAACCAGTAAAGTTTGCCACGTTTCGTTCGCCGCTGGTGAGTGCGTCTGAGTCGTCGAACGGGCAATCCAAAGTCCTGCCAAGTTGACATCCACTGCCCGATGATTACACTGAGACCCGATCTTCGCCGGGCGGCAGTGCCGGGCGGCCAATCGATGTACGCACAAAGGATTCGCCATGGCGCGCCCCGTAACGCTGTTTACCGGACAATGGGCCGATTTGAAACTGGAAGAGCTGTGCAAGAAAGCCAGCGAATGGGGCTTCGATGGCCTGGAGTTGGCATGCTGGGGGGACCATTTCGAAGTTGACAAGGCGCTCTCCGACGACACCTATTGTTCCCGCAAGCGGGAGTTGCTCGAAAAATATGATTTGCAACTGTTCGCGATCTCGAATCACCTCGTAGGGCAGGCGGTGCTGGACAATGTCGACGCGCGCCACAAGTCGATCCTCCCCGATTACGTCTGGGGTGACGGTAAGCCCGAGGGGGTCAACCAGCGGGCGATCGAGGAAATGAAAAACACAGCGCGCGCCGCCCGAAAATTGGGGGTGAGCGTCGTCAACGGCTTCACCGGCTCCAGCATCTGGCATTTGATTTACGACTTTCCACCGACCCCCAAGGCGATGTACGACGCGGGATTTGCCCTGCTGGCAGAACGGTGGAACCCGATTCTGGACGTGTTTCAGGAATGCGGCGTCAAGTTCGCTCTGGAGGTCCACCCCACTGAAATTGCGTTCGACCTGTACTCGGCGCAGCGGGCGATCGACGCCCTCGATGGACGCGAGGAATTCGGCTTCAACTTTGACCCCAGCCATCTGATCTGGCAGGGAGTCGATCCGGCGGAGTTCATCCGCTATTTTCCCACGCGCATCTACCACGTGCATATGAAGGACGCGAGCGTCACCCTCAACGGCCGCAGCGGTATTCTGTCGAGCCACTTGTCGTTCGGCGACCAGCGTCGCGGGTGGGATTTCCGCAGCGTCGGTCGCGGGGGAGTGCGGTTCGAAGAGATCATCCGGGCTTTGAACCATGCCCGATATGCGGGGCCGCTTTCGATCGAATGGGAAGACAGCGGGATGGACCGCGAAGCCGGGGCGCGCGAGGCATGTCAGTTCGTGAAGAATGTCGATTTCGAACCTTCGCAGCGCGCCTTCGATGCGGCGTTTGGCGAATAGGTTCCACCGACGCCACAACTCCACGACGGGGTGAAATCGAGTATCAGAGTGGGACCAGCACTCATTGAATCAATCGGCATTCCCTGTCCATCCCCGCATCCGCAAAGTCCGGTCCGCGAGCCCAGCCCCGTCGCGGATATACGCGAATCGTGGGCCTGAGCCAATTCGGCTACGATCGCCGGTCGTGGCCGAATGAATCGTGCAAACTTCGGAAAGGTTCTCATGAGTGCCATTCGAGTCGGTCTGGGACTGTTGCTCGCCGCGTCGATGCTGGAGGGGCAGGGCGACCTGCACGCCGCGGATCGGGTGCTGCACGCCTTCAAGAAAACGCAGCTTCACGACCAGTTTTGGAGTGAAGGAGCAAACTTCGGCGATCTCAATCGAGATGGGAAAATGGATGTCGTTGCCGGGCCGTATTGGTGGGAAGGACCAGAGTTCCAGACCCGGCACGAATACTATCCGGCGACGACGACGTTCGACTTGAAACTCGGCCCGCAGACCTCAGTGAAGGTGCCGGGGTTCGAAGGGACGCTGGGACGGACCAATCGATATTCGAACAATTTCTTTGCCTGGGTCTATGACTTCAACGGGGATAAATGGAACGACATCCTGATCATCGGATTTCCCGGACAGGACGCGTCCTGGTTCGAGAATCCCCAAGGGAAGTCCGGACATTGGCGCCGCCACAAGGTCTATGACACGGTGGACAATGAGTCTCCCGCCTGGCTGGACTTGACGGGGGACGGCAAACCGGAAATCGTCTGCAACTCGCAGGAGCGATTCGGATACGTCACTCCCGATTGGAAGAATCCCTCCGCGCCCTGGACGTTCCACAAGATCAGTCCCGCCGGCGGATGGAAGCAGTTCACGCACGGGCTGGGGGTCGGTGACGTCAATGGCGACGGCAAACTGGACATCCTCGAAGCGGGGGGATGGTGGGAACAACCCAAGTCGCTGGAGGGAGACCCCGACTGGGTTCGGCACCAGGAAGCATTTGGCTCAGGCGGGGCGCAGATGTATGCCTACGACGTCAACGGAGATGGCTTGGCCGATGTGATCACCAGCCTGGCGGCCCATGCGTTTGGTTTGGCCTGGTTTGAGCAGATCAAGGATGGAGAACAGATCCGCTTCCAGCAGCATCTGATCATGAACCAGACGCCGCAGGAGAATCGCTATGGCGTCAAGTTTTCGGAACTGCACGCCATCGATCTGGTGGACATGGACGGCGATGGAGTGAAGGACATCGTGACCGGCAAGCGATTCTGGTCACATGGCCGCGAGGGGGATCCCGATCGCAACCAGGCGGCGGTTCTGTATTGGTTCCGGCTAGTGCGTAACAAGGACAAGACAGTCGATTTCGTCCCGTATTTGATCGATGACGACACCGGGGTCGGCACGCAGGTGGTGGCCGGAGACATCAACGGCGACGGCGCTCCGGACGTCGTGGTCGGAAACAAAAAGGGGGTCTTTCTGTTGCAGCAGGAACGAAAGCCGGTCTCCGAAGCGGAGTGGGAACAGGCGCAGCCCAAGCCACTGGCCGGGAAATAGCGCGAACTTCAGCGCTACGGGGATTGGCCGCTAATTACGCAGCGGAATCCGACGTGTGACAGGCCGGTGTCGCGGTCGGTGCCGCGGCGGGCGGCCGGGCGGTAGCTTTCGCAGTAGGAGACGTGGCATAGAAATGAGCCACCTCGCGTGACGCGCTTGGGCGCATAAGGCTCTCGGGGATCCCAACTGGCGCTGGGCCCCTGCGGATTCACCAAGATCCGGTCGGGATCGTGCTGGTCGTATTCATCCGCGCGATACCAGTCGGCACACCATTCCCACACGTTCCCCCCCATGTCATAAAGCTGGTATCCGTTCGGTGGGAAACTCTTGACCGGGGCGGTCCGGTCCCAGCCGTCGACCTGTGTATTGTCGTCGGGAAAGTTCCCTTGCCAGATGTTCGCCAGCCGACTCTGGTCGGTGGGGGCCGCATCGCCCCAGGTGAACTTTTTCCCTGTCAGGCCGCCGCGCGCGGCGTATTCCCATTCGGCCTCTGTCGGAAGTCGCTTTCCGGCCCATCGCGCGTAAGCGACGGCGTCATCCCAGGAAACCTGGACAACGGGATGGTTGTCGCGCCCCTCCAGATCACTTTGAGGCCCTTCCGGATGCCGCCAACAGGCCCCCGGAGTCCAACGCCACCATTGCGAAGCGTCGTCGGTCGCAACCGGATCCTCAGTCGGCGTGAAGACCAGCGCTCCGGGAACCAAGACTTCGTCGGGCGGTTTGGGTGTTCCGGGCGGGACCGACTTTTTCATCTGTTCCCAATCCGGCGTCTGTTCGGCGGTCGTCACATACCCGGTCTCCTCGACGAACTGGCGAAACTCGGCATTCGTTACCTCGTGGTCATCCATCCAGAAGTCATCCAACCGCACCCGATGGGCCGGATGTTCATTGCGCGGCGCCTTGGCGTCTTCCGATCCCATGACAAACTCCCCGCCGGGGATCCAAACCATTCCCGGCCTGGGAGTGGGGGACGGCGGTCGGCGTCCCAGCCAAGTCACTCCATATGTCACCCCAAACGTCATGCATCCGAGCAGGAGCCAGCCCCCCCAGCGGTATCGGTGACCCCGCTGGTCCTTTTCCCGAACAGGCTCGCGGGGGGTGGCGTTCGGCGATTTCTGGCGACGGGACATTGAGGCTGCGGGATGGTGACGTGGAAGGGAGTTGGAACGGGTTAGGGAGCGAACGGGGACGGCGGATTCCCAGTGGCGGGGATTCGGCGGCGAAGTTCGAAGGGCATTTTCCGCGGTAAAACCCCAGACAATCTCGCAGTTTCCCATCTCCGGGAAATCGACGGGGGGCGAGTCGCGCGTTCCCTTGCGACACGTCCCCAGTTCCCTATAATTCGGATCAGAATTCCATTCTGATTCAGCCGATAGGGCGAGAGTGCCATGCGCGAGTGGTTCCGAAACGTATTCGTGGCGGTGAAAACCGTCCTCGAGGGGCTGTGGGTGACGATGATCACCGCCGGCAAGACCTATCAACGCAAAGCGTTCACCCAGATCTATGAGTATCCCGAGGTTCCGGTGCCTGTCAAGGCGCGCTACCGCGGGTTTCACCGGTACGACTTGACGACCTGCATCGGGTGCGACAAGTGCGCTGCAGCCTGCCCGGTCGATTGCATCTACATCGACAAGGAAAAGGCAACCGTCGGGAAGGGCTTTCGGATCAATGGGTTCACGATCGACTACACCAAGTGCATGTTTTGCGCGCTGTGCGTTGAGCCCTGCCCCGTGGACTGCATCTTCATGGGGTCCAATTTCGACCTGAGCTGCTACAGTCGCGATGGCTGCATCGTTGACTACGCCAAGTTGCCTCTGGAAATGGCCTGGGGACAGACGACGCTAAATCCCACGGCGGTTTCCCAATCCAAGGTGCTGTACGAACCGGTCTGGATCAAGGGAGAACCGAGTCCGTTCGAGCATTCGCCTCCATCCTCCTGATTCAACCGCCAGGGAACAAGGTGGCATCGCCATGAGTTCATCCAGTCCAAAGAAAAAATACTACACGATCGACGAAGCGAACCACGCCCTCCCGCTGGTGCGGGCGATCGCCTCGGACATCGTCCGCCAGTATCGCGACATCAGCGAACGGAAGGAACGTCTGGACCAGGTACAGCGATCGCGCGGTAAGCGCGGCCGCCAGGCCCGCGACGTCTACGGAGAAGAGTTGGCGCAAGTCGAGCAGGACTTGGAAAAAGACATCGAGACTCTGCAGGGCTATGTGGACGAGCTCGATCGGCTGGGGGTCGAGGTCAAGGACTTCAGTCGTGGACTGGTTGACTTTCGCTCATTGATGGATGGCCGCGAAGTGTACCTCTGCTGGCAGCTTGGGGAGGCGGACGTAGCGCACTGGCACGAACTGGACGCCGGATTTTCCGGTCGCCAGTCGCTGCTGGCCGATTTGCCGGCCGGTGGCTCCGACGACGCGCTGGGGGCAGGACACGATTGATCCGGACTGGGTGAAGCGGAGCCCGATTGGGGCCAGCATGAGTTGACGGCATACGGCGCCAGGCGCCAGCGACAAGAGGCACACGATGATTGATCTGGTGGGGCATCTGCAACTGTTCGTAGTTCTGGGAGTGGTGTTCCTGCTCCTCCCGCTGGTGGCGGGGCTGTTTGTCCGTCCCACCGCCCCCACGCAGCAAAAGCTGGCGGCTTACGAGTGCGGCGAACCGACGATCGGTTCGAGCTACGTGCAGTTTGACCTCCGGTTTTACGTGGTGGCGCTGCTGTTCATCATTTTCGACGTCGAAGTGGCCTTCTTTTTCCCCTGGGCGGCCGTGTTTGGCGGCAGCACGCAACTGCTCGATTCCCGGCTGACCGATCCCGCCCGCCTGCAGCTCAGCGAACGCTTGCTCAATCAGACTCCAGGATCGCTCTCGAAAGGGATCGAGGTCGCAACGGCCCATAGCCTGGCCCTCACCGGACTGGTAGACATCCTGTTCTTCTTTGGTGTGCTGCTCGTGGCCTTCGCCTACGTCTGGAAGCGGGGGGATCTGGATTGGGTTCGGGCCATGACCACTTCGAGCAAGCAGCGTCAGGTCGCCCGCCCGGCGTCCACTGCCGACCGCCCCCTGGAAACGGTCGCCTGATTCTCGGATTTGCCACCTCCTTGCCCATCTCTGTTTCGTATGACTCCCCAAGAGATTCACGCTCAGCTTGTCGCCCGGTTTGGCGACCAGATCACCGGCAGCAACTTCGATGTGCTGGATCCCTGGATCGAAGTCGCACCGGCCGCCATCGCCGACGTGGCCAGCCATTTGAAGCACGATCCGCAGCTCGCCTTCGATCTGTTGACCAATCTGACCGGGGTCGACTATTGCGAGCCCGATCCCAAAAAAGTGGCCAAGTATGGCCACGAACCGCATCTGGAAGTGGTTTATCACCTGTACAGTTTCGCCCACAAGCACAAGCTGGTGGTGAAGGTCAAGCTGCCGCGCTGGAAGGGGGGTGTTGCGGGAGTGTTGCCCGAACTTCCTACCGTCTCGGAAGTCTGGGCCATTGCCGACTGGCATGAGCGGGAAGCGTTCGATTTGGTGGGGATCAATTTTCTGGGGCATCCCGACCAGCGGCGCATCCTGTGCGCGGAGGACTGGGAGGGGCACCCGCTCCGCAAAGATTACGAGTTTCCGCTGGAATACCACGGCATTCGCGGGAAGTGAGTTGAATTCGCCATGAGCATCACCCTGGAAGATCCGCGCGTCGTCGAGTTCGACGTGCGCACCGACGAAATGCTGGTCAACATGGGGCCGCAACACCCCAGCACGCATGGCGTGCTGCGGCTATTGCTCCGGACCGACGGCGAAGTGATCCACGAAGTCACGCCGCACATCGGCTACCTCCATCGCTGCGCCGAAAAGATCGGCGAGAATCTGGCACCGCAGCAATGGATTCCGTACACCGACCGGATGGACTATCTGGCCGGGATGAACATGAACCTCGGCTGGGCGCTGGCGGTCGAGAAGCTGATCGGGATGGAAGTTCCCGAAAAGGCAATGGTGCTGCGGGTGATGATCGCTGAGTTGGGGCGGATCGCCAGCCACCTGGTCGGAATGGGGGCGTATGGCCTCGATCTGGGAACCTTCAGCCCGTTTCTGTACGCCTTTCGCGAGCGGG
This sequence comes from Planctomycetales bacterium, assembly GCA_046152955.1. Classification (GTDB taxonomy): domain Bacteria; phylum Planctomycetota; class Planctomycetia; order Planctomycetales; family Planctomycetaceae; genus SIAF01. The sequence continues at coordinate 17,191 of JBJXGA010000535.1, read as the reverse complement.
AGATCATCCTCGATCTGTTCGAAGAAGTGTGCGGCGCGCGGCTCACGTACAGCTACATCACGATCGGCGGGGCGACGCATGATCTGCCGACGCAGATCACGATCCCGCCGGGGTTGGCGTCGCTCACCGGGCGGCCCATGACCCAGACGATGTCGTGGATGGAGGCCTGCAAGGCGTTCCTCGACTGGCTCGAAAAGCGGATTCCGGAATACCACACGCTTTTGACGACGAACCAGATCTTCGTCAAACGGACCGCCGGCCTGGGGGTGTTGACGCGCGAGATGGCGATCGATCACGGCTGCTCGGGGCCGGTGCTGCGCGGCAGCGGCGTGGACCATGACCTGCGCCGGGACGGCGAGCCGATTTACACCCGAATGTACGACGGTTACCGCTTTGAGATTCCGGTCGCCCCCTTCGACGTGGCCCCTCCCGAAGCGGTCCTGGGAGACAACTGGTGCCGGTTTTTTGTCCGGATGCGCGAGGTGGTGCAGTCCATCGGTCTGGTGCGGCAAGCCATGGAGCGCTACGACCAGGCGGCGGGAACGTACCGCGTCCCGTTCAAGATGGCCACCAAGCTCCCCCGCGCGGAGGCCTACCTGGAGACCGAATGCCCCAAGGGGCAGATGGGCTTTTACATCGTCGGAAACGACAGCAGCAACCCGCTCCGAGCCCGGGCCAAGAGTTCGTCGTTTTGCAACTTGTCGGTCACCGCCAAATTGTGCGCGGGATGTCTGATCGCCGACATCCCGTCGATCGTCGGTTCGCTCGACGTGGTGATGGGAGAGATCGACCGCTAAAGGCGCCCTTGGCCTGCGCGGCGGCAGTCGCGCTCGACAACCAGGAAACTGAATCCCGACGTGGCGAAGGTGTTGATCCTGAAAGACGGGGGACTTGCCCATGATCCGCCCCCCCAATGCCACTATTGAACCACCGCCTCGTCCGGGTGAACGGATTTCTGGAGGTGGCCGGATTCGACCTGATACAAAGGCGCATTGCTCCGGCGTTCAGCGTCTCTCAAAAAGATCCCGGGATTCTGATTGCATCAAGTCGGACAATTTTAGGAGTGACGGGACCGAATTCACGGATTCCTGCAATCGCTTTGCGGAGTGTGCCTGCCATTGTTAAGATCGCTGGCAGCCCCGCATCGCGAGTGGAGTTTTGGTAATTCATTCCGAGCATTGCGAGGTCACATTTCAATTCCGGGCGGAACTGGCACACACTGACCAGAGACTTGGCAAGTTGACCGTTGCCAGAGTGTGGGGTGAGGGGCGAATCTGCGGTTTCGATCTGTTTTCAAACACCATGAACTCCGAGTTATTTGCGAGACAATCGAGCGAGTCCGCCATGCATGTTGCTAAACTCCACCCATTCTTTCTCTTGGCCCTGTGCCTCTCCGGACTTTTGGCAGGTTGCAGCCATTCACAAGGGGCGTTTGAACCGCAGCAACTCCCGCGGGCCATTGTAATCGTCAGTCGGCCGGTGACGCAGGAAGTGGTAGATTATGTCGAATACACGGGCCGCACCGACGCGGCGGAATCGGTTGAGATTCGAGCCCGAGTCACTGGGTTTCTGAACAAAGTTCTGTTCGTGGACGGCGCCGAGGTGGAACAGGGAACGCCGCTTTACGCGATCGATGATCGGGAATACCAGGCCGCACTCGATTCGGCGCGGGCTGAAGTGGCCAGCGCGGTAGCGCACCAGGCGAAGGCCAATACAGATTTTAGCCGGGTCGAATCGCTGAAGCAAAAAGGGGCGGTGAGCGCCGAGGAATACGACCGGGCGGACGCTGCAAAGAAGGAGGCCGACGCCGCCGTTCAATCCGCCGAATCGAAACAAGAACGATCCCAATTGGACGTCGATTTCTCGCGGATTGCCGCGCCGATCGCGGGAAAAATCAGTCGTTCTGAAATCACGCAGGGAAATCTGATCAAAGCCAACCTGACCCTCCTCACGACCATCGTCAGCGTCGATCCGATGTATGTGTATTTCAACGTCGATGAACCGACGCTTCTGTCGCTGCGACGGCAAGTGCGCGATGGGCAACTCGAGAGCAAGCGAAATGGCGGGATTCCCGTGGAGATGGGCCTGACCATCGACAACGACTATCCTCACGTCGGAATGATTGACTTCATTGAGAACCGAGTTGATCCTCGAACCGGGACGATCCGAGTGCGCGGAAAATTCGATAATCCTCTACCAGAAAGAGGGGAGCGCGTGCTGGATGTGGGTTTGTTTGCACAGGTGCGGGTACCGATCGGCCGCCCACGGGAGTCGTTGCTGATCAGCCCTCGTGCCATAGGTACGGACCAGGGTCAGAAGTTTGTCTATGTGGTCGATGAGCAGAAGGAAGTCTCGCGGCGGCCGATCCAGATCGGAAAGCTTCACGACGGCCTGAGGGTCGTGACTTCGGGCCTGACAACCAGGGATCTGGTGATCATCGACGGCCTGCAGCGGGTTCGTCCCGGTGTTGTGGTTGAGGCCAAGCCGGGAGACATGCGAAGCCGTCCTGGAGGAGAGGCTTCCCCTGAGATTCCGGCACCGGACGACTCCGCCACTGCAGACGCACCCTAGCCCCGGAAAGCGAATTCATGGCTCGGTTCTTCATCGATCGCCCTGTCTTGGGGGTCGTCATCTCCGTGGTGATCATGTTGGCGGGATTGGCAGCGTTGGGCGTATTGCCTGTTGCCCAATATCCCGAGATCACCCCGCCGACGGTTCAAGTCTCCTGCAATTATCCCGGCGCCAGCGCAATCGTAGTTCGTGATACGGTCGCAGCTCCGATCGAGCAGCAAGTCAACGGCGTCGAACGGATGCTCTACATGTCGTCGCAGTCCACGAACGACGGTGGTTATGTGCTGACCGTCACGTTCGAATTGGGCACCAACCTCGATATGGCCCAGGTGCTTGTCCAGAATCGCGTGAACCTGGCGCTTCCGTCACTCCCCGACGCGGTCAAGGCGATCGGAGTCTCGACTAAGAAGAAATCACCCAGCATCCTGCTGGTGGTCAATTTCACGTCCGAAGTCGATCCTGCGACCAGCCAGCCCAGGTACGACCAATTGTACCTCAGCAACTTCGCAACGATTCAGGTCAAGGACGAATTGGCGCGCCTCACAGGAGTGGGGGACGTCGGCTTCCTGGGGCAGCAGGACTACAGTATGCGCGTCTGGCTGAATCCAGACCGGCTCGCCTCCCATGGACTGACCGCTGGCGACGTGGTTCAGGCGCTTCAGGAGCAGAACGTTCAGGTTGCTGCCGGCCAGATCGGCCAGCAGCCGGTCCCCGAAGGACAGGACTTCCAGTACACCCTGAGTACTCTCGGGCGGCTCACCGAACCCGAACAGTTCGAGCAGATCATCGTCAAGACTGGTGAATCGGGAGAATTGGTCCGACTCCGCGACTTGTCTTCCACAGAACTGGGGGCCAAGAACCAGGACACGCGATGCACTCTTGACGGCAGTCCGTCGGTCGGTTTATCGCTCTTTCAACTCCCCGGCTCTAACGCCCTGGAGACCGCCGACCGCATCCGAAAGCGGATGCGGGAACTTTCCCGCACGTTCCCTGAAGGGGTCCGCTATGACATCGTCTATGACACCACCCCCTTCATTAAAGAATCGGTCGCGGAAGTGTTCCACACTCTCCGCGACGCAGTGATCCTGGTGGCGATCGTTGTCCTGCTGTTCCTGCAGGACTGGCGGGCCATGATTCTCCCGATGATCGACGTCCCCGTGTCGTTGATCGGCACCTTCGCTGTGATGTACCTGATGGGATTCACGCTGAACAACCTGACGTTGTTCGGTCTGGTGCTGGCAATCGGAATTGTAGTGGATGACGCCATCGTGGTGCTGGAAGCCGTGGAGCAGAAGCTGGCCGAGGGACTGGATGCCCGCACGGCGACGATCCGGGCCATGGGTGAGATCACCGGTGCGATCATCGCTATCACGCTGGTCTTGTGCTCCGTGTTCCTGCCCACCGCCCTGTTGGGAGGGATCAGCGGGCAGTTTTATCGGCAATTTGCACTGACGATCGCCGCCTCAATGATCATTTCGGCCGTCAATGCCATGACCATGACCCCCTCCCGCGCTGTGATGATCTTTCGCAATTACCAGCACGGGGGTGAGGGGCAGGGACACCACCGCGAGGCGCTTCCCTGGTGGGGCTATGCGCTATTGGCAGGTTGGCTGGGGGCGACACTGCTGCAGCGGTTCGCGTTTCCCGACCTGGTGGGTGGAGCTCAGGATGGAGATGCACCTTGGATCCGCTGGCTGGCTTGGGGCGGTTTGTGGCTGCCCGGCATGGCCCTGGGTTGGTGGATCTCTCGTGCTGCAAATCGCATCCTGTCGCGTTTTTTCCAGTGGTTCAACCGGGGCTTCGACTGGGTGACAAGATTCTACGGGCGGGGCGTCGGGGGATTGCTCCGCATGTCGGCCATCGTGTTGCTGATTTATGGTGGTCTGATTGGACTCACCTACCTGGGCTTCACGCGCATTCCCACCGGGTTTATTCCCGCGCAGGATAAGGGTTACCTGGTCGTAGACGTGCAGTTGCCCGATTCCGCCTCTCTTGAAAGGACCGTGGCTGCCGTTGCCAGGATCGAGCAAATCGCCCTGCAGACCAAGGGAGTCAGCCACACCATCGGAATTCCAGGCAACTCGTTCGTGCTCAACGCCATTGGCTCGAACCTGGGGTCGCTGTTCCTGATCCTTGATGAATTTGAGCATCGGCACGATCCGGAACTGTACGGTGAACAAATCGCCCGAAAACTGCAACGTCAATTCTACACGGAGATCGTTGAGGCGCAGGTGGCCGTGTTCGGTGCCCCAGCGGTCGACGGTCTGGGCAATGCCGGGGGCTTCAAGCTGATGGTCAAAGACAACGGAGACCTGCCGCTCGATATGCTCCAGGGACAGGCCGAGAACATGTCGGACAAAGGGCGGAGCCTGCCCGGGATCGCCGGACTGTTCAGCAGTTTCCGGGCAAACACCCCGCAGCTCTACATCGACATCGACCGGACCAAATGCAAGAGCATGCAGGTTCCCCTGGGAGACGTGTTCAACACGCTCCAGGTCTACCTGGGAGGCTACTACGTTAACGATTTTAATCGGTTCGGGCGCACGTGGCAGGTCAACCTGCAAGCCGATGCCCCCTACCGAATTGACGCAGACCTGATCAAGCTGCTCAAAGTCAGGAACACTCAGGGGGAGATGGTTCCTCTAGGCACCCTGGCCACGATTGAAGACGTCGGAGGTCCGCTGATGATCACACGGTACAATATGCGAACCGCTGCGGCCCTCAATGGCGCCGCTCTTCCGGGAGTCAGCACCGGCACTGTGATCGCTGGTGTGGGTGGCCTGGCCGAACACGAACTCGCACAGAACATGACCTATGAGTGGACCGAATTGACGTTTCTGCAGCTTCAAGAGGGAAGCGCGGCATACTTCGCCTTTGCCGGTGCGGTGATCCTGGTATTCCTTGTGCTCGCCGCCCAATACGAGAACTACTCGCTCCCGCTGGCGGTGATCCTGGTTGTGCCGATGTGCATTCTCAGCGCACTTGTGGGCGTGGCCCTGATTCACTCAGACATCAATATTTTCGTGCAAGTGGGTTTTATTGTGCTTGTGGGGCTGGCGTGTAAAAATGCCATCCTCATCGTGGCCTTCGCCAAGGCCAGCCGCGAATCGGGATTATCACGTTTCGACGCGACGATGGCTGCTTGCCGCAGCCGCCTCCGCCCAATCATCATGACCTCGTTCGCCTTTGTTTTGGGGGTCGTCCCTCTGATGGTCGCGCATGGTGCCGGTGCGGAAATGCGCCGCACCTTGGGAACCGCAGTGTTCGCCGGCATGCTCGGGGTCACCGCCTTTGGCATCTTCCTGACGCCGGTGTTCTATTACGTCATCCAGGGCTTCACCGATTGGCAAGCGGCGAAGAAACCAGCGCCAGGCCCCACAAGTGGCGATTGATCATTCGGCACGAGCAGTCACACGCACTTTTCGGGAGGGCGACGCTCGTCAACTCCCCAGCCGCTTTACGGCCAGTCAGGTCGTGGTTTCCAACAGTTCCAGATTGGCGTCGAAGTTCGCCTGGCTGTGGCCGCGCCAGACGAGTAACCGCGTCCGCGTATTGGGCAATCTCAGGCGGAGGGCTGTGTCTCCCCCTGTCCAGGGAAACATCCAGTCGAAGACAAACGTCCACAGCCAGATTGCGAATCCAAACAGACCGATCGTGAAGATCGTAGAAGAACGCCACGTCCCCCTTCTGGCACGCTTTGTCCATCTGAGGGTAGTAGGCGTTCCCTTCGCTGAAGACGGTGAAGAAACCCGGATCGCCGGGCAGCCCCTCCGGCGCCAGGCCGTGAATCAACCGGGCGAACGCCGTCTGCCGGGTTCGTCGTGCTTCAGCGATCCACTGGGCCGTTTTTTGGACCCTGCGTCGGATCCGAAAAAGACCACGAGGGCGCCCTCTTTGAGGAGTTGCTCGACCAGCGGAATCAGCCGCTGTTGTTCCTGCTTCTCATTCTCGAAGCCCACCAGCACGACGTCGTTTTTCCCGGCCTGCTGGACGGTGAAATGTTCAACAAACTCCCTGGTGCGATAGTAGGGGATCTCATCGCCGGCCGCCTCCACCGCCTTGACGGCGGTCTGCTTCTCCGGCAGATACTGCCGGGCAAAGGCGATCCCTCCCGCGCGCCAGACCGGTTCGAGCGAAAAACTCTGATCTCCGGCGGACAGGAATTGTCCATCCCGATTCACAATCCGTTCCACGGCCAGGTCCGCGGCCGCCGCCATCGCCGGTAGCTTCTCGCGGGCCAATTCGATTTCGTTCAAGACGAAATTCACGAAATGGTCCCCCGCCTGTTCGACCGGAATCGGCTCGGCCGGGAGACAGTCGTGCTGTCCGCCGGAACCCATCCAGGCGACAGGGAACAGTCCCAGCGCCACAATCCAGGGTACGAAATACGCAGGGAAAAACTTGTGGAAGCGTCGCATGGCAATCGTCCTTTGGCAGTGCGGTCGGGTCGAATCGTTCAGGGCAACTTCACGCCGCGAAACTCCATGTCGATGTTTCGTGTTGCGGTTCTTCGTCCTGCGTGTATCTCTTCCAGTCTTCCGGAGCCGATCGACGAATCACGGTTGCCAGTGGATGGAATCACCTGGCATCAGGCGGTCGAGTTTTGTCGGAAACTGACGGACCTGGCGGCGGAACAAAAAGCCGGCCGCGTGTATTGTCTGCCGACGGAAGCCGAGTGGGAATACGCCTGCCGGGCTGGTACGAAGACGACGTTTTCTTTCGGCGATGCACTCTCCTCCACGCAGGCCAATTTCAACAGGGCATATCCTTTGGGAGATGCCGAAAAAGGCCCGTTTCTCAACCGCACGCAGATCGTGGGGTCGTATGCGCCGAACGCATTCGGCCTGTATGACATGCACGGCAACCTGTTCCAATGGTGCGCGGACCGGTTTGATCGCCGCTACTATCACGATTCACCCACCGACGATCCCCCGGCCCGAAAAGTGGACGATATCGAGTGATTCGCGGCGGGGACTGGTACAACGATGCCCGCGATCTTCCAGAATCTGCTGATCGTGCATGCCGGGCTGGAACCGGACGGCTGTTATGCGGCGTTCGATCTGGAGTCCGGTGAGGAACGCTGGCGCGGCCTCTCCGACGGCGCCGGTTATGCGACGCCGATCCTGATCGATCGCCACGGGTCCACCGACATGGTGGGCTGGACCCCGAATCACGTCCGCGGCCTGGACCCGAGGACGGGACGATTGCTCTGGTCGATTCCGTTTGAAGTGAATTTCGGCACGTCCATCGCCGATCCGGTGTTTCACGAGGGGATGGTGATCGTCATCAGTTATTACGACGGGACCAGAGCGATCCGCCCTGTGGCCGCCACGGAGGAGGCTGCCATCGCCTGGGAAGATCGCCGCAACCTCCGCGCCCTGATGGCCCAACCCCTCACTCGCGACGGCCATGTCTACCTGATCGACAAGCGGCATGGCCTGACCTGTTTCGAACTGGCGACCGGCAAGAAGTTGTGGGGCGATCAGAATCAACTGACTCCCAGGGGGCGCAATCCGCATGCGACGCTCGTCTGGTTGAACGACGAGGATCGCGCGCTGGCACTCAACTCCGACGGCGACTTGATCCTCGTGCGTTTGAGTCCCGACGGACCGCAGGAAGAGTGCCGCGCGAACATCATCGATCCAACCTGGGCCCACCCCGACTGCGCAGGCAACTGTGTCTATGCCCGCAGCGACACGCAGCTCGTGTGCGTGGTTTTGCCGTGACGTAATGGACATCCTGTTTACTGTACGGTCAATCGCGGGCAGAATCGGCATGTGATCGATTCTTTACTGTCGACTCATTGACTTCGTGGTGGCGAACATGCCGCGAACTGTACGAGCTTCCCGCAGTGGAGAGTGCTGCCATGTCATCAACCACGGGAAAGTTCGCGTCGAGGTCTTACTCCAGACGGTCGATTACGCCCCTTTCGCCAAGCTCAGCGGCAACGCGCACCAACGCCCACGCCTTGCACGAGGGGCTGAGATGCCCACAGTCACCCCGGAGAAACACCCCACAAGACTGGACTGGCGGAAGCGATCTAGCCACACTGGGTATCGCGCCGAGTTCGCAGTTCGGGTGCGCGTGCCGAGTCTTCATCTGTCTTTGACCTGTTTTATCGACTCAAATGATCCGACTGAGCGTCAATGTCAACAAGGTCGCCACGTTGCGGAATTCTCGCGGCGGGAGCGTTCCCTCGGTCATCGAGGCGGTCCGTGTCTGCCTGCAGGCGGGGGCGCCGGGGATCACCGTTCATCCACGGGCCGATCAGCGGCACATCACTCCTCGTGATGTCCAGGAGATCGCCGCGGAACTGGCGCCGCTCCGCGAGACGGTTGAATTCAATATCGAAGGAGATCCCCGCCCGGACCTCCTGGAATTGGTGGTGGCGGTTCGTCCGCATCAATGCACGCTGGTGCCGGTCCATCCGGGGGAAATCACCAGCCAGGCTGGTTGGTCTCCCGAGACATCGCAAACCCAAATGCAGCGGACGGTGGAGCGACTCTGCAACGCGGGGGTGCGCGTCAGTCTGTTCGTCGATCCCGAACCGGAACCGATTCATTGGGCCGCCCGAATGAATGCCCAACGGGTCGAACTCTATACCGAACCCTACGCGCGGGCCTTTGCGCAGGGAGGAGAAGCCCTGGAGGCATGTCACGCCCGGTACGTCGCTGCGGCGGAATTGGCGCACTCCCTGGGGCTGGGGGTGAATGCCGGCCACGATCTGGATTTGGACAACCTGCAGCGGTTTCGCACCGTGCCCCATCTCGACGAAGTCTCGATCGGCCACGCACTCATGAGCCGCGCCCTGTTCGTTGGTCTGGAGCGGGTGGTGCGGGAGTATCTGGCAGTCCTGGACGATCGGTCGGCAGGAACTGAACCCTGACTGAACGTTGAGCGAGTATTCCCGCGATCGAAACGATTATTGAGCCACCAAGAGAATAAACACCAGCAGGATGAGAGCGATGCAGAAAGACTCTGATCAGGAGATTGCCAGTCGGTTCGCCGCGTCGAGCGATGAAACGTTGCCGCGCGACTGCGACCAGCCGAAGTTATCTCTCATGCACCAATTCCGGCAATGGTCACTGCTGATCGCCATCGGCGCGGTGTTGTGGTTTCCGCTGGCGGCGCCGCCGAGGAGTGCCGCGGATGAGAGTCCCGGATCAGCAACTCGCAACGTGTTGCTGGTGACCTATGACGGATTGCGCTGGCAGGAGCTGTTTGGCGGGTGTGATGAGACGCTGCTCAATAAAGACAGCGGCGGGATTCGCGACGTCGCTGTCGTCAAAGACCGCTTCTGGCGCGACTCGCCGGAGGAACGCCGCTTGGCGCTGCTTCCGTTTTTCTGGAAGACAATCGCCCGCGACGGACAGGTGTTTGGCGATCCGTCAAGGCGGAGCGCGGCGCGGGTGACCAATGGACGCAATTTTTCGTATCCCGGCTATAGCGAGTTGCTCACGGGATTTGCCGACGAACGGATTGACTCCAACGACAAACGGAACAATCCCAACGAGACCGTTCTGGAATGGCTGCATCGCCGCGACGGATATTCAGGACGCGTCGCCGCCTTCTGTTCCTGGGACACGTTTCCCTGGATCATCAATGCAGAAAGGAGCGGCATTCCCGTCAACGCCGGGTGGCAGCCGTTTTCCACGGGGGCGGACCCGACTCGGCTGGCGGCATTGAACGACGCGCTGCACGACTCTCAACGCTACTGGCACAACGTCCGTGACGATGGCCTGACGTTTTTGGGCGCGCAGGAATACATTCGCAGCGCGCGGCCCCGCGTCCTGTACGTCTCCTTCGGCGAAACCGACGACTGGGCGCACGAGGGGCGGTATGACCTGGTGCTCGACTCGGCCCACCGCACAGACCGGTTCATCGAACGGCTGTGGAACCTGTTGCAGTCGCTCCCGGAATATGCCGATAAAACGTCGCTGGTCCTGACCACCGATCATGGCCGCGGGGATGATCGGGTGCAGTGGAAGAACCACGGCAAAGACACTCCCGGAAGCGATCGGATGTGGATCGCCGTGATGGGGCCATTCACGCCGCCGCTGGGAGTGCGAGAAGAGATGGAGGTGACGCAAAGCCAGGTGGCGGCGACACTGGCAGCATTGCTCGGAGAAGACTACCCCGCCGCCCAGCCCCGTGCGGCCCCTCCCCTGCCAGATGTGGTGCGGCCCACGCGGTAGGGAGTGCCCAAATTCCCAGGCAGACCTTCCGACGTAGCCACATTCGCCAGAATGTGGGTGATCGCCGCCAAGCCCACGTTCTGGCGACCGTGGCTACCGCGAGATTTCGCGGGCACACCCACGCGGTAATGCGGGTTTTCAATCGGCACGGTGTTTGCTATCCTAATGATCCGTGGATGGCATCCAGGCGCACCTTGCGATTTTTGGATGTCAACTGGGATCGGCCTGTCCAATGTCTCTCGCAGGCCGTGCTTCTCCGCGCGGCACTCTTGCCGAGCTGCGCGGCACACTTGTTCCATTCGATTTCGCCCCAACGAACATGGCGATCGCGAGGTGACCGCCACGGTCTCCGACACGTCCCACTGTGCTTCTTCATGAATCAGTCGCTCGCACCCGACATCACCTTTTCGGACTACGAAACGGCCGGCTTTTACGACGAGATGTTCTTTGCGGATGGGCGTCCCCGCCCCCGCGCGGAACTGCTCGCGTGGCGCCTCAAAACGCTGTCGCCCGGTGAACTGGCCCACAGGCAGCGTTCCGCCGACCAGGCGCTCCTCAATATGGGGATCACCTTCAATGTCTATGGTCACGAGGCGGGAACGGAAAAGATCTGGCCCTTCGACCTGATTCCGCGGATCATCGAACATGAGGAGTGGCAAGGGATCGAGGCCGGGTTGCGGCAGCGAATTCGTGCGCTGAACCTGTTCATCGACGACATGTACCATGACCAGCGGATCGTCCGGGACGGCGTCTTTCCCGAGGCGATGGTCAACACCAGCCGCAATTTCCTCAAACAGTGCGTGGGGCTCAATCCTCCCAAAGGCATTTGGTGTCACATCACCGGAACCGACTTGGTCCGCGATACGGATGGGACGGTGTACGTACTGGAAGACAACCTGCGGTGCCCGTCCGGGGTCTCCTATGTTTTGGAGAACCGCGAAGTGATGAAGCGGACGTTTCCCCAGGTATTTGACGGCCTGTCGATTCTGCCGGTCGAGGTCTATCCGGAACAACTGTTGAAGATGCTGCAGCACATCGCTCCGGCGACCGACGACGAACCGACGGTCGTGGTGCTGACTCCGGGCATTTTCAATTCGGCGTACTTCGAACATTGTTTCCTGGCTCGGCAAATGGGGGTCGAGCTGGTTCAGGGATCTGATCTCGTCGTGGCCAATGGATTCGTCCATATGCGGACGACGCGGGGCCTGCAGCGCGTCGATGTGATCTATCGCCGGATCGATGACGACTTTCTGGATCCGCTGACCTTCCGCGCCGACTCAACGCTGGGGGTTCCGGGCCTGATGGACGTCTATCGCGCCGGCCGCGTGGCGCTGGCCAACGCACCGGGAACCGGCATCGCCGACGACAAGGCGGTTTACGCCTACGTTCCGGCGATGATCAAATATTATCTCAGCGAAGAGATCACACTTCCCAACGTCCCCACCTGGCTGTGCAGCGACGACCTCCAGCGCGAACACGTGCTCCAGCATCTGGATCAACTGGTGATCAAACCGGCGAATGAATCGGGCGGATACGGGATTCTCGTTGGCCCCCGGGCCACGACCGCAGAGTTGGAGAACTACCGCGAGCTGATCCAGGCCAACCCGCGAAACTATGTGGCCCAGCCCACGCTGGCGCTTTCCCGCGTCCCCACGCTGGTGGGAGATCACCTTGAAGGCCGACATGTCGATCTGCGTCCCTATATCCTTTATGGCGAAGAGATTTACATTCTGCCGGGCGGGCTGACCCGAGTGGCCCTGGTGAAAGGCTCGCTAGTCGTCAATTCGTCGCAGGGCGGGGGGAGCAAAGACACCTGGGTGCTCAAAAGCGGCACCACCCGCCTGGCCGACTTCCTCGCCGCGAACGAAAGTTGAGTCCTCTTCGATCATGCTCAGTCGCGTCGCCGATTCCATTTACTGGATGAGTCGCTATATCGAACGGGCCGAGAACGTGGCGCGGTTCATCGACGTCAATCTCAACCTGGCGCTCGACCTGGGGCCGGAGATGAATCGTCACTGGGCGCCGCTGATCTACACCACGGGAGATCAGATTCCGTTTTACAAACGCTTCCCCCTGGCCGATCAGGAAAGCGTCATCGAGTTTCTCACCTTCGCGCGCGACAACCCGAATTCCATTCTGTCCTGCCTGGCCGCGGCACGCGAAAACGCGCGGACGGTCCGCGAGATGATCAGTTCCCCCATGTGGGAAGAGCTCAATAAGTTCTTTCTGATGGTCCGCTCGGCCACCCCCGCGCAGGTGCTGGAGTCTCCCTTCGACTTTTTCTCGCAGATCAAACTGGCCGCGTATACGCTGGCGGGGGCCACCGTTTCTTCGCTGTCGCGCGGCGAAGCGTGGCACTTCCACCGGCTGGGACAAATGCTCGAACGGGCCGACAAGTCGTCGCGGATTCTCGATGTCAAGTATTATGTCCTCCTGCCGCAGGTGACTGACGTCGGCACGCAGTTTGACACGAATCAGTGGGCCGCCCTGCTGAAATCCGCCAGCGCTCTGGAGATGTACCGCAAAGCGTACGGGCGAATCACGCCGCGATGCGTCGCCGAATTCCTGATCCTCGATCCCGAGTTTCCCCGGTCGATTCGTTTCTGCCTGATGCGGGCCGAGGAGTCGCTGTTGGCGATCACCGGGGGCCGGCACGGCAACTACCAGAACCGCGCCGAACAGCATCTGGGCCGACTCCGCAGCGAACTCGACTACACCAACATCGATGAGATTCTCCAGGGGGGCATGCACGAGTTCATCGACCGCTTTCAAACGCAGATCAATCGCGTGGGAGAGGCGATCTTCGAGGAGTTTTTCGCGTTGCGTCCCATCTTGAGTTCCACGTTCAGCCGTCAGCACCAGTCGTAACGCCCCTTCCATCCCGCGCACTTTTTTCTCAACGACCCGCATGCCACTTCACGTCGCTTTACACCATCGCACGCGCTACCAGTATGATCGCCTCGTGGGATTTTCCCCGCACTGCATTCGCTTGCGTCCCGCGCCGCATTGCCGCACTCCCGTGTTGAGTTATTCTCTGCAGGTCCAGCCCGCCACGCAGTTTTTGAACTGGCAGCAGGATCCCTTCGGCAATTATCTGGCGCGGCTGGTGTTCCCCAAGCCGGGGAGGGAACTCGTCGTCGACGTCGACCTCATCGCCGAAATGACGGTCATCAACCCATTCGACTTCTTTCTCGAACCTGCGGCCGAGTCGCTACCGTTTGATTATGAGCCGGCGCTGGCGGTGCAATTGGCCCCGTATTTGGCCAAACTCCCTGTCGAACCAACGTTTGCCCGCTTCCTGGCGGCGGCCCCGTTCCATGCCGGACGGACAGTCGATCAGCTCGTGGAATGGAACCGCTATGTTCGCGATCACGTGCGGTACGTGATTCGCCTGGAACCGGGGGTGCAAACGTGTGAAGAGACGCTCACTCTGCGCAGCGGTTCGTGCCGCGATTCGGCTTGGCTGCTGGTGCAGTTGCTCAGGCACCGGGGGCTGGCGGCCCGATTCGTCTCGGGATATCTGATCCAGCTCAAGGCGGATGTGGCGTCGCTCGACGGTCCTTCGGGAGCGGCCTCGGACTTCACCGATTTGCACGCCTGGGCGGAGGTCTTCCTGCCGGGGGCGGGTTGGGTGGGGCTTGATCCGACATCGGGCCTCTTGGCCGGCGAAGGGCATTTGCCATTGGCCGCGACCCCCGATCCGCAGTCTGCCGCTGCCATCACCGGATCGGTCGACCCGTGCGAATCGACGTTTGAGGTGCAAATGCAGGTGACGCGGATTTACGAAGACCCGCGCGTCACCCTCCCCTATTCTGCGGAGCAATGGGCCGCCATCGACGCCCTGGGACAGCAAGTGGACCAGAAGATCGCCACCGGCCCCGCCCCGCTGACGATGGGTGGCGAGCCGACGTTTGTCGCGATCGACCAGCGCGATTTGCCCGAGTGGAATTTCACCGCGCTGGGAGATCACAAGCGGCGGCTGGCGGGAGACCTGTTCCAGCGACTGGCGCGCCGTTTTGCCACTGGTCCACTGCTCCATTTTGGACAGGGAAAATGGTATCCCGGCGAGGAATTGCCGCGCTGGGCGCTCTCTTGCTACTGGCGAAAAGATGGCGTCCCCGTGTGGCGGAACCCCGCCTGGATCGCCGCCGACGACGTTGATCATGGTTTGACCGAATCAGACGCGGAAGAGTTCATCGCCACCCTCTCGCACCGGCTGGGTGTCGGGCCGACACATGTCCTGGGGGCATATGAAGACGCCTGGTACTACCTTTGGAAGGAACGCAAGCTGCCGGTCAACATCGATCTGGAGGATGCGCAGTGGCGCGATCCGGATGAGCGCGCACGGCTGGCGCGGATTCTGGAGCGGGGATTGGGCCGGGTCGTGGGTTATTGCCTGCCGCTGCGTCCCTCGGACAATCCGGACTCCCCGTGGCAGAGCGGTCCCTGGAGTCTGCGGCAAGAACGGCTGTACTTGATCCCGGGCGATTCGCCCATGGGTTACCGCTTGCCTCTGGATGCGCTCCCCTGGTTTCCCGATGCGGATCTGGAGGAAGAAGTTGAACGCGACCCGCTGGCGCCTCGCCCGGATTCGTTGCCGCAGTGGGAGCATGGCCGTAACCTGGGAACCTGGCAGGCCGGTCGCATGGAAGCACATCCTGCTCCGCATCCCTTTTGGGGAGCGTCCGGTCTGGCGCCGGGTTGGACGCCGATTCTCCAGCAACCAAATTCCTCCGGCGACAGGGACATGACCGCGGCAAGTGCGGCGGTCGCCACTCTGGAACGCCCCCAACCGGTGTCCCAGACAAGCCCCACGGTGCGGACCGCGCTGTGCGTGGAAGTACGACAGGGAGTCCTGCACGTCTTCATGCCCCCGGTCCCGCTCGTCGAACAGTATTTCGAACTGATTCGTCAGGTCGAAGAGACGGCTGCGGGGCTGCATATTCCGGTGCGGATCGAAGGCTATCCACCTCCCTATGACTATCGCTACGACCATTTTCGCGTCACTCCCGATCCGGGGGTCATCGAAGTCAACTTGCAGCCGGCTGCCAATTGGACAGAGCTCAAGCATCTGACCGAAACGTTGTACGAAGAGGCGCGGCAGGCGCGACTGTGTACCGAGAAATTTCTGGTCGATGGTCGCCATATCGGCACCGGCGGAGGAAATCATATTGTGCTGGGAGGCCCGCGACCGGCGGAGAGTCCCTTCCTGCGGCGTCCGGACCTCTTGGGGAGTCTGGTGGCGTATTGGAACAATCGCCCGGCACTGTCGTATCTGTTTTCCGGGTTATTCATCGGGCCGACAAGCCAGGCGCCGCGAGTCGACGAGGCGCGTCACGAGAGTGTCTACGAACTGGAAACCGCCCTCTCGGAAATTCCCCAGGGATCGGCGGCCCCTCCCTGGCTGGTTGACCGGGTTTTTCGGCATCTGCTGGTCGATGTCACCGGCAACACGCACCGGGCGGAGTTCTGCATCGACAAGCTGTACTCCCCCGACAGCGCCTCGGGACGGCTGGGACTGGTGGAGCTGCGCGCGTTTGAAATGCCCCCGCATGAACGGATGAGCCTCGTTCAGCAATTGCTGGTGCGGTCGCTGGTCACCTGGTTCTGGCGCGAACCGTATCGGCAGCCGCTGGTCCATTGGGGAACCACGCTGCACGACCGCTTCCTGTTGCCGCATTTTGTGGCGCAGGATCTGCGCGAGGTGGTGGAGGATCTGCGGGGGGCCGGGTTTGCGTTGGAGGCCGACTGGTTTGCACCGCACGTGGAGTTTCGCTTTCCGCGGGCCGGGAGCGTCGCCTATCGTGGGATCACGTTGGAGCTGCGGCAGGCGATCGAACCTTGGCATGTGCTGGGGGAAGAGGCGGCTGCCGGGGGGACCGCCCGCTATGTCGATTCGTCGATCGAGCGTCTGGAACTCAAGGTCCGCGGTCTGACGGATGGCAGGTACGTCGTCGCCTGCAACGGCCGCCGGGTCCCCCTGGCCCCCACCGGTACGCAGGGGGAATTCGTGGCGGGGGTGCGGTTTCGCGCGTGGCAACCCCCATCGTGCCTGCACCCGACGATCGGCGTCGATGCGCCCCTGGTGTTTGATCTGGTCGATACCTGGAATCAGCGTGCGGTCGGAGGCTGTACCTGGCACGTGGCGCATCCGGGCGGGCTGAATCCTGATACACTGCCGGTCAACGCGTTTGCCGCCGAGGGACGCCGCGCCGCGCGATTTCAACCCTTCGGCCACACCCCCGGCCCCTGCCCAATCCCCCCCGCCGAATTGAACGCCGCTTATCCCTTCACGCTGGACCTGCGTCGTCCGCTCCGTCCCACCTTCCCTGGCGCCACCTGACATCCGGAGAGTCCATGATTGACAGTTCCGGACCGGAAGGCGCTCTTCCGCCCGGCTCCCCGAACTTGGTGTATCGTCCCCG
>JBJXGA010000534.1:0-51090 GCA_046152955.1 Planctomycetales bacterium | reverse complement strand
TCCCGGACATCGGAACGAGAGAAACCATGTTCACCACGCCATGGAACGTTTCCCCCGGCAGGGCGTCGACGCGGATCGTGGCGGGCAATTGCTCGCGGACCATGTCGATCTTCGATTCATGGATGCGGGCATTGACCTGCATGTTGGTGACGTCGGGGAGGTTGATGATCGCTTGCCGCTCTTTTACCTTGGCCCCTTCATAGATCAAGGGTTCGCTCCCCCCGCGGAATCCGGTGCGGGTGTTGGCGTAGACGACCAGCCCGTCGCGCGGCGCCTTGATGATGCACATCTGAATCTGCCGCTGAAGCTTGTCGTATTTTTCTTTTTCCACCTGGTAGGTGAGGGACTTGGCCCGGTAGTCGGCTTCCTGCTGAGTGAGGGCCGCCGCCGCTTTGAGTTTCACGCGGGCCAGTTCCCGTTCGTATTCCTTGGCGTTGGCTTCCTTTTCCGCCATCTGCCGTTTGCGAGAATACTTTTCGAGCACTTCCATTTTTTCTTTGGCGACCGCCAGGGCGATCTTGGCCTTGTCTTTGGCGATCCGGTCGGCTTCCAGTTCGCTCTGCGTGGCGTACCCCTTCTTGATCAGTCGCTGCGTGTACGTGTATTTCTCGTCGTAGCGCGTCACGTCCTCCGAGGCAAGCTGGATTTCTCCCTTAATCGTGTTGAGTTCCTGGATGTAATCCCCCTGCTCGTACTTCTCGAGGTCGAGGATCGCCAGTTCCAGTTTCAGCTCGGCGGCCGAGATATCGCTTTCGTTCTGCGTCTTTTGGATTTCGACGTTCTTCTCGGCGTTCTTCATCCCCGCTTCCGCCTGCTCGACCACAATTTGTTGCGACGTGGAGTCGTTTCGCAGGCGGGACGAATCGAGTTCAACGAGCACCTGGTCTTTGACGACGCGGGTTCCCTCATCGACGATTTTCAGAATTCCCGTTCCGGCTTCCCCTTCGACCAGGCACGTCAGCACCAGGTTTCCGGCGCTTTCCAGGCTTCCCCTTTCCGTGATGCTCAGCTCCAGGGGCGCACGTTTCACAGCCTCCGTGATCAAATCCGTCCGCTCGGGATTCTGTGACTGGCGGCGATAGTTCGAGTACGCCACCCCCCCCGCTCCCAGTCCGACCAGGATCAACAGCCCCAGGAGCAGTTTCCCGGCTCCCCCGTGCCGCGGGTGCGGCTGGACGCTCCGGGCGGTCCGGCCAGCTTTCGGCCTTGACGAGCTGGAGCTTTTCGTTGCGGCGCGCCCCGCTGCGGTGGGCCTGGGGCTGTGGGAGGGGGGCGGGGTCATCGGTCGGGGTTTCATTGATCAACTCCTGAGGCGGGCTGACTGAAGGGAGGGAGGGGGGACTGTCAGGCAGGATTTCGTTCGGATTTCTGCCACCCCGGGCCGCTTCCGCCCGGCGCTGGTAGAAGTCATCGACCCAGAAACCGTACTCGTCAATCTCCATCGTACCCATAAAGTTGTACATCGCAAGGCGATTCGTCTCAAAACTGACCCAAATCTGGATCAATTGGTTTTGTGCATTGAGAACCGCTTGCAAGGCGTTGATTGTATTTAACCCCGCCGCGGTCCCTCCGGCGCCGGCCGCTCCCCCGGCTCCGAGCCCCGGCGTCACCGGGGCGGTGCTCTGTTCGATGGCGATGTCCAACTGGGCGGCGGCAGCCCGGACGTTCTCCCGGGCGGTCTCCAGGTTCTGTTTGAGCACGCTCAGTTGACGCCAGGTGACCCGGACGTCGAGCTTGACCTGGTCTTCGGTCCGCATGTAATTGCGGCGGGCGCGCTGGTAACTGATCAGCGCCGCGCGATACACATTGCGCTGCTGCACGAGCTGCACCGGAGTGGTGAATTGCACCCCCGCCCGGAAGCTGCTGGAGCCTCCGCGAAAGTCCAGCGGATTGAGATTGCCCAAGCCGAGCGATTGCGTCCGGACGTCACCGGCGGCGACGATGTTGAGCAGTGCCTGCAGTTGATTGGCGGCCACTTCCACATTGCGCCGCGCGTCCATCACGGACGCTCGGGCGTTCATCAGGTCCATGCGGTTTTCCAGCGCTACCTGCAGGGCGTCCTGCAGGGGGAGTTCAAAGCGGTTCAGTTCGATCAGATCGACCCGCAGGTTGATCTGCACCACCGACAGGCTTTGCGTGGTCTTCATGAAGTCTTCGCGGAGGTCGCTGAGCTCCTCCAGTGTCTTTTTCAATTTGTCGGCGTTCTTCGGTTCCTTTTCCAGGTCGGTGGAGATCGACTTCAAGTCCGACTTGATCCGCATCAGCCGCTCCGAGGTGCCGTAGAAGTCGGTCAACAGTGTCTCTTTCAACCGCTGGTCGGCCTCGTCATCCCGATAGATCTGCAGGCAGTTGTCATCGGGCGGATGCAGCGGCCGCTCGCGGCGTCGCTCCTCATACCGTCGAAAGTCCTCTTCCAGTGTGGCAATGGCGTCACGGCGGATGTCCTGCTCCAGGCGGTTCATTTCTTCAATCAACCCGCGGAGCACATCGGCGCTGAGGTTCTGCGACGACAGTTGACTGAAGAGCGAGTTGACCCGTTCGATGGTCTCGATGTCCGGGTGCGAGGGGCTGATGATGGGAGGTTCGGGGACGAAGGTGTTCAGCCGGTCTTGCAGGCGAATGAGGCGCGCGTCGATCAGTTCAAAGGGCTTCAGCAGCCCGTCGTCGATCGTGATCGGCATATCGGGAGGCAGCCCCAGAAACAGCTTGTAACGGTCGATCGAATCCTGCAGGTTGACCACCGACGTCCGCAACTGATTGCAGTTCTGCGCCAGTTGCGTCTGGAGCTGAGCGATCTGCTGGTTGGTCGTCTCGACGTCCATTACGGACAGATCGGCCAAACTGGAGACGGCGATCCGGTAGGCCGGATCGTTGCTCAATTCCAGCAGTTGTTCCTCTTCCAGGTCGGTCAACTGCCCTTTCAGATAGAGCCGCTTCGTCTCGGTCTTGTATCGCAGCCGATTTTCGAATTCCGGCGGGATTTTCAGCAGGAGCGGCCCTTTTTTCGGGTCGTCTGGATCGACCGGTCCGATTTCCGGCATCGATTCCAGTTCCCAACTGATTTCGGTGGGGGCCTGGTTGGCGGTGGCGTGCAGCCGTTCCAGCCGTTCTTTGAACTGCCGGATGATGTACCGCTGATTGGAAATGATTTGCAATTGCTGGAGCAGACCCAGGTATCCTCCCTGGGCGACCGCCGTGGGAGTGGCGGCCAAAGCGGGCTGGGCGGCCTGCGTGACTCCCGCGCTGATGCCGGCGCTGTTGCCCCCCGCCACGGTGCTGGTAAAGAAGCCCATGCGGAAGCGGGCCAGGTCGCGGACCGCATAGAGCATGTTCCGCTCGGCCTGCGTCAGCCCTTCGAGAACGAACCGGCGTCCGCCGTTGGCCAGCAACGGCTGGACGATCGAGTACGAAATCGTGCTGGCGGTCGAGTCGCTGGCGTTCCCGCCCGAAAACAGCCACAGCGTGTTGTTGGCCAATTCGGCCGCCAACTGCGCTCCGGACGGGAGCAACTGGCTGACCCCCACCCGATTGCCCCAGTTGATCGAATCGGTGGACGACGGAACGTCTTCGAGATTGACCTGGCTGCTGGGACGTCCCGTCAGGCCGACGTACTGCAAGTCGAACTGGAACCGCTGGAACGTCAGCGTCAGCGCCACCAGGTACACGTTCTCGACTTGCGTCTGGAAGTCGCGACTATGAATCCAGGAGAGTTCGACCGCTTCTTCCAGCGTCAGCTCGTCGATGACCGGCAGATTCCCCGGCTTGCTGTAGTTGGCGGCAACCACTTCGGAGGACATGCCGAACGGTTCCAGCCAGTCGGGGTTTTCCGCGGCCGGAAGATCCCCGAACTCATGCCACTTTTTGTATCCGTTCATCCCGTACACCCAGTGCATGTAGTCATGCGCCGCCGGGTCGTCCGGCGGGAGCGGGGTGAAGTCGGGATCGAACGGATCATAGAATCGGCTGCGGGGGTCGGCCATGACGTCGACGCGCGGCAATGTCCACCGCGGATCGACCTCTTTTTTCTTGATGATGTCGTAGGTCAGATCGTCCGCCTGTTCGCGCCAGTATTTGCGCGAGCATCCCCCTCCCAGGGCGACCAGAATTGCCAGGGAAAAGCAGGCGGCCCGGACTGGCCAGGGGCGCTTCAATCGTGTTGGTGGAGCGATGGTCCAGCTCATGGTTCCCAGACTTCTCGATTTGGACGTGTCAGCCAATGAATGGTCAGTCAGCAACCGCTGCGGAGGCCTTGTGCGGCGACGAATAGGCCGGATCGAGGCCGCTGGCTCGACGCACACTGGCGTCGAGCCCCCGTTCCAGGTCTCCCACCAGCCGCGATAATCCGGCCGCCAGCCTTCCGGCCTCCTCGGCGGTGAATTGTTTCAACAGTTTGGCCGCCGTACTGGTCCGGGCGCGCTCGGCACGGTGCAGGGCGTCCTGGCCGATGGCGGTGATTCGAATCAGGCTGCGGCGACGGTCGGTGGTCGAACGGGTGCGACTGATCAGGCCGTCGCCACTCATCCGCTCCAACAGTGTGCTGAGATTCGATTCCGACTGCAGGAGCGAGTCGGCCAGTTCCGCCTGAAAGCATTCGCCTGCTGAACGCTGATTGAGCGCCGCCAGGACGCGGTAGCGCGACTCGTTGAGCCCCGCCGCCGCGGTCCCTTCGGCGAACGCCGCTCCCAGACATTCCGCCCCGCGCTGCAAGAGGACGCTGATTTGATCGGTCGCCGACGTCTGGTCCGCAGTCAGGTGGGGAGTGGAGCCACTCGGTTGCGGAGTCCCTCCGGTCCCCAGCGCGGCGAGGGGGAAATGCGGCGGTCTCAATTCGTGACTGGAGATCGTCATAACAGGCAAAGACCGTCCCAAAGCGGCAAACAACAGATTCGTCCCTTGACCATTCGACTCCGAATCGTTGGCGACTGAAGGAAATCCCATCAAAGGTCGTACATTCGGACCAGTTGGATGGGAGAAAACCCCGTCGGACGAGAACTTGGGAAAATTGCGACAAGTTTGCGAGTTGTGACGGGAATAGCGGCAGTTCCTGGAACAACGAGCCGATACTAGAGAGAGACCTCGTCCGCCCTCCTTTCCGGGGGCCCTCCTCCCTTCCGTTGCCTGGGACGATGAACGCCTCGTTTCGTACCGCCTTTTGGGCGATGTGTCTGGGAATCACCGTCCCGATGATGCTGTTCATCGGCGTGGAGCTATTCTCCGGCACGGACTCCGGCGCCAAAGCGCAGCCCCCGGCCGGTTCTGGTTCGCTCCAGGCGCATTGGAACGACGAGGAAGCGCGGAAGGGGGGGGATCGCCCTGGGAAGGGAGTCGCCAAGATTGATCCGCGACTCGAAACCGACGACGATCCACGGGGAACGGATGAAGCTGGCGGCGCACCCGCCAGCGGCAATTCGTCCCGCTCCCCAGGGGCCGCCGTCGTCATGGAGCCTCCCGAAGACCTCGAATTGTCTCCGTCATTCGACCGTACCGGAACGAATTCCGGATTGCCCCGATTCAATTCGGGGCGTCGGCCACGCGCTCTGATCCAACCGGAAGTCGTCACTAGCAGCCGTTCCACTCCCACCGCGCATATGGAAGCGCAACTCGACCAGATCCTGGGCTACTTGGACCGGTTGAGCCAAATGGGATTGGCGCAGAAACCAGCGACCGATCCGATGCAACAGGCGACCGAGCTGTTGCTCCGCTTGCAGGAGGCGCGCCGCATCCAGGAACTGGCGGCACCGGCGGCGGCAGCCGTGGAGAACATCCAGAGTCCCTCGCCGACTGCGTTGCCAACGCCCCCCCCCAGCGACCCGGCAACCCCGCAGCCTGCCGCCACTACAGCCCCCTCCGAGTCGGGAAAAAATGAAGGAGCGGGAGCGACCGGAAACGCCCCGGTGACGATGGCCCCGCGCTTGGAATCGAAAGTTCCTGGATCCCCCGCGTCAGCGCGACGGTCCCTAGCTCCTCCACTTCCGAAGCTGCAAACCAAGATTTATCACCCGCGATTTGTTTCCGCCGGCACGCTGCGGGCACTCGCCACCCCGCTGCTGACCCCCGGCGTTGGTCGCATCAGCGCCCCGGACGCCACCGACTCCTTCGAAGGAGAAGCGGGAGCGGGATCGTGGACCTCCGACGCGATCGTCATTCGCGACAACACGACCGTCTTGCGCAAATTCGACAAATTGGCTCGCGACATCGACGTTCCGCCGTCGCGGGTTTACCTGGAGACGACCGCCATCACAGTTCGTCTTCCGGGAGGAGCCCCGTTGGGAATTGACCTGTCGGAATACAACGCGAGCGGACAGTCGTTCACAATCGGCAGAGCGCAGCCGGTGCCGGGAACCGAAACGGATGCATGGATTCCTTCGGTCGCCGGTGCTGGATTGAAATCCGGCCTCCTCCGCGGTGACCCCGGCGCGTTCCTGGGGAAATTGCAGACCTCGACTCAGGTCCGTGGAATCGCAGCGTCGCAGACGACGGTGAGCAGCGGCCAACCGATCGACCTCCGCCTGGGGCAGGGGTACAGCGCTCCGTCGGAAAGGCCGCAGGCCGCGGCGCCCTCGAGTTTGCTGCGGATCATTCCCTCGCTCACGCGCGACGGCCAGGTGCAACTCGACGTTGGTCCGCATCCTGGAGCAACGACTGAAACCGATGGAGAGATCACTGCCGGTCGGGGCGCCGTCGTCTCCAGCCAGATTCTCCTGTCCCCTGGTGAAACGGCGGTCGTGGCGGGCTACTTCACCGAGCAACTGGTGCACCGATCGTATCGGAACGGGCGGTTGGGACAGTGGCCCGTGGTGGGGAAGCTCTTTCGCGAAGAAGCTGCCGTGCTGGAACGGTCGGAGACGATTCTGCTCCTGACCCCGCGGATCATGCCGGGAGCTCCGCGCACTCCCGAATTGTCACAAACCTCCGCACCGCCAACGATCCAGCCGATCTCGCACAGGCAACCCGCTGCGCGGCGCCCCGCCAGGCGCCGCTAATCGGCGACGGTGTTCGTGTTGGGGCAATCAGGCGCTGGACTCAAGCCCCGCTTCGCGGAACCGATACCCGACGCCACGAACGGTTTCGATCTGGTCGGCGCGGGAACCAAGTTTTTGCCGCAGAGACTTGATGTGAACGTCGATCGTCCGTTCCAGGACGAGCGTGTCGTCCCCCATGCTGGCTTCCATCAGGTCATGGCGGGTGAAAGCCCGTCCCGGCTGCCTGAGGAGAGTCCATAGCAGGCGAAACTCGGTCGGAGTCAGGTGCAGTTCCTGGCCGTCGGCGGTGGCGCGATGTTGCGAGCGGTTGATCTCGATCCCGCACGCTGCGACGATGTCCCCCGTCGCATCGACCGGCTGTTTCCGCCGCAAGAGCGCCTTGATCCGCTGGATCAACGGCTTGATCTTGAACGGTTTGGTGACGTAATCGTCGGCCCCCATTTGAAAGCCGACGATTTCATCAACCTCCTCACTGCGGGCGGTGAGCATCAGGATGGGAATGTCTCGGGTTCGGCTGCTGGAACGGAGTTGGCGACACACCTCCAGCCCCTCGATCACCGGCAACATGAGGTCCAACAGCACCAGATCGGGAAGATTGGTCTGCGCCCGGCGCAGGCCATCCTGGCCGTCGGTCGCGGAGAGCACCTCGAAGCCCTCTTTCTTGAGGTTGTAGGTCAACACTTCGACCAGCGCTCGTTCGTCCTCAATGATCAGGATCTTGGTCTTGCCCATGGATCAGCGTTTCCAGAACTCGGCGCGATGGCGGATGATTTCTCCTTCGACGAGGTACACGACGTCTTCGGCGATGTTGGTGGCGTGATCGGCGATCCGCTCGACGTGCCGCGAGGCGGAGAACAACTGCACCGCCGGTTCCACCATGTCGGGCGAACGCTTCATGAGCAACAGCAGTTCGTCGATGACGTCGCGATTGAGTGCGTCGACAATGTCGTCCTGGCGGCAGACATCCCGCGCCAACCGACTGTCCTGGGCGACGAAGGCGTCCAGCGACAGTCGCAACATGTCCAGTGCCAGGTGCGCCATGTGGTTGAGCTTTTCAGGAACGTGGATTTCCGGACCGCCGGCCAGCCCGGCGGCCCGCTCGGCGATATTCACTGCTACGTCCGCCACCCGTTCCAACTCCCAGGCGATCTTCAAGACGGCCGTCACACGCCGCAGGTTGTTCGCCACCGGCTGATGCAGCGCCAGTATCTTCAGGCACTCTTCCTCAATTCGGACGTCCCAGCGGTCGACTTCATCGTCGCGCTCCGAAAGCTGTTGTGAAACTGCGACGTCGGGCTTTCCCAGCTCGTCGACCGCCTTGTGGACGACCTCCTCCACGACAGCGCACATCGACATGATGTGCTGGTGGAGCGTCTCGAGGTCGCGCGTCAGATGAATCGACATGAACCCTCATCCAAACCGTCCGGTGATGTAGTCTTCCGTGGGCTTTTGTCGCGGACGGGTGAACAGATCGGGCGTTCGCCCCACCTCCACCAGTTGCCCCTTGTAGAAGAAGGCGGTGAAATCGCTGACTCGCGCCGCCTGCTGCATATTATGCGTCACGATGACAATTGTGTAGTTCTGCTTGAGCTGAAAGATCAAATCTTCGATGCGGGCGGTGGACGAGGGGTCCAGCGCTGAGGCGGGTTCATCCATCAGCACCACTTCAGGGTTCGTCGCCAGCGTCCGCGCGATGCACAGCCGCTGCTGCTGCCCTCCCGACAACGCCAAGGCGCTGTCGCGCAGGCGGTCTTTGACCTCGTCCCACAGCGCGGCCCGCCGCAACGATTGTTCGACGATCAGATCGAGATCGGAACGGGCTTTGCAACCGGCGATCCGCGGTCCGTAGGCCACGTTTTCGTAGATCGACTTGGGGAACGGATTCGACTTTTGAAAGACCATCCCCACCCGCTTGCGGACCTGCACGACATCGATCTCGGGGTGGTAGATGTCGATCCCGTCGATCAGCACCTGGCCGGTCAACTGACGGTTCTCGATCAGATCGTTCATCCGGTTGAGCGTCCGGAGGAACGTGCTTTTGCCACAGCCTGAGGGGCCGATCAGTGCCGTCACCCTCCGCTCCGGGACCGACAGGGAGACGTCATAGAGCGCCTGGTTGGCCCCATAAAAGAAGGAGACTCTCCGGGCTTCGATCTTCGGTTCCGCCGCGACGCTTTCCAACATTTCGGGCATGCGGTGGGACTTGTTCTGCAGGACGATATCCGAGAATGACTGCAACAGGGCCACCATGGGCGCTTCCTTCCCCTGAGCCTAATCGTCGGCCCAATGAATGTCGATCCTGGTCCGGCATGAACCGCTCCCTGGCGCCCGTCTCCCACTCCCTGGCCTGATTCCTCAAGTTCACAGACCGTGATCCTACTCCCGAACGATGAAGATTCACCGCGGAAATTATGAAGAAACCGTGAAGACGGATCGAACAGCGGCTGACATGTCGTCATAAGTGGCTTGACGGCATACAGTTGCGATTCGTTCTCTGGCAGTGCCTTCCTATTCCGTGTGACTTCCATCGCGGATCAACCAGGAAGCCACGGAAGAACACAGAAATACACGGAATGAGGACTTCTGGTGGACTTCCTGCCGTTGACGGTGGTGTGCAAATGGGAATCCTGGCTGAGCATGCCGAGCCGCGGTGACTGCGAAACAGTTGGACACGATAGCCTGGGGTCGCGCAGCGCACCCTGGGTCGGTCTACTTGTTTTTCACCAGCTCTTCGATCGAGAACTTCTCGAACACCAGGTGCGCGCGGCTTCCTTCGTAGACGATCCCCACGTGCTGGTCGTCGACGCGCGTCAGACTGGGGTAGCCCGCCCCCAGGCCCTCGTCCAGCAGGCGGTGGTATGACTGCGGCCAGGTTCTTCCGTCGTCAAAACTCACCTGAATCGTCTGGTGCGTCCGTCCCTTTTGGGTGTGCGGGTTGGAAAACAAGAGCACGTGCCGCGGCGCTCCCTGGTGGCGGTAGTCAAACCGCAGCAGGCTGCCATTGCAGTTGGGTTCGATGAGCGCCTGGCGGTGGGAGACGTGCGGCTCCCAGGTCTGGCCCAGATCGCGCGTGAGGTAGACCGCACGGAACCGGTCGTGGTCGTTCCGCATGTTGAGCATGATGGAACCATCGCCCAGCAAGGCGGCTTGGCATTCATTGCCCCCGCTGTAGGCGGGGGCTCCGACCGTCCAGGTCGCGCCGTGATCGCGGCTGACCATGATCGTGGCAAAGGGGATGCCCCGTTCTTTCCCGACTTCTTTCTCGTCCCGTCCCTGGATGGGCATGACCAGCGTGCCATCGGGAAGGTTGATTCCCTGCTGAGGAGAGGGGGCCAACAACCACCACTGCGGCTGCTTCAATGTGCGGGTGAGGTTCTCGGGCTGGGACCAGGTCTGTCCGTCGTCGCGAGAATGGACCATCAGGAACTGTGCGCTCTTGCCAATGTCAAAGCCCGGCTCTGAGCCATCTTCGACCCACTGGTGCTTGCCCGGCTTGCCCCACATCCAAACGGCGAAACAATAAATGTCTCCCGTCGATTGATCGACGATGATCCCCGGATCGCTGCAGCCGTTCTGCTCTTGCGGCAGCCCCCCATATTTCCCCATGTCCATGATCACCTGTGGAGCGGCCCAGGTCTGACCTCCATCAGTGCTGCGACTCAGGCCGATGTCGATGTCTTCCTGCAGATCGCGCCCCATCCTGCGGCGCATGTCGTACACGCATAGCAGCGTTCCGCGGGGAGTCGTGGCCAGTGCCGGGATGCGGTACGTGTGGACGCCGTCTTCTCCCGGCTTGCGGAGCGCGACTCCCACGTGCCGCCTGGCGCCGGGGGAGGCATCCCGCGGCACTATCCGGCCAGCAGTCGTTTCTACCGCATCGCAGAGGGCGGCGACAGAATGCGATAATTGGGCCGACTCCTGGAGACGACAGGAAAGCCAGTAGACGTGTTTCCCCTCCGTCAGAGGGCGTGCGACGGGAATCGTCACTCGGGCCAGGGGGCGCGGCGTCTCGCCGACGAGTGTTTCCGTCGAGAACTCCTCCTGGCCCCCAGTGGCGTAGAGCGCCAGCGATTTGATCTCATGCAGATCGTCCGTTCGTTCCAAATTGAAAGAGAGCGACTTCAACTGGGTGGAGACTCCCTTCTCGACCTCGATGACAACCCGAACCATGGGATTGCGTTCGTTGCGGATCAACACCGGAAAGGCCGGCTGCATCGTGACGGCGGAGAGTCCTTGGATTTCACCGGCGGAGAGTCGGTCCTCGACCGGCGACCTCGCCAGCGCCAGTGAGACGGCCGTCACGATCCACGCCACGGTGCGATAACGACTGCTGTTCATAACCCCTCCGGAACGACTGCAAAGGCGACGGCGACTTCCGCGGGAATCCGCTTGGGAACGCCGGTGGCAAAATGAATGAAGGCCCAATCGGTGGCAGCGACCGCCAGGACGACTTCTTTGTCCGGAGCGGTGCGAATGATCTCGTACCGCCGCCGAGAGGTCACTTTCTTCATGTCGGCCACCCACGTCCGCACGCACAGCGCGTTCCCCTCGAACGCCGGCTGCTGGTATTCGATATGGTGCGACCGGACGACCCAGCCGGCCCCCAGTTTCTGATACGCCTCGGTCGGCCAACCCTGGGCGGCAGAGTGAGCCAGCGCCGCTTCCTGCATCCAGCGGAGGTATGACAGATTGTTCGCATGCCCCAGCAGGTCCAGATCCTGGGGGGTGACAGTATGAGTCCATTCAAAGATGGCAGGCATAGTGCAACGGCAGTCAGGGAGTGTCCGGGGAATTTGGGGAACTGCTCGAACGACCCGCATCTTTGTCGGCCAGCCGCCGCCGCGCGTTCTCAACCTGCGGACGCAACTCGCGGTTCTCTCCATACAAAGTGACGATGCTGTTCCAGACCTTGTGGGCTTCGACTGCTTTTCCGTCGGCGTACAATTCATCGGCTTTGGCGAGGGCCGAATCGACCAGTTTGCGGCGATCCAGGTGACCGGCCGAGGAGGATTCGATGGCACTCATCTGCCGCCGGGCCAAATTGACATACGGGCGGGCCTCGCGCTGGTCTCCCATGAGATCGACGATCCCACGGTATTTTTCGAACGCCGTCACCAGATCGCCGAACAGCTCGTATTGCCGCGCATTGGCATACAGTCGTTCCCCCTCGTTCTTAGGCTCATTCCCTTTAAGCCGATTGTATTTCAGCCGCTCCTCGGCGACGTGCATTTCGTACTTGTCGACGTACTGCTGAATCTCGGTCGCATAGGTTCCCTCAGGAAAGCGGCGCTGCAATTCCGCGAGCGGTTTTTCGACCGCCCGTCGCCACTGGTTCGGCTCTTCGCTCTCCATCAAAACCCGGGCCTGTTCGAACAGCTTTTGCTCCCCGGCAGGCCAGAGGGACCAGACCACCAGCCCCACGACTCCCGCCAGGCAGGTCGCCAGAAACCAGGTCCGTTCCCAGATCGGGCCGGTCGCCGCTTTTTTCTTTTTCCGCGGCTTGAGGAGCTTGCGGACCGGATCGGTTTCCGCAGTCACGTTGAGCGACGTTGGTCCCCGGCTGGCGGCGTGCTGCAGGACACTGGCCCCCTGAGCCACCTTTTCTTCGACCTCAGTCAGCGCCTGGAACACTGCACCGGCGTCGCGGGGGCGCTGTCCGGGGTCTTTGTCCAGGAGTCGGACAATCAGTCCATCCAGCCAGATCGGGCAATCGAGCGCCACCGCCGAGACCCGCGGCGGTTGTCCGTTGAGGTGCTTGTACATCAATTCCCCCTGCGTCTGGCCATCGAACGGGGGCTGTCCCGTGAGCAACTCGAACAGCACGCAACCCAGGGAGTAGAGGTCCGCCTTGTGCGTCACTTCGCCGCCGCGGAACTGCTCGGGGGCCATATAGGCGAACGTCCCGACCGTTTTGCCGTCGGCGGTCAACCCCGTGGCGTCGGTATCGCGGGCGATACCGAAATCAGCCAGCTTGAGTTGGCCGTTTTTTGTCAACAGCAGGTTGGCCGGCTTGAGATCGCGGTGGATGATGGCATGTTCATGCGCGCAGGAGAGCGCCGAGCAGACCTGTTGCCCATACCGCACCACCTCTTCCCACGAAAACCGGCCGCGTGACTGGAGCCGCTCGGCGAGCGACCCCCCTTCCACCAGTTCCATAGCGATGTAGCGCTGCCCTCCGTGTCGGCCTCCGCCAAAACAGGGGACGATATTCGGATGCCGCAGTTTCTTGAGAATTTCCAGTTCGCGATCGAATCGCGCGACCAGCCGCTCGTTGCTCGACAGGTCTTCCGGCAACAGCTTGAGCGCCACGACCTTCCCGTTTTTTGCATAGGTGGCCCGGTACACAATTCCCATCCCCCCTCCGCCGAGTTTTTTCCCCAGCAGAAACGGACCCACTTGCGACTCGGCCATCAAACGCACTCCCCGACACCTGAAACCCGCGCCGGTTCATTGTCCTCAATCGAATTGCGCCCTGCAACGCCCCCCGGCGACAGCCTGCGCAAACGTCGAGGGGATCCTTGAGGCGGATTGATCCGGGAATTGTTCCGCCAGCAGACTGAGAATGCGATTGTTGAATCGGCAGCCCCCCGCTGGCCTTGTGCCAGGGCGGCCAATTGACGCACCAATGCAGGCCACCCAGGCCCATCGGCGGCCGTATTATTCTCCCGCGGCGCGACTGGTACAACAAGCAACGTCCGCACACGACGCTGCCCGGAAAGACGCCGAATGAAGTCTACTTCAAGCGATTCCCGGCCAACCGCCGACCGCGGATTGAACCACACTTGAACTGGCCGTGGGGGTCTCCATTTGCGATTCCGCAAAACTCGCTGGACCACTGCAACTGGATCAAGACCGATTGTGCAAGGAAAAAAACCGGCCCTGGATTCCAGGGCCGGTCTCTCCTTCGCAGGCATGTCAGAAGGGCCAGCGTCTACTCGTTCTCGCGGAACTTGGCGTGGCAGTCGTTGCAGGCGGTGTTCCCTTTCTTGAAGGCGTCGGCGGCGGCCGCTTTGTCGTTCTTTTTGAACGCCGCGGCGGCGGCTGTCATCTGCACCTGGTATTCCTTGGCGAATTTCTGCCATTCGGCGACCTGCTCGGGCTTTTTCACCTCGTGCGTGTCGTCGTGCGCCGCCAGGGCCAGCACCGCCAGAACGCTGGCGTCTCGGGCGGCCTGTTCGGCGTTGGTCAGGTTCCGCGTTTCGCGGCGGAGTTTGCCGTTCCGCTTGTTGACCTCTTTCATCAAGGCCCCCAGCTTGCACAGCTTGTTCCATTCGGCTTCGGCCTTGGCCCCCGCGGATTTACCCCCCTGAGCTTCCTTGATCGCCGCCAGTCCCTTCTTGGCTTCGTCATACGATTTGCTTCCCGCAACGGCGATCGCGCCCTCGCGCAGGTCGGCGGCGGCGCCCTTCAGCGGCGAGGCCTCTTCCGATTCCGCAAGAGCCTGGGCCAACACCGCCAGCACCCCTGCTTCGGTCGGGATCGTGGTGTTCTTGGCCCCCAGGTAGCTCTGATCGGTGGCCAGCGCTTCCTCCAGGGCTTTGATCTTGGCCTCGGCTTCGGCCACCAGGTCGGCGGCAGGCGCGACAGTCGCGATCTTGGCGGGGGCGGCGGCTTGGCAGGGCCACAGCACCGCCAGGCCCCACGCTGCCAGCGACACACTGCACAGAATTTTCTTCAACACGGTCATCTCCTTCTTTGAAATGTCGAAACTCAAACACCAAGGACCAATCGGTCGCAACTCGCAAGCGCCAGAGGCATCCCGGAGGCGGCAGATTCGTCCCACTGAAATCCTGGTCACCGAACAGAGGAACGGACGACGCACCCGGCGCGATCAAGGGTGACCGGCGCCAGGACGACTCCGCGAATTCCGATTCCGAGACAGCAGGCGGGATGACGCTGAAACCCCGATCACTCCGGAACCAGCCATACCGGTGCCGACTGATCGAAAATCCCCGCGCCACAAGGCAGGCAGGAATGACTTACAACTCGTTGATAACACCCATATTGTGGATGGACCGCACGCCAATTGTCAACCGATTACGACATTCCGCTGGCTGCCAAAAGCGACTCCTGCACAATCAGATCGTGCTCCAGGCTGAAGTCGGGCGGTTTTTTTCCACCCAGAACGGCGGCGAATTCGCGCAGGTCGGCGATTTGCAGCGTGGCGGCGGGCAGATCCAGCCGCCTCCACTCGGCAGCCCCGCGCTGACACACGTCGATCGGTTGCCGCGGGTTGTTCTCCAGATGCCCGCTCCCAAGATGCTCAATGACGCACGCCCCTCCCGTGCCATACACTTCAATCCGCCGCGAACGAGGCGCCACTTCCAGCGCCGGAACTTCCACGATGCCGAACGCCCGATCAAATTCAAACAGGGCCACCCCGTGGTCAATGAACGCAGTCGGTTCGTCCGTGTGGTGGTGCGCCAAAAACGGCGTGATGCGGCGGGGTCTTCCCAGCAGCGCCACCATCAAATCGATGAGATGCCCCGCCATTTCGAAGAACACCCCTCCCCGATAGGGGCGCAGTTCCTCCACCAGCGCCTGATAGAGCGACAGGTCTTTAGGCAATCGTCCGCGGAATTCGTAAATCGACCCCAGATCCCCTCGCCGGGCTCGCCGCAACAATTCCTGAAGGGCGCTCATGTAGCGGAACAAATAGATCATCTGCACATGCAGTCCGCGCCGCCGCGCCAGATCCGCCATCTGCCGATGCTCCTCCAGATCAACCCCCGCCGGCTTTTCCAGGAGCACGGGATGCCCCGCTGCCAGCACCTGCCGCGCCAGCCGGAGGTTCTCGTAGACGCGACCCTCAACCACCACTCCGTCGATTGGCAGCCGCAACAACTCTTCCGCCGAGTCACACAAGTGAAAGCCCGGAATCAATTGGCCCCAGGCTTCCCTTCGGGCGGCGACGACAGCAGGATCCGCGTCGTGAAAGCCAATCAATCGAAACTCATCCGGATGCGCCGCCACCTGCCGCACGATTCCGTCGGCATGCACGTGCCACATTCCCAACATCGCCAGTTGCAGGGGCATGGTCAATTCCAGAGTAGACGAAGAGACGAACAGTCGGACATGTGAACGGGTGCGGGCTAACCTTTCGGCGGGATGCCACCCAGCACTGCAAACACTCGCTCCGCCGCCAGTTCTCCGCTGTGAATGCTGTCGGGAAGCCCCACACCGTGATACGCGCTGCCGGCCAGCGCCAGTCGGGGAAGGGCCTCCAGCTCCCGTTCGATCTGCGCGACCAGTTCCAGGTGCCCGACATGATACTGCGGCATGGATCGGTTCCAGCGCGCCACGAGAGTGAAGTCGGGCCGCCAGGTGACTCCCAGGATGCTTTCCAATTCCGATCGGACGATCCCCACGATCTGGTCGTCCGACAATTGCATCAGCTCCGGTTGCATCGCCCCTCCGACGAACGTGCGGAGCTGCACGCAGCCTGCGGGAGCGCGATCGGGAAACTTGCGACTGGTGAACGAGACCGCCAGGATCTTCCGCCGCTCGATCGCCGGAACCACCAACCCAAAGGCATCCAACGGATGCTGCACGTCGGACAGGCGATGTCCGGAGACGACGATGGCGGTTGACGCATACTCGATGCGGCGCAAGGGGGCGGCGCCGGCGGAGGAGAGGGGGGAGATCAAATCGGCGGCGGCATAGGCGGGAGTGGCGACGATCACCGCGTCGAAGGCCAGCGGTTCGCCCCGAACCGGTTCGACGACGATCGACGCCGTGTCGCCGCGCGTGAGCCGGGCGATCGGCGTATCCAGCCGAACCGTTCCCACGTGTGAAACAAGCGCCGCCAGGGTGTCGATCAATTCCGAAATCCCGTTGCGCGGGGTCGTGAACAGACCGTAGCGGGCGCCGCTGGCGGCTGGCTCCCCTCCGGCCTGTCGGCGGAGCGCCCGGATCAGGCTGCGATGCTCCCGTTCCATCTCCAGAAAACGGGGCATGGTGGCGCGGAGGCTGAGCCGCTCGGGATCGGACGTATAGATGCCCCCCACCAGCGGCTGCACCAGCCGGTCCAGCGCCTCACGTCCAAACCGGCGGCGGACGAAATGCGCCAGGCTTTCGTCCGGCTGGTCCGTTCCCCCCCGCGGCAGCAGATACTCCAGGGCCATCCGCAATTTTCCGCGCCAACTGAAAATCGGCGACTTGAGCACCGCCCCCACGTCGACCGGAGCGAGTAGTTGAAACCCGTCGGGAACGGCAACCGGCGTTCCCCGCCGCAACACCAGCGAGCGACGGTAACGCTCATCGGTGGGAATCAGCCGCTCTTCCAGCCCCAGTCGGCGGCACAGCGCGACGGCCCACGGCTTGTTGGTGATGAACGAATCGGCCCCGGTCTCCACCCGGTATCCGGCCAGGGACCGGGTGCCGACGATCCCTCCCAGTCGCGGCGAGGCTTCGAACAGCGTCATCTCCAGCGGACGCTCCTGGGAACTCGCCAGATCGTGCAGGCGCACGATGGCGGCCAAGCCGGCGACTCCCCCACCGATCACGGCCACACGGCGACGCATCGGCTGGGTCATGGCGCCCCTGGAGCGCGGCGAATGCCACGGATCGAGGAGACGTGCGAAACCAGTCGCGGGGACTGGAGACCCGGCTCTTGCCGACGTGTCGACTCGGAAAGTGGATGGCGTTCGAAGTCCGCCGCGCGATAGCCCGCCACGCTGGTGTCGCTGCTCAAGAGCGCCTCGGATCCCGCCAGGCGGAATTGGACCCGACGGGCGGGCGCCGGACTGGTCAATTGCTCAACGACCTCTCCCGTGGCAGGATGACACAACATGGCCGCGATCGGGTCGTTGCCGGTTTGACGGGTGGCGATCAGCCATTGGTCCTGGCATTCGATCCGCCATTGATCGGGGGCCGGACCCAGGTATTGTTCCCACAGGAAATTGCCCTCCTCCAGTGCCACGGCGCGGAGCACCCCCGACGCCACGACGAAGGCGCGCTG
This sequence comes from Planctomycetales bacterium, assembly GCA_046152955.1. Classification (GTDB taxonomy): domain Bacteria; phylum Planctomycetota; class Planctomycetia; order Planctomycetales; family Planctomycetaceae; genus SIAF01. Next base: position 33,147 of record JBJXGA010000534.1, on the reverse strand, counting down.
GCGATCAAGACAAACTGAGTCGTGTGGATTGGCCAGCGGCGTCACTCCCGCGCGGCAACTCCACATCCGCCGACCGGTCGCGGGATCGATGCGGACCAGTGTGTCCCCGTCCAGGACCGCCAGGAGCGCCTCCTCCCCGGCGATCAGGGACGGGGGGGCGCGGACGTGCGAGACCGGGCCCTGGTAGCGGCTGATCTGTCTCCCTTCTTCGGCGTCGATCAGGACCGGTGCCGCGGTCCCAGGGGTACACGCCAGCCAGCGGTCGAACGGCGCCGGGTCGGAGGTCCAGAGGGGGGCGCGATCGAGCTTGCGGGCCAGGAGCGTCCCATCTCGCGCATCGAGCATTAGCCACCCTTCCGCATTCGATCGTTGCAGCCACAGCCGGTGCTGGTCGACGTGCCAACGCGCGTGCAATGTCCCCCCCGCGGGGCGATACCGCCAGACCACCTCTCCCGTACTCGGATCGAGCGCGACCGCCTCTGCCTGGCCGCACAGCGCCAGGAGCAGCGCTCCCGCGCCGCGCCACGCGACCGCAGCCGTCTCGGGAGTCTCCGCCGGCAACACCACGCGATGCCAAATCGTTCGGCCATCCTCAGGAGTCAGCGCCGTGGCTGTCCCCCGAGTGCCAACAATCAGGAGATCCCCCAGGAACGCGGCCCATTCCGCCGGCTCCAGAAGCGTCGCCTGCCACAGCGGCGCTCCGCTGGCCCCTGCGAGGCAAGTCACCTCGCCACCGGCCGCTTGCAGACAGACCACTTCACCCTGGGGCGATTCACCCTCGGGAAACAGGATCCGTCCCTCTGAAGGGAGGGCTCTGTCCCACTGCTTAAGCAACGGAACGAGGTCGGAGGAATTCTTCGGAGGCATTTCCCTGGGAGAAGGGAGCTGCGCGAGCCGTTCGGCGACAACCGCGTCAACGGGGCGCGGCGCACCCTCCAGCGCCACTTCACTACCCTGGGCTGTCCGTCCCAACTCGGTCCACCACTCCCGCGCTCGTCGCCACGCCCCGCGGCGTTCCGCGTTGAGCGCCAGGCCGACCTGTGCCGCGCTGGTGGCAGGGCGGGGCGCTCCTTCCGCCAGCAACCTCCTGTAAGTGCTGTCGGATCGGGCCAGATCTCCCGCGTCACGCTGGCGGCGTGCGATTTCCAGCGCAGCCTGATTCCCGGCCACCGCATGAGGATACCGCCGGGGGATCGCCGCAAGCAGCGCCTCCGCAGCCCCCGCCACGGTCTCGGAGAGCGCCTCGGCCAGCGCCTGTTCCGCGCGGCGTTCGATCGGCTCATAGGCCCTCGGGCCATAGCGGGCGATCAGACGCTCCATTTCGCGCACCCCCTGCATCGCCGGGGTGACCTGGCCGGAAGGATCGAGGGGCGCTTCGGCGGAAGAAGACTCCAGTAAAGTCTGCCAGGCGGCCAGCAGCGCTTGGGCCTCCTCCGGAGACACCTCGGGCTCTCCCATCCGCAGCAACAACCGCGACAGTTCCTGCGCGGCTTGATCCGCCAGCCGGACTCCGTCGCGCTGGTCCCCCGACCGGGCCAGTTCCCGGGCGCGAAGGAACGCGGCACGGGCCTCTTGGGATTCTCCGAGGGCATCAGCCAGCAGTCCCCATTCGAAGGCGGCGTGCGGGTCGTTCGGCCGCTGCGTGAGCTGGTCCTGGCGGCGCTGCCGGAGCGAACCGAATTCACTGAACGCCGCCAGACGGTTGGACTGGGCCAGGAGCAGCATGCCATCCGCCAGCGTAACGTTGCCTCCCCCTGACAACCCATGCTGGGCTGCCAGGTCGATCCGGCGCGTGAGCTGTCCGGTGGCAGCGTCTACCAACAACAATTCCTCGTTCCGCGGCCAATACACCAACCCGCCCCCCACGGCGGCGCGACCGCGAGTCACCGCGTCGGGAACCTGCTGGCCGCTGGTCCAGACGATTCGACCGGTATCGGCGTCGAGTCCCCACAACAGGTCTCCCGCGACGACCAGCATGCCATCCACCACGCCGACCAACTGGTGGGCCGGCCCGCGCAATGGGCACTGCCAGCGCAGAATGCCAGTCGCCGCGTCATACGCCAGAACCCGGTCGGCGTCGGTCGGCGCGACGAACACCACCCCGCCATTCACCACGCACGGGTTGGGACCGTGTTCCTGGCGGGTGTTGAAGTCCTGCGGCTTGGAGATTTCTCCGCGCGGATAGCTGGCGACCCAGCGCACCGTGCCGTCGCGCGCGTCGAGCGCGGCGACGACTCCCAGATTGGTGCAGAAGTACAGCCGCTCGTCGGCATAGGTCAACAGTTCGTTGTGCAGCTCCTCGAATTCCGGCCCGAAGGCTTCCAGCCCCAGGCAGACTTTGCGATTCCACAGCAGTTTGGCCGACTCGGCGTCGAAACAGGCGACGTTGAGTTGCAACTGCGGCTCACTGCGCCGCAAGGGAACATAGACGCGTCCCTGGACCGCCAGCGGTGTTCCGTCAAAGGCCCAGGGGCCCGCGGGACCATCGACCTCGCCACCCTGGATTGTCCAAGCCAGATCCCCCTGGCGTTCCAGGTCCAGGCTGACCAGTAGACTTCCGGCGCCGCGCAATGCCCGCAGCCTGCCGTGGGGAGAACTGTTCCCCAGTCGCGCGTACAGTCGCGCCCCGTCGATCGAAACCGTGTAACGGGGAAAACCGACCCGTTTAGAAACCGCTGGGACCGCTGGCGCCGGTTCTTGCGGCATCGAATAGATCCGCGCGTGATCCCCCCAGGCCGGGCCTCCCCCGTCAGCTCCCAAGAGCGTGCGCGCATAGATTCCCGCTTCGTCGCAGTAAAACACCTGGTTGTTGAACACTACGGGGTAGTAACACAGGACGTCGCGTGGAGGCGGAAGTCGGGGACGAAAGCGCCGCCCGAATCCGCCGAACGCTTCCACCGGTTCATCCAGTTCCGGAGGCGCGGCGATCCGCACCAGGTCCAGGGGAACCGACCAGGCGATGCTCCCGACGTCGATGGCCTCGGCTTGCACGGCGTTTCGCGCCGGGTTCCCGGCAAACGTCCGGACGCGCGCATCCCCTGAGGGAAGCGTCATCCGTTCTGCCTCCGCGAGTTCGGCCAACAGGATGGAGGTCAGATTCCCCGCTCGCCCGGCCAGCCGCCCCTGGGCGTTGGGATGTTCTGCCCGAAACGTCTCCAGTTCCCTTCGGCCGCGCTGCAGTTGCCCCTGCATGAGGCTGCACAGAACCAGCCGCGCTCGAATCTGTGCGGGATCAATCGGCGCGTCCGGATACCGCAGTTCCTGGAAAAGCTGTCCCGGTTCGGGGGGAGGCGTGGGAGGCAGGAGCTGTTCCCAGTAGCCGCGGGCACGCGTCAGATTTCCCTGTTCCCAGGCCAACTCTCCCAGGAGGAGGAGCGCATCATCACCAGAGCTGCTGAGAAACGCGCGGTGCAGGAGTTTTTGGAGACCGGCCTCGTCACGGGCGGCCTGCGCGGCGTCGAACCAGCGCCGCGCCACGGGGTCGATCCGGGTCCGATAGAGGGCCAGCCCCTCCGCCGGCAGGCTGGACAACAGAATGTCGCAATACGTCTGGACGCTGACGTACCGCCCAGGAGCGATCCCCACCAGCCGATCCCCATGCTGTTCGCCGATCTGCCGGATCAGATCGATCGCATCTTCCCACTGGCCGGCGGCGAGCAGATCGCGAGCCGCCCCCAGTTTCTTGGCCGCCGCCGCGTCAGTATCGAGATAAACCGACTCGATGCCGGTCTGGAGCGCATCGCGCTGCGCCAGTCCGATTTGACCGTGTCCTACGACGAGGAGCACCGCCATCACCCCGTGGAGCCACCAGTGACATGCAAAACCGCGCCGTGCGCCGGCGAGATCGGTCGGCGACGAGTCGCGACGCGCGCCTGCCGGGGGAGCGTTCCCGCACTGCGGGGCCTGTCGAGTCTGTCTGGCCATCCGCGCGTCCCCGATCAAGACTGCCGAAGTTTATGTCCCAGTGTGAAGACCGCAATCCCCGCCAGGGTCGCCGCCGGCATCGCCAGCAGGGGAAATCCAAAAAACAACTGCCAGCCGATCACCAGCGGCAGAAACATCAGGACGATCAACTGCAATACAAAGCCAACGCGCTGGCGCACGAACGATGGTCTCGACAAAATGAGTGCGGTCCCGCCATCCACCGGAGGGGGCACGGCGCCACCTCCAGGCGCTGGCCCCACCAGATTCTATGCCGCGTGGCGTGCGATTGCCACAGGGGGCGACGTGATTCGTCGAGCTGCGACCGGTACAATTGTCCGCATGTGCAAGGCACCAGACAAACGGCGCGGTCCGATCGGGATGCTCGTCGCCCTCTGGAAGGCGATCGTCTACGATCCGGTGCTGATTTACCCGATCTTGATAATTCTGGTGTTCGCGGCAGGCCTCTGGCTTGCGTGGTGTGCGCTTTTTCTGGGAGCCTGATGACACGACTGCCAGGCCGATGTGTTGACCGAACCTCAGGCGTGGCGCAGCAATTGGAAACCGAAACGCTACCACCGGCTGGAACCTAAAGGGTGCAATTTCGGCGCTCCGTAACTACCATAAGTTGGTTCATTGCCAAAGAGAAACGGGGGACTTGCGTCCCCCGCTTCCTAAGTTCCCCGCTCCGCCAGTCAGGTCATTTGGGCATTGGCAACAGGATCATGGCGTTCTCGGCGAGCGTCACTTCGCTTGATTTGCCGTTGATCTTGTACTGGATTTTCAACTGCTTGGCCGTTCCCGGCGCGGGATCCCCTCCGAAGCTGGTGTTGTAGCTGGGAGAGGTGAGCGAGATCAAAGGCAGATCCCCCACCTGCTGACGCAGGACATTCGTCACATCCTTCTGGATCGTCCCCGTCCCATACTCGGCCTTGACGATCTCCACTTTTACCGGCTCCAGTCCGGCCTGGGTGATGAGCTCGCGGATGTCGGCCCCTTTGCTCCCCAGATTCTGGGCGATCGCCAGCGTGGCGGCGGTGGCCTCTTCCTTCAATTCAGCCGTCTTCAGCGCCTGGATGGCCATCTTGAGATTGTCCATGGTGGGATACCGCTTGAGCACGTCCAGGACAAGTTTCTTTTCCGCGACGTGCTGCGAGGCGGCCATCGCCTTTTGGCACATTTCCGTGCGCTGCGCGTCGGGCAGGACGAATTGTCGCGCGATGCGGATGTAGCCTCGCAGCGCCCGCACCTGATACTTGTCGCCGTTGGCCGTCTTGGCCAGATCGAGCAGCACCGGAGCGGCGTCGGCGGTCATCCATTCCCCCAAGAGGCGGCTGCTGGCGTCCTGGAGTTTGTCGTCGGTCGTTCGGGCCGCTGCCGCGACCGATTCCAGCGCCTTGGTTCCTCCCATCGCTCCCTGGATATTCAACAGGTTGATTTTCGTCGCCACCGGCAAGCGCTCCATAGCCGCCGTCAGCTCCTGCGCGCATTCGTCCCGTTCCGGCATGCGGAGGCAGGCGGCGCGGAGCGCCTGTTGCGCCGTGGCCGCATCGTCGGGGTGCCTGGGCTTCACCACCTGCGTGATGAGCACCGACAATTGGCTGCGATCGATGGTCTCACCCAGGGCCTTGAGGGACGCTTTGCGAACGTCCCGATCGGCATGGTCGAGCACCTTGAGCAGCAGCGGCAACGCATCGATCCGCCGCTGGCCGACGATTTCAATCAGCAGCGGGTGACTCTTTCCCGTCGCCTTGGAGAGCCGCGCGAGGATTTCCGAATCAATCTTGTCCCCCGACAAACCGGCCAGGGTGGATTTGGCCGCCCCCGCGACTTCATCGTCTGCTTCCAGCGCGATGTCCATCAGCTTCGACAGGCACGAGGCATCCCCCAGCCGCTCCAGCGCACTGATCGCTGCCAGGCGAACTGGCTTGGGACCGGAAGCAGCCCCCTTCAAAACGGCGGGGAGGACTGAGGTGTCCTGCCGGTCGGCCAGTGCCTGCACGATCAACGCGCCCCGGTCGGGAGCGGCGCTGACCATCTCGTCCGCCAGCGTCTGAGAGACCACCGGACCTGACAGCTCGCGCGCCGCGCTCAGTCCCAGTCGGAACAGATCGCGATCGGACGACCTGAGCTGCTGCGCTAGAAGTTCAACTCCCTCCTCTTTGCGCGAGAGAATCGCCCCGCGGGTCGCTTCCAGGATGCTCTGTCGCGGCATGTCCGGAGTTTGCCTGACCGCGTCGTAGATTGCCGCGGCTTCCTCAGCGCGCCCTTCCGCCAGACACCGTTCCGCACACAGGATGCACCCTTCGGCTACGGCCCGGCGGACTTTAGCGGGAGCGGTTGCCAATGCCCCACGAAGAGCGGCGGTCGCCGGATTGTTGCCGATCCGCCCCAGCGCCAGCGCCGCGGCGGAGGCGACCTCGGGGTCAGCATTTTTCAATTGGGAAGTCAAAGTATCGACCGCGGCGGCCGGGCGGCGAACCCCCAGGGAATTGATCGTCCCCACGAGCAATTCTCCCTGCAATCCTTCGAGCCCCTGACGGAGCGCTTCGTCCGCTTCGCTCCCTGGAATCGCTTCCAGAGCAATCCGCGCCCAGGAGGCCAGTTGCGGATCAGCGAGCAATTTGGCCAACTCGGGAACCGCCCGCGCGGAGCCGTACACCGCCAGTTGTTTGCACGCCACTGCCCGTTCCTGGGCCGGGGCGCCGGACTGGAGTAACTGGATGAGCTGTGCCTCTTTGGCCGCCACGGCGGGATCGTCCACCGCGCGCGTCGCGCCGGTCCACAGGAGCAGTGCGGCCAAGAGGGCGCCCGAACGGATGCCAATTCGAATCGAGTTCATGATTTCAATCCTGGTCATTGTCTGGGAGAAGAGACCGCCTCGCGGTGGGCAGTCGAATGTTCGATCAGAGTTTTCGGGAATCACGGCGGGAGCCTTACAGACGCCACGGCTCGCGCAGCGCTTCGGAGCGCAGGCGATTGGCCTGCTCGTCATCGATGAACTCGTGCTTCTTGGTGTCGTACTTCAACTGCCGACCCAGATAGAGGGCGATGTTGGCGGAATGGCAGGCGATGTGCGCGAAGGCCGCGGCATCGGCATTCCCCTTGGGCTGACTCCGCGACTTGACGCAATCGAGGAAGTCGCGGACGTGGAACGTGGCAGGGTAGCCATCGATCTCCGCGACCTGGCGTCCCGCCAGCAGCGAGGGAGAACTCAGCACCATTTTGCCGCTGTCTCCCGTTTCGACCCACCCCGTTTCCCCTTCGAACCGAACGGGACAGGAGCCCAGCGGAATCCAGCCCTTTTCACGAAAGATGAGCTTAACGCCGTCCGGGTAGCGGGCTTCGAGCTGATCGTCCTTGGGAGGATCGTATTCCACGGGAATCATCTTGTCTCCCACCGCCCATTGGCACAGGTCGACGCAATGCGAACCCCACTCCAGCACACCGCCGCCGACGAGCCCGCCCCCTTTTTCAAAATTGAAGCCGTCGAGCAGTTTGGCGTTGAACGGCCGCCAGGCGGCAGGCCCCAGGTACATGTTCCAGTCGACCGCGTCGCGCGGCGGTTCCTGTTCGGCCGGCAGCCAGCCGCTGGTCATCGCCTGCATTCCGGCCGGATGCGCGTACACCGCTTTGAGCTTGCCGAGCTTGCCGGTGCGGGCCAATTCACAGGCAAAGGCAAAGTGCGGCAGGTTGCGGCGCTGGGTGCCGGCCTGGAACACGCGTCCGGTGCGGCGGATCGTGTCGGCCAGCATCAGGCTCTGCGAAATGTTCTTGGTGCAGGGCTTTTCGCAATACATATCCTTGCCGGCGCGGGCCGCGTACCCGGCCGCCGTCGCGTGCCAATTGGGTCCGGTGGCGATCAGCACCGCGTCGATGTCCTGCCGATCAAGCAATTCGCGGAAGTCGCGATACATGTCGCATCCGGCGGTGCCGTAGCGATCATCGACGATTTTCTTGACCGCAGTGCGGCGTGCCTCTTTGATATCGCAGACGGCGACGAACTGCACGTCCTTCTGTTCCAGGAAGCAACCCAGATCGTAGGTGCCACGATTCCCGATGCCGATGCCCCCTACCACCACCCGTTCGCTGGGGGGGACGGCGCCGTCCAGTCCGAGGGCCGAACTGGGAATGATCGTCGGCGCCACGGCCGCCGCGGCGCCAGCCGAGAGCGCGGTCTTCAAGAACTGCCGCCGATGAAGCTGCTTGACCTGACTCGCCATGACTGAATCTCCTGAAATGAACGCTGAACCGGCCGGCTGCCGCGCGGGCGCCTGAACACTGAGCCGGGATGCCGTGCAGCATACCCTGCTGGCCGTTCGACCGCCACAGTCCGGGCCGTTTCCCCCAGCCTTCATCCCGATTTCATCCGGACCTCATCAATTCCGCATTCGCTATTGCAACCTCGACTTCCGCCCGATAATATTTTCACAACGCCAGGGGTGAACTCGGCCTGCCGGAAGGAATTCGGCAGGCCGCGGCCGTCGAATCGGCGCGCTCGCCTCCACCGCGTGCAGGAACTGGTCTGGAAATCGGCATTCGCTCGCCGTGCTCGGGAGTCTTGAACCAGTGGAAGAAGACAGCATCTATTTTGAAGGCCGCCGCGAAGCCGATCGTCACAAGTGGATCGAAAGCCAAAAGTCGGGGCACGATCTGGGGGTCTGGGCGGTCAACGACTGGTACAGCCGATATTGGCCGATCTTCTGTCGGCTGAAATGCCTGGAGCATCTGGCCGGCATTCGCAGTTGGGCCGAGTTTGAACCGGAAGCGTTTGGGTTGGTTGGACGACACTTGCGCGATGAAGATCTGCTGCTGGAGATGATTCTCGATCGGGCGATGACCGGACTGGAGAATCTGAGCATCCTGTTGTGGGCTCAGGACTGGGGGCTGCCCATGAAGCGGGTGCTGTATATTCTCGAACAGCTCAATCTCAATCAGGCGCAGATGATGCCCACGCAGGCCCCCCTGACTCCCGACGGTCCTCCCCGCTTTGCCCGTCCGGGGACAATTCCGCCAGGCTGATCGCTCCCCGCCGATCATCAGACGAGGGGCGCTTTTGGAGAAGGGATGCTCCCTGACGATTCGCCGGTTCCTCCGGAGGCCCCCTCGGGGGTGTCCCCTCCGCGTGGTCGGTTTGCCGCCGGACTCCTCACGGTTGCTACTTCGACGCTGCTGAGCCGCATCCTGGGAATGGTGCGCGACGTGGTGACTGCACGGATGTTCGGCGTTTCGCCGGTCACCGATGCCTTCTGGCTGGCTTTCAAAATTCCGAATCTGGCCCGCCGGTTGTTTGGCGAAGGGGCGCTCACGGCGGCGTTTCTTCCCGCCTTCACCCGCGAGCTGGCGGTCGGTTCCGGGGCCCCCTCCCCCGCAGCCTGGCGCCTGGCCAGCGGGACATTCTGCTACCTGGGGCTGTTCCTGTCCGTCCTGGTGCTGCTGGCGGAACTGTTGCTGGCGATCCTCGGCGTCTGGTGGATCGATGATCCGCACACGCAACTCCTGGTGCGCCTGACCGGGGTCATGCTCCCCTATGCGATTCTGATCTGCCTGGCAGCGCAGGTGACGGCGGTCTTGCACGCCCTGGGACATTTCCGATGGCCGGCCCTCGTCCCGGTGGCGCTCAACGTCCTGTGGATCTCCAGCATCTGGCTGGTGGATCCCTGGTTTGAACCGGACCGCGTCGCCCAGGCCTACGCGCTGGCGGTTTGCGTGGTGGTCGCGGGATGGTGTCAGCTCCTGTTGCAATGGCCCACGCTTCACCGTCTGGGATTCCGGCTGCACGCCGATTGGCGCGCGAGCTGGCCGCGCGTTCGCGAGATCTTTCTGGCGATGCTCCCGGTGATCTTTGGCCTGTCAGTCGAGCAGATCAACATCCTGGTAGACGGACTGATCGCTTGGGGATTTTCGCAGTCCGCCGACGGACTTCCGATGCCACTCCCCGGCAACCCCCCCTACCCTATGCAAGCGGGTGCCGTTTCAGCGCTCTATTTCGGCGAGCGGCTGTACCAGTTCCCGGTGGGGGTGTTTGGGGTCGCGCTGGGGACCGTCCTGTTTCCGTTGTTCGCGCGGCATGCCGCGCGGGGAGAATTGAACCGCCTCCGCGACGATTTGGGGATGGGGTTGCGACTGGTTCTGGCGATCGGCGTCCCCGCGAGCGTTGGACTGATCGTCGTCGCGGAACCGCTGACGCGGTTGCTGTTGGAGCATGGAGAGTTCACGGCGGACGACGCGCGGCGCACGGCGGCGCTGATCGTGGCGTATGGGTCCGGGGTCTGGGCGTTCTGCTCCCTGCCAATTTTGTACCGCGGGTTCTACGCGCTGGGGGATCGCCTGACGCCGGTGCGGGTGGGACTGTGGGCGGTCGCGGGAGATACAGTGCTGAACCTGACGCTCATCTGGCCGCTGGCGGAACGGGGACTCGCCTGGAGCACGGCGCTGTCCGCCATCGGGCAGATGACCTGCCTGGTGTGGTTGATTCAACGCCGCCTGGGACGACTCGACTGGAGCGCCTTGCGCTGGACTGCTGGGCGGACGATGGCCGCGACAACGCTGATGGTGGTCGCCTGCCAGTTGGCACGGAGGTGGTTTCCCTGGAGCGAAAACCACTGGGAGCAGATTCTCGCACTGGGCGCACCGGTCACCCTGGGCGCGATCACGTACCTGGTGGCGGCCAAGCTTTTGGGACTGAAGGAAATCGGTCGGCTGTTTACTCGCGCCGACGTGGAAGGCGCCTGAGCTAGCGCGCCTGTGATCCCTAGGGAGGAACAGGACTTGGCCGGCACGTACGTCGAGTGAATTCAACCCATTTTTCCTGCCTGACACGTACACTCGCGTGGTGTGCAACCCATTCAGGGTTGATCCGGTTATTGATCGCGTACCCAGGGTTGGCAGCTGCGCCGGCAACCCTGGGCTTTGAGATGGAACGCCTTTGGCGTAATTCCAAACCCGGTCACCGAGGAAACTTCCCCAAAGGGGTTTCACCCCAGAGCCCAGGGTTGCCCGATGAAATCGGGTTACCCTGGGTCCGCCCCCCGCCGCGGTTCACGAACCCTGAAGGGGTTCCACAACGGGGTTCAAACAATCGAATCCTATTCGGTGGATCGACAGACCGCGGGTGTCCCCTGCTCGAACCACCGGCTGCTGAGGAATACGATTTGGCACTGACATCAATGTGGCGAAAGACGTTCTCAAATCCCGAGCCCACGCTACTGGGGCGGGCCTTTCTTCTTGAGATAGGTCATCGCCAGGATGATGGCCACGATGATCCCGATGACCGGGAGCGCAACAACGACCAGGATGCCGACCAGCAACAGTATTTCCCAGACATTGATTCCAAACATGGTCGGACCCTCGACATTGGAAATTCCACCGATCATCATATCAGGGAGTCCTGCGTTTTTCTGCTCCTCTCCTGGGAACCTGCCAATGAAGCCTTCAGACCGGTCATCGTTCGTCGAGACGGGAAATGTGCCGCTGATCGCCACGTCGATTCGTCTCGGCTGGTTGTGTCTGGCTGTTTTCGTGCTGGTCGGCGAGGACTGTTCCCGCGCGCTCGGCGCGGAGGTGATCCCCTGGAAGGCGGGGGTGGCGCGGGCTATGATCACTCCCCAGACCGACGTCTGGCTGGCGGGGTACGGCTCCAAACGGTCTCCCGACGGCAAACTGCACGAACTGTGGATGAAAGCGCTCGCGCTGGAGGATTCCGCCGGCCGCCGCGCCGTCCTCATCACCAGCGATTTCCAGGGAGTCCCCAAGGTGATGAGCGACCCGGTGTTCGAGCAGGTCCAGAAGAAATTCGGGCTCGATCGGCGGCAAGTGATGTTCACCTTTTCGCACAATCACTGTGGACCGCGATTGGGAGATGACCTGGTCGATTACTACCCGGTGGATGACGAACAGGTCCGGCTGGTTGAAGACTACACGGCGCTGATGGTCACGCGGACGGTCGAATTGATCGGCGAGGCGCTGTCGAAACTGGCGCCGGCCCACCTGCGACAGGGCTCGGGACGGGCGACGTTTGGCGTCAACCGCCGCAACAATCGCGAGGCCGACATCCCCACGTTGCTCGAACAGGGGACGCCGCTGGTCGGTCCGGTCGATCACTCCGTCCCGATCCTGACGGTGACTCGTCCCGACGGCCGCCTCGAAGCGGTCCTGTTCGGGTATGCCTGTCACCCGACGACCCTCAGTTTCACTACCTGGTGCGGAGACTACCCGGGATTTGCGCAAGTGGAGATTGAAGCCAAGCACCCGGGAACCCACGCGATGTTCGTCAACACCTGTGGCGGCGATCAGAATCCATTGCCGCGCCGGACGGTGGAACTGTGTGAGAAGTATGGCCACATGCTGGCGGTGGGAGTCGAAGAGGCGTTGCAGCAACCGCAGCAGCCAATTTCCGATGGACTGCAAACCAGTTTCGAGTTGATCGATCTGGCATACCTCAAAGTCATGGAGCGGGACGAACTGGTCGAAGCGGCGGGGCAGACCGCCAATGCCATTCGCCAGCGCTGGGCTGCGCGAATGCTGAAGAAGCTGGATGCCGGGGAAAAATTCCCCCCGGCCTATCCCTATCCACTGCATGCCTGGCAATTGGGAAAGGAGATGCTGGTGATCGGCATGGGGGCGGAGACTGTGGTCGATTACGCGTTGCGTTTCAAACGCGAGTTCGGACCGGGGACATGGGTGATGGGATATGCCGACGACATGATCTCGTACATTCCCTCGCGCCGCGTCTGGGAAGAGGGGGGCTATGAGGGAGGTTCCAACTTGTATGAATACGGCCGACCGGCGCTCCGCTGGAGAGGGGATATTGAGGATCGAATCGCAGAGGGAGTCCATCGCCTGGTGAAGCAGGTGAAGCAATGAACTGAGGGAGAAAAACCGCGCTGAGGTGCGCACCGGGTGGGAGATCAGGATATAATCAATAGAAGGCAGGCGTGTCCTGGAGACCAAGTATGATGTCGTCCGGCAGAATTCGAGTGCGCTGTCTGATTGCTACGCTGGGGACGGTGATGCTTTCGTGGTTGCCAGCGCACGAACTCGTGGCCTTTGGCGACAAGAAGGGCAACGCTCCCGAACCAGGCGCCTGCGTCGCAGAGTTCAATAGCCCGGCGCAGGGCCAAACCGACGCCGGTGAGAGCGACGAAGAGCGGGTCGTCAAGACTGACGCGGAATGGCGCGCCCAACTCACGCGCGAGCAATTCCGAGTGACCCGCCGCAAGGGAACCGAAAAGGCGTTCCGAAACGCCTATTGGAAGACCAAGACGGATGGAATCTACCGCTGCGTCTGTTGTGGCCGCGACCTGTTTGACGCCAAGACGAAATTCGATTCCAAGACCGGTTGGCCCAGCTTCTGGGATCCGATTGACGACAAAGCAGTGGCGCATCGGGAAGATCGCGGCGACGGAATGATCCGGACCGAAGTGATTTGTCGCCGCTGCGATGCCCACCTGGGGCATGTGTTCAACGACGGTCCGCGGCCCACCGGACTGCGATACTGTATGAATTCCGCGTCGCTCAAATTGGTGGACCGGGAGGGGAACGACGTGGAGAAGAAGAAGGAAAAAGAGGCAAAATCGGAACCGCGCGGCGGAAAAAAGGGGACCGCGGGGAGTTCCTGACGAAGTTCAGGGGTATTCCTGACGAATCAGCGAGTCGAGTGATCGCCGACGTTCGATGCTTGGTGTGGGGCGCCCGTTTGTGTGAATGATGCGAGGAGAATTGACCATGAGCCGAAGAATGAATCACGCCATCGCAGTGCTTTTGGCGGCAATGCTCATTGGCCATCCGGGCGCCTCGTTCGGTCGCGGAGGAGGAGGTGGTGGCGGGGGCGGCCACGGTGGCGGGGGGCATGGTGGAGGTGGGGGACACGGTGGAGGGCATGGGGGCGGGCAGATGGGAGGCGGGCACGCAGGTGGTGCGCACATGGGAGGTGGCGGTGGCGCGCACATGGGCGGAGGTGGCGGTGCGCGGATGGGAGGCGGGAGTTCGCATATGGGGGGGCCAGCGCGCAGTGGGGGAGGATTTCAGTCTGGGGGATTCTCCGGAGGAGGCGCGCGCCAGGGAGGAATTTCCGGGGGAGCGAACGCGCGCGGAACGATGGGAGGAAGCCACGGTCAGGGTGGGGCGCGCGGTGGAATTCCTAACGGAACGGTGCGAAGCGGTTCGGCAGGAAATGGCAGCGCCGGTCCAGGGCGGAATGATGCCAGTCGCGGTGCCGCGCATCTGGGGCGGGGGAACGCCACGGGCCCAGGGGGCCAGCCACCGGCAGGGGGTAACGCTGCGGGAGCAGCCGGAGTACACCGCGCGGGAACCGGTGGAAATGCACTGCCGCAACAGGGGGCCGGCGGACGAGGAGCGTCCAGCGCGGCCGGACAACAACAAGGGGGCAACGGTCTGGCCGGAGGAAGCCGGGTCGGTTCCACTGGCTCATTTCTGGGACGGCATGGTCATGGTGGGAACAATGCCACTGGCGGGAATGCTTCTCGGGGGAACTCGGTGCCGGCGCGTCACGCTGCCGGAGGGGGTGCGGGCCAGGGTTCGCATCACGGGCAGGGGGGAGGGAATCACTCGTTTGCGAGCCGTCATGACCATCGGCAGTCCGGGGGTGGCGGCGGTCAATTCGCAGGAGGCAACGGACACCGCGGAGTGGGACAGGGAGCGGGACACTGGGGCAATGCTTCGCAACATCAGGGGCACTGGAATCAAGGGGGAGGCCAGTGGGGGTACGGCCATCATGGCGGAGGGCAATGGGGGAATCAGCGCTATGCCGGGGGCTGGGGATATCGGCATCGTGGCTGGTGGGGGGGCGCCGGCTGGGGCTGGGGGTGGGGCAATCCCTGGTTGGGTTATGGATTCGGCTTTCCGTATTTCGGTTATGGATGGGGCTGGCCGACTTTGTTTGGCTCGCTGGTCTATGGATTGGGAGGCTATGGCGGCTGGGGTAACGCCGGCTGGGGTAACTATGCATATAATCCTGGAAATGTGACCTCGTGGGGTTACCCGGTTGCGAATGCGACGACTCAGGTGGTGATCACCCCCGCTACGGAACCGCCCGCCACAACGCAGCCAGAATCACCCGCCGGAGAGTCCTTCTCCCAGCAGGGGGAGGCGGCATTCAAGTCCCGCCAGTATGACACGGCGGTCTACCATTGGCGGCACGCCCTAGTGGACGATCCACAGAATGCGATGTTGATTCTGATGCTCGGACAGGGACTGTTTGCCACCGGCAAATTCGACGAAGCAGCCGGCGCCACGCAGGGGGCGATGCAGGCCCTTCCACAGGATCGGTGGGACACGGTCGTCAAGAACTACCAGGAACTGTACGGCAACATACAGGACTACACTGACCAGCTCCGCGCGCTGGAAAAGGCTTCCAAAGAGAAGCCCAAAGACCCCGCGCTGCGATTTCTGCTGGGATACCATTACGCCTACCTGGGCTACCCGCAGCAGGCAGTTGAACAACTGGATCAAGTGGTGAAACTTGCACCGCGGGACGACATCGCGAAAAAACTCCGCGACTCGCTGGCAGCAAAACTCCCCCCGCCAGCCACACCGATCAACCCGCCGGTCCCTCCGGCGCCTGGCGATAGTGGGACATGACAGGAGAATTGTTCCGCGAGCAGATTGCAAATGCGATCGTTGGAGAATCGATCTCGAACGCCGGCCCACCCGATAAATTGGGCAGCAAAAGAGCGACCCCAGTGGGGTCAAAGCGATCACCCGGGGGTTGAGCGGAGCGTGCCCCCGGTTTGGATTCCGAATTGCCCCCGACCCCGGAGGGGTCACAGGCGCGTGGCACGTCACCGTGGCGGACGCTGCCAGCGTCCGCTGCAGCCTGCATCGACCGCGATTGGGCAGGCCAGCGTTGGCCTATTCGTTTGTGTTGCGCGGAGAGGAGGTTGTGCCCGCCGGAACGGTGAAATCAACCCCGATCACTTCAGATTGGGAAGCCTCCTCGAGGCCATCCGCGGTGATCACCAGAGGGGGTGGAGCTGGCGCTGGGGGGAGCGGGGCCGACGGGAGGACAAACGCCGGATTGGCGTCCGGGAACAATGGCTCCCAAAGTTCAACGTACAGCTCCAGCGTGTGCTGCACCGGTTCGGGGGCCACCGCCCCCACCAGGATGACGGGGAGGAACAGCACTTCGACGGCAGTCCCCATCCAGGGATGATCGTTGGCGACTCCGGGAGAATTCAAAAATGCCACCACCGGCCCGAACGACAGGATGTAGAGGAGCAAGCAGGCAATCCCCGCTCCCACTATCCAAACGCGCCATGATCCCTTCTGAGTTTCGCTCATCGTGTGCCTCCATGCTCCCGGTACGATGTCCAATTCCAGACGGGATATTAGCCCATCGCGGGGATTGCGCAAACAGGAGTTTTCTTGCACTTCGCAGAGCGCCCGATGAGTCCGATCGGTCGGATTCGCCGCATCAGGTCCGCTGCGCTCCGTTCTTGGGGAGAATCCACGCCGCCAGCGCGTGCCGCAGGTCGGCCAGGAGCGGTCCCAGACCGTTCGTCATCCGTGAGCGGACCTGTCGCCAGGCGGCAAT
Source organism: Planctomycetales bacterium (assembly GCA_046152955.1). GTDB lineage: Bacteria > Planctomycetota > Planctomycetia > Planctomycetales > Planctomycetaceae > SIAF01. Next base: position 16,673 of record JBJXGA010000534.1, on the reverse strand, counting down.
GTTCAGCCAGACCAGCCCCGACAACGTGACGAGCCACGGGATCAACCCGTGGGTCGAGGCGATCAGTCCCACGACCACGACATTGACGATGAAAACTCCCATCCCCACGGCGACGATCCCTGCGCCACGTTTGGCCATCCGCGTGCATCGTTCCGGCGACCAGTCGAACCGCCAGGCGGGGGGCGCCGACGTGGCGCTCTCGCGCAGTTCTTCGGGAATGTATGACTCGGGAGGATCGAGAGTTGCCAGGAGCGCGATCAAGTCCTCTTTCGCCGGAGCGGTTTCTCGACGCGACAGGAGTTCAAAGACCTGCGTTTCGACTTCTCCCACGATGCTTCTGCGCTCGGGCCAGGAAACCTGCGCACTGGCCAACGCGCGATCGATCGCTTCGAGACGTTCGTCGATCAAGAGTCGCAATTCTGGATTCAATTCGGCGGCTGTCATGAATGGGCTCCTTGGGTGAGATGGTTGACCGAATCCTGGATGGCCCGCCAGTGGCTGAGCATTTCGACAAGTCGCTGGCGTCCCGCCTCCGACAGGCGGTAATAGCGCCTGGGTGGCCCGGAGGGAGAGGGGGCTTCACGCACCGTCACCAGTCGCTCGCGCGCCAGCCGCGCCAGGACGGGGTAGACCGTACTCTCCGTCACCTCCAGGCCAGGCGACTGACCCAGCGTTTCGACAATCTGATAGCCGTACGCCTCTTCGTCGCGGAGCGCAGCCAGGACGCACAGCTCCACGAGTCCTTTGCGAAATTGCGTGATCCATGACGGCATGCGGCAAGTCCTCAGCTACTACGCAGTACATTGTAGCTACCGATGTGACGTTGTCAATCGAGATTCGTCTGATATTCGACAGCGGGGCGCCCTGGGGCGATAAAACTCGGTATCGACCAAGGAGTTTAGGGTTGCTGCGGCCAAAGATCTCCATTGCGCTCCACAGACCCCATCCGGCTCGTCCGGATGGTGAATCAGATCGTCAGCTAGACGCGGGTTTCCCCCCGAATTCGACCCCATCCGCCTTGCGCGGATTGGTGAGCGAGATCGGCGCTGACGTAGTGACGGAGGATGCAGGCGTCGCGCAGGATCAACGGCAATCCGCAGCAAACTCGCTGACATCGCCACGTACGCACCCCAGCGGTGATCTGATTCACCAATCCGCGCAAGGCGGATGGGGTCTGATGCAATTGGACGTGCTTCGGGTTAGCCTGCGATCTGATTCACCATCCACGCAAGGTGGATGGGGTCTCGCGAGAATCTGACTCTGGCGCAACAGACCGGCTTTCTACTAAACACCGCGTCAAGCCCACGTTTTTATCACCCCAGGCCCCCCCCCAGACTGGACGGCGCGAACGTGCGGTGAATCGGCTCGAAGCCGCGCCGCAAAAATCGGGAGTTCCAGACCGGTGACAGGCTCTTCTGCAACTGGTAAAATCGGCTCTCTTGCAACCAGGTGCTGAGCAAACGCGCATGTCAGGGAGGACCGGATGGTGTCGCCGCGGGTGGTGGGGTTGATTCCGGCTCGACTGGCCTCGACGCGGCTGCCGCGGAAGCTTCTGCTGGCGGAAACCGGCAAGCCCCTGCTCCAGCACACCTGGGAAGCAGCGCGGCGCGTGCGTTCGCTGGGGGAGGTGGTGGTCGCGGCCGACAGTGTGGAAATCGCCGACGCCGTGCGGCAATTTGGCGGAGGCTGCGAGCTCACCGGTGACCACCCCAGCGGGACCGATCGGATTGCCGAGGTGGTGCGGCGAGCGTTTCCCGAGGTCGAGATCGTCGTCAACATCCAGGGGGACGAGCCGGAAGTTGATCCGGGACAGATCGACCTCTTGGTGGAACTTCTGGTGCGGAATCCGCAGGCGCAGATGTCGACGCTGGCTACGCCGATTCGGACGCGCGAAGTGCGGGACAGCCCCTCATGCGTGAAAGTGGTCCGGGGAGGGGACGGGCGGGCGCTGTATTTCAGCCGCAGCCTGATTCCTTTTTGCCGGGATGCCGACCCCGACCGACTGCTGGAAGAGCAATCCCCCTGGCTGTTGCACTTGGGGGTCTATGCATACCGGCGGGAATTCCTGCTGGAATTGACCCAACTCCCTCCGTCCCTCCTGGAAAAACTGGAAAAACTGGAGCAATTGCGGGCTTTGGAGGCCGGGGGGGTGATTCAAGTGGGAGTGGTGGAGCGCCGCGCGGTTGGCATCGACACCCCGGAAGACTATGCTCGGTTTGTGGAACGGATGCGGGGGGCGTGACGGCTTCAGTCGGAGGGAGCCGCACAGGATCAGAACGGACGCAGGACGCGATTCAGGAATCTCGGTGGAGTTCATGTCCAAGCACATTTTTGTCACGGGAGGCGTGGTCAGCTCATTGGGAAAAGGGCTGACTTCAGCGGCCATTGGGCTGTTGCTGGAACGCCGCGGACTGCGCGTGCGGATGCAAAAGCTCGATCCCTACATCAACGTCGATCCGGGGACGATGAGTCCCTACCAGCACGGCGAAGTGTACGTGCTCGACGACGGGGCGGAATGCGACCTCGATCTGGGGCATTATGAGCGGTTCACCAACAGCGACCTGTCGCGCGATTCCAATTTCACGACCGGGCGGATTTACCAAAGCGTGATCAACAAGGAACGCCGCGGCGAATACCTGGGAAACACCGTACAGGTGGTGCCGCACATCACCAACGAGATCAAAGCCAGCGTTCGCAAACTCGACGACCCCGACGTCGACGTGGTGATCACCGAACTGGGGGGGACCGTCGGCGACATCGAAGGGCTCCCGTTTCTGGAGGCGATCCGCCAGATTCCCCTGGACATCGGGCGGCAGAATTGTCTGTTCATTCACCTGACGCTGATTCCGTTCCTGAAGGCGGCGGGTGAAGCCAAAACCAAGCCGACGCAGCACAGTGTCGGCCAGCTCCGACAAATCGGCATCCAGCCGGACATCCTGATTGTCCGCACCGAGCGCGAACTGGGGCGGGACAACGCCGAGAAAATCGCCCTGTTCTGCAACGTCGAAAAGAACGCCGTGATCGAGGAGCCGGACAAAGAGTTCTCGATCTATGAGGTGCCGCTGGGACTGGTCGAGAACGGCCTGGACCAGCTCATCGTGGAGAAGCTGGGCTTGCAGGCCCGCCCGATCGACATGAGCGAATGGCAGGGGCTGCTGCACAAGGTGCGGAACCCCGAGCATGAAGTGACGATCGCCGTCGTCGGTAAGTACATTCAGCACAAAGACGCCTACAAGTCGATTTACGAAGCGCTCGATCACGCGGGAATTGCCCATTCGGCCCGCGTGTTGGTGAAGCGGATCGAATCGGAAGAGCTGGAGCGTCAGGGACCGGAAGCGACCCTCAGCGGCGTGGATGGGATTCTGGTTCCCGGCGGCTTCGGCATGCGGGGGATCGAAGGAAAAATCGAGGCGATCCGCTACGCTCGAATGTGCGAGGTGCCATTCTTCGGCATTTGCCTGGGAATGCAATGCGCGGTGATCGAATTCGCCCGCAACGTGATGCGGCTCGACGGGGCCAACAGCACCGAGTTCGCCGCCGACACCCCGCATCCGGTGATTTGCCTGCTGAATGAGCAGAAAAAGGTGATCGACAAGGGGGCCACGATGCGGCTGGGGGCGCATGCCTGCCTGCTCGAACCGGGTTCGCGAGCGATCGAGTGCTACGACGTCGAACGGGTCTCCGAGCGGCATCGTCACCGGTACGAATTCAACCCCGGTTACCGCGGCCAGTTCGTCGAAGCGGGAATGCACGTGACCGGCGCCAGTCCCGATGGGGGGCTGGTGGAAATCGTCGAAATCGCCGATCATCCCTGGTTCCTGGCGGTGCAATTCCACCCGGAGTTCAAATCCAAACCCAACCGGGCGCATCCCTTGTTCTCGGGCTTCATTGAAGCGGCGCTCGCCCACCACCAGCAGCGGCTGCACATGACGCTGTGAGGCGGTCGGCGATGCCTGATCTGATCCCGGCGGGAATTCTCAACGTCGACAAACCGGCCGGCATGTCGTCACGGCACGTGGTCGATGCCGTCGCGCGCGCCGCCGGGACGGGGCGCGTCGGACATGCGGGAACGCTGGATCCTCTCGCTTCGGGTGTGCTGGTCGTGTGTGTGGGATGGACGACGCGGCTGGTCTCCCAGATTCAAGAACTCAAAAAAAGCTACCGCGCCCAGTTTCGTCTGGGGGCGACCAGCGACACCGACGACGTCACCGGCACGGTCCAAGAACACCCGAACGCAAAGCTCCCCCCGCGCGCGACTGTCGAAGCGCTCCTCCCGCGTTTCACCGGACGGATCGCCCAGGTTCCTCCCAGCCATTCGGCTGTTCATGTCGACGGGCGGCGGGCGTATGAATTGGCCCGGCGCGGCAAACCGGTTGATCTGCCGCCGCGCCATGTCGAGGTCCACCGCTTGGAATTGATTGCCTGCGAAGGCTCGCGGCTGGTGTTGGAGATCGAGTGCGGGTCGGGCACCTATGTCCGCGCGTTGGGACGCGACCTCGGTCGGGCCCTCGGATGCGGCGCCGTAATGAGCGATCTGGTCCGGTTGGCAGTGGGGGCGTTTCACCAGTCCGAGGCGATCCCTCCCGAGGCGATCACCAGTGACACCCTTCAGCGGCTGTTGCTGCCACCCCTGGCAGCCGTCCAGCACCTCCCTCAGTACGCAGCCGGGGAACACGATTTGGCCGAAGCGCGTCAGGGTCGCCGCTTCACACCCGATCCGCTGCCGGAAGAGATCGACGGGACGCTGGTGGCTCTGATCGATCCGGCGGGGAGTCTCGTCGGACTGGCGGAGTTTGACGCTGGCCTGAGACTCTTGAAGCCGCGGCAGATGTATGGACTTCCGGGGCACTGACGTCGATGGCGGCCCAACGGACGGATTTGTCTGGTTAGGTTGCACATTGGCGGCTTCCGGGGAACAGAGGTTACATTTTCCCAACGGAGCGGTTCGACTTTCTCGAAAGCACATTGGCGGCTCAGCGGGAGCTTCGCCCTCCCGGTACGCTGTTTCTGTTCATCACACGTTGCGGAACGCGACTCAGATTGCTCGGTGGGAACCTCGCCCTCCCGTAGAATCGTCACCCTTTGTCCAGCGTTGTGCGTCCCAGTGCCACGTCGAATTCGCTCACCGCGGGGATCAACATCGCCAACGTGGTGAAGCCATAGGCGGCGCTCATCACCAGCCAGACTCCCAGTGTGTCTCCCAGCAGGAACCCGGTGATCGAATAGAACGTGAAGAATGGCAGGCAAAAGGCGCTGAACGTCAGCGCCGGCGACGGATTCTTGTGCGTCAGTGACGCCCACAAGCCCATGCTCCCCCCCAGGATGAAGACCAGGAAGCTGGGAAGCTGCAGGAGGAACGAAGCCCGCGCTTCGACGATCAGCATCATGCAGATGAACACTCCCAGAAACAGAAAGAACATCGTCCCCAGGCTGTTGGCGATCGCCGAGCGGGAATTGTCGAAGCTCAAACCGCCATGCAGTCCCAGCATGGAGGCGAACACCACCAGCGTCAGGAACCCCAGCGCCACATACGTGAAATTCTCCCAGGTGAGCACCCCCTGATAGGCAAACCACAAGAGGCCAGCCAGCGGGAGCAGGACGATCTCGCGCATGTTGTAGAGCACGCCGCCGATCTTGCCGAAGATGAACTCGCGGGCGGTGATGTCGGTCACCAGCAGCAACTCCAGTGTCTTGGCGTCTCGCTCCGAAGTCAGCGCGGTCACCGCCTGGGCGTTCACCAACAGCAGCGAGACCAGTCCCACCGCGACGAAGGCAAACCCGGGAGGGGAGATCATCCCCAGCACCTGCTCGCCCCCCGCCTGCTGCGCATGACGCACATAGGCGGCAGCGAACAGAAAGACGATCACATAGGCCAACTTGATAAAGATCATCCGGCGACCATAGGCGCGCGTGCAGATTTCCCGCCAGATGATCGGGTTGCTCCAGATGTCGCGCGTTTTGGTGGTCGTGGCGACGTCGGCCTCGTCCACTTCTTTTCGCGGCTCCGATGCCGTCCGCGACGGATTCCAGACGCGCAGCCGAAAGACCGCCACGCCGTTGCAAAACAGAGCCAGTCCCAGCATGGCGATCAGGTAGCCCAGCGCCGGCACCTCGGCCCGCACCAGAGCGGGCTGGGCCGCCAACGGATCGAGGATCAAGAGCATCCCTCGAAACGGGTCGCCGAATGCCAGCCACTTCCCGATGGAGGAGTCAACTCCCAGGATTCCGACCGCCGCCTCTGACACGCCGATGAACAGCACGATCCCCAGCACGCTGATCGCCAGGGTCTGAAACGTCTTTTCCCGCCAGAAGGCGACCAGCGATCCCCAACTCCCGGCGGCCAGCGCCGTCGCCGCCGCCAACCCCACCGACCAGCCAATCTGCGACAGCGAAATGCCCCCCAGCATGTAGATCAACGCGAACACCGGGATGGAGGCAGACAGCAGCACCGCCACCGGCAACAGGCTGGCCAGCAGCTTGCCCAGCACCAACTCGCGATCGCGGAGATCGGTCATCAAGAGCAGCACCAGCGTCTGCCTGTCTTTCTCCTGCGCCACTCGGCTGGCGGCAAACAGCGGGGCGAAAAAGGCGACCAGCGCCAATTGCACCATCGAGAACAACTGAAACAGCAGATGGCCAAAGCGGGCGACATCTCCCAGATTCCGCACCTGCTGCCAGCCAAACGTCGCCTGACCGGCGGTGTACATCAGGACGAACAAGGCCCCGACATACCCGGCACGCAGCAGGAAATGCCGCAACTGCCGCGGCGTCGTCAGGATTTCACGATGAAATATCGGACCAGCCAGCACGTCATGTCCCTTCTCGTATCAAATCATTGCGTCGAGAGATTGCGACAAGAGGGTGTGCCTGAATTCCCTGGCAGTCCCTCCAACGTAGCCACATTCGCCAGAATGTGGGTGCTCGCTGCGGAGCCCACGTTCTGGCGAACGTGGCTACCGCCAGGATTCGCGGACACAGCCGACGACGTAAATCCGGAGTCATCCGATGCGTCGCAATTCACAACGGTGGTATCATAATGGCCGAGCCAGGAAAATGTGAGGAAGAAAATTACCTGGACGGGACGAATCGCGATTCACGAGGAGCCGGCTTCAGCCATGTGCGGCTCATGCCGGGACCGGAGCATGTGTTGCTGAATGAGGCGCGCGGCTGGCTGAAGCCGCTGCCCGGAAAGCCGGCTAAAGCCGGCTGGCGGCAGCACTGGGGGCTGGCGGTCCACCAGCTCAAGCTGGTGGCAAATGGGGGACGGCTGAAGCCGTCTGAATAAAGGCCCTGCGCCTTCCTTTGCCCTTCAGCCGGAGCAACGACCTGTACAGCGATTTGTACAACGATTTGTACAACGATCTGAACAGCAACGTGGAGCCCGGGCTGATGATGGACCTCGTCGGTGGCTGAACAACGATCTGATGGTGGGCCTGCGCGCGCCACTCGCCATGCGGGGTTGGGCGATGCGAAGTTTCCGCTGCTCCAGATCCAAGGCTTCCCGCGACGGCATTCGTCATAGACCGATGGAGTGTCGGCCGGATTTGGTTTTCCCCGGACTTGATATTGCGCCGATGAATGCGATAATCGGGTGATCGATAACTTTGATGATTGCCAGCGATGGTTCCCATGACTTTGCATGTCGGCGGTAACCGCCGCTTCATTCCGCCCCAGGGGGCCAGCAGCCATGTTGGTCTCCTGTATTTTTTGTGGCCCTTGGTTTCCGTCGGGCTCTCGATGCATCTGGGACTCCAAATGTCGGCATGAGCGCGGTGACGGTCAATCAGTTTCTGGAATTGTTGCACGGCAGCAACCTCCACTCCGCCGAGCAATGGGCCGACATCGAACGGGCGGTCGCCAAAATCGCTGCTGCGGGATTGGGCTCTCTGTCGGTTGAACGGCTCGCCCAGGGGTTGGTTGACCGGGGCTGGTTGACGCGCTGGCAGGCGGACCTGTTGCTCCTGGGACGGCATCGGTTTTTCCTGGGCAAATACCGTTTGCTCGAGGCGATCGGCGCGGGGGGGATGGGGGCCGTCTACAAAGCGCACCATGAGCGAATGGGGCGGATCGTCGCCCTCAAGGTGATGTCCCCCGCCACCGTCAACAACGACAAGGCGGTGGCCCGCTTTCAGCAGGAGATGCAACTGGTCGCGGCGGTGAATCATCCGCACATCGTCGCCGCCTATGATGCGGATTGCGTGGACCAGACGCATTTCCTCGTCATGGAATATGTCGAAGGGCACGATCTGGGCTGGTATCTGAACCAGCGCGGGGCGCTCCCGGTGAGCTGGGTTTGCGAGTGCATTCGCCAGGGGGCGCTGGGACTGCAACATGCCCATGAGCAGGGGCTTGTCCATCGGGATGTCAAACCGAGCAACCTGCTGGTGGCGCACGACGCCGACAGCGGTCGGCCGCTGGTCAAACTGTTGGACCTGGGGTTGGCGCGGTTTGCCAGCCAGGCCGAGTCCGCCAGCGATGCGCCGGAAGGAACTCCACCGGCTTCCAGCGTTTCCTCTGATCGGGGTTTGACTGTCGCCGGGCAGATTCTGGGAACCCCCGACTACATGGCGCCGGAACAGGCGGCTGACATCCGCCAGGCCAATCCGCGCAGCGACCTGTTCAGTCTGGGGTGTACGCTGTTTCGCCTGCTCACCGGCCAGGTTCCGTTTCCACATCGATCGCCGACCGGCGAATTGGGGACCGGCCCGGAAGATGCGCCGCGCTCGCTACGGGAATTGCGTCCCGATGCGCCGCGGGAACTGGAAGCGGTCGTCCTCAAGATGATCGCCCGGAACCCGCAGGAGCGCTATGCGTCGGCGGGGGAAGTGGCCGCGGCATTGGTCCCATTTGCCTCGACTGCCACGCAACCGACCCTCGCCGCCTCTCCCCCCGCCGCGAGTCCTGCGGCACACCGGTCGTTGCGACACCTGGATCAATCGCTGGCGCAGTTTCTGGATCATCTGGCGACGGAAGCGGACGATGGACTGTCAGTGCATGCCGAGTTTCTTCGTCGGCATCACTCCTGGGTCCGACGAGCATTGCTGGCCGGCGCTCTCCTGTTGTGCGTCGTCTTGGTGGGACTGTTCGTGTGGCGTCTGACCGGAGAGGCGACGCTGGTTCTGGACTGGGGCGAGACCCCTCGCGCGAGAGACCGGTTGGAAGTGAATGACCGTCTCATCGCCGTGCGCGACGACGGTCCGCTCCAGATTCACGCCTCCCCAGGGCGATGGACCCTCCGTGCCGAGCGTGAGGGGTTCGAATCGATTCAGGAACAGTTGGAACTGACTCGGGCCGAAACGCGCCAGCTCGCACTCCGCTGGGTTCCCACTTCCGCCACGATCCGTGGCGAGAAACTCGAAAAACTGCGACAGCGACTGGCCGAACTGGGGGAACAACCTCCCACCAGCCGCCGCCTCGGCCGATTGCGCAACGACATGCTTCGTTTTCGTCGTCAATATGCCGGGACTGACGAATCAGCGACCGTCGCTCAATTGCTCACCCAACTCCCCTCTCCCTTTGATCTGTTTTCACTCTCTACCCCCGAGGAGAGACAACGCCTGAAGGGGATTGCGTCCGCTCAGGGAGTTCAATCGCCGAACGTCGTGGCGATCGTTGGTTCCGGCCGGGGGCGATTCTGGAATCGGGTGGACTCGACCGCCGTCAGTGGGGATGGCCGCTGGATCGCCGCCGCCAGCCGCGATGGAACTGTGCGGGTCTTCGACCGCCAGGATGCGAAACAGCGGCATGTCTGGCATCTGTCCCGCGTGCCGCGGCACGTCGCCTACAGTCCAACTGAGGATCTCCTGGCGGTGGCCGACGAGGGATCGCAAGTGTCGCTCTGGTCCGGTTTCGAAGCCGCGCCGCGCCAGGTTTTCAACGACGCCCAGGGACCGCTGTCGTTCAGCCCCGACGGAAAGCTCCTGGTGTTTCGCAATGCGGCTTTCGAGCACGTCGTGTACGATCTGGAGATGAACCTCCAGCGGTGGGGGCTGCCGGGGCGTTCGGAAGCAGGGGCGCGTCCCGCAGTCTTCAGTCCGGACGGTTCGCTCCTGGCCTTGGGTGATCCGGAGGGAAACCTGCGACTGTGGGATCTCGACCAAGGGGAGTGGAAGACAACGCTCAGCCGCGGCGGGGAACCTTTGGGCTTTACCTCCGAGGGAGGGACGCTTGTCTCGGCGCGGAACGGGCGAGTCATGCTCTGGGAGATCGCCAACGGAACGGGGCGCCTGACGAACATCGACGTGCCGACACTCTCTCTGCTCAGTCCGGATGGCAACACGTTGGCCGCCGTCCACCGCCGGGAAGGCGAATTGCGGTTTTGGAATCTGTCCGATTCCACGTCTCGCCCTGTGGTGGAAGCGTTTGCCCCGGCGACCGCCCTGGCTTTCTCCCGCGATTCGCAAATGCTGGTGACGGGGGGGGCCGATTTTTGCATTCGCCAGTGGGAGGTGGCCACCGGGATTGAGCACCCTCCAGTGAGTCCTTCGTGGGAGGGGTTGGCGCTCAGCCCCGACCGGCAAGTGGCCGCCATCGGGCGCGGCGATACAGTCAAACTCTGGAATCTGTTACGCCCCAGGGGGTCGATCCAGTCGCTGCAGGATCCAGCGCGCGAATTGAGGCAGCTCCTCTGGTCTCCCGATGGCCGCTGGATCGTCGGCATAACGCAAACATCATCCCCCTCGCCCATTCCGTGGTGGACCGCTCAAGGGGGCGACCTGCGTCAGACACCTGCGATCCCCTTGCAGGAATTCCAACTGGGGACGTTTTCCCCGCGCGGCCACCTTCTGGCGGCTGCCGGTCGAGCACGGGACATTCATTGGTGGTCTGTCCATGATGGGACTTCCCAGCCAGCGCTGGACACTTTTCCTGATCAACCCACGGCGCTCGCGTTTGACCCGCAGGAGCGTTGGCTGGCTGTGGCGTGTCGCGATGGCTCGGTGATTCTCCATGATCTGCAGACGCAACAGCGTCGGAGTTTGTCGGCGGAGTCCCCGGAGGTGTGTACGGCGCTGGCGTTTTCCTGGGACGGGAGATTTCTGATTGGCGCGACGGAAAAGGGGGTCGTGGTCTGGGAGGTCTCTTCAGGAGAGGTGGTTCAACGCCTGGATTGTCAGCCGGGATCACCCACCTGTCTGAGCCTGAGCGAGACCGGAGAGCGCCTGGCCGTTTCGGGAGCGACCGGAAAGGTCTGGATCTGGAACCGCTCTCAGAGCGGAATCCCGGAATCCACTCCGGCACATACGGAAACGATTGGCCCAGCGGGAGGAATCATCCGCCAGGTTGCCTGGGCGCCCGATGGCCGACACTTGTTGACGGTCAATGGCAACAGCACGCTCTATGTTTTGCGGTTGGGCCAAGATGCAAACGGGGCATCACCACGGACCAGCGACGACGGGCAGTAGTGGAGAATCGGGCAGACTAGGAAGTCTGCCCCACGAACGTGGGGTAGATTTCCAAATCTGCCCGTGTTTCAATTTCCCCTCGCCAACACAAACCACTTCCTGAACATGGCTGCTACGCGGCTGTGACCCCTCCGGGGTCGGGGTCACACCGAAATTCAAACCTGGGGTATCGCTCCGCTCAACCACTGGCTTTCAGAGAATCGTCCGGGTCATCGACGACAGAGTGGCTGGGATCGACAAACAACCAGCAGACGGCCCCCGTGAACAAGACCCCCGCATACAACCAGAAGGCCGGATCCCATTGCGCCCGCCCCAGGAATCCGAGCGATTTTCGCCAGTCGGCGAACCAGCCAAAAAACAGCGGCGAAGTGAATGCTCCCACCACTCCCATCGAATTCATCAGTCCGAAAAGCGCCCCGACGTGCCTGCCGCTGATCAACATCACCACCGACCACCAATTGCCGATCTGCGTCTGGGAAACAGCACAAGCCAGCGTGGCGCACAGGGCCACGCTGATCGGCGACTCCAAAAACGGGATGGCCGACAACGCCAAAGCCCCGAGAGTCAGGCAGATGCCCCCCAGCAGCCGTCGGCCCCAGATCGGTTCTCCCGTCCACTGTTCAATCCGTCCCGTCAGCCAACCCCCGCACCAGGCGCCGGTCGCTCCTCCCGCCATCACCATCCCCGCCAGCCAACCCGCGCGGATTTCCTCGACGTCGCAACCTTTCTGCAGATACGTGGGAAACCAGAACATGTACATGTAGGCGGCGAACGCGCCGCAGTTCATAATCGCTCCCAGCAGCCAGACATTGAGACTTCCGGCCACGCGGCCCCAGGGAACTGGGGGATGGGCGCCGTCATCGGCCGTTCCTTCGCGTCCCGCGGCGATCAAGGCCCGCTCAGCGGCGTTCGTCCCGGGGTGTTCGGCCGGATTGTCACGGAACCATTGATAGAACAGTGCCGCCCAGACAATCCCCACGAAGCCAAACAGCACGAACGACCATCGCCAGCCCACTCCTTCGATCATATATCCGGCCAGGATTGGAGCGCAAGCGCCCCCCAATTGCTGACAGGTGAGGATGGTCCCCTGCACGACTCCCCGCTCACGCAGCGGAAACCAGCGCGCCACGACGCGCGCGTTGTTGGGGAGCGCGCCGGCCTCTCCCGCCCCAAACAGAAAACGCACCACCAGGAGAATCGCAAAACTATCGATCGCCAGCCGGGCCGCCTCGCCGGTGGCGCTGGACCAAGGGGCCGACCATCCAGTATCCCACGAAAACACCGGCACGCACCCCGTCAGCGCGGTGAACAGCGACCACCACAGGACAATCCGCGTCAACACACCGCGCGAGCCGTAGCGATCCCCCCAGCGCCCCGTCGGAACTTCGAACAAACCGTAGGCGATCGTGAAGGCCCCAAACAGGTAGCCCATTTGCGTGTGGCTGATCCCCAGTTCCTCTTCAATCCGCGGCGCGGCCTTGCCGATGCACACGCGGTCGAGATAGAGGATGAACACGAGCGACGCCAAGAGCGCCAGGAGAATCATTCGCGCCCGAGTCGGTGGCGAGTGCGGCTCATGCATGGGGCGGGAGTCCTGGAAGGGGATGGCGGATCTGCGTCAATCGGGGGGTGTCTTGGGTTCGAATCGCAACAAGCGGCAGGGGATCGGGCCGTTGTACAATTTGAGCTTGGCCGTCGCCTCCAACGCAATGTGACGAGCCAGTGGGAGGTTACCCGCCAGAACCCAGGCGGTCCAGCCGCCAAAGCGTTCCACCAGCACCTCTCCCAGTTGCTGATAAAGTCGCGTCAACTCGGCCGCCACTCCCAAGCGTTCTCCATAGGGAGGGTTGGTCAGAATGACCCCCGCCGCGCCGGATGGGGCGGGGGCCTGGTCCAGCGAATGCAATTCCCAGCGGATCACCCGCTCGACGCCGGCGCGCCGGGCATTCTCCCGCGCCAGGCGCAGCGCTTCAGGATCGGAGTCGTATCCGACGATCGCCACCGGCAGACTGGAGTGGCGTTGGCGGCGGGCGGCGTCGCACGCCTGGTCCCACAGCGCGGCGTCGTAATCGGGCCAGCGCTGGCAGGCGAATTGTTCTCGCGACAACCCTGGGGCGATTTCAAGCCCCCGGAGCGCCGCTTCGATCAGCAGCGTCCCCGACCCGCACATCAAATCCACCAGAGGCCGCGTCCCGTCCCATCCGGAGAGTTCGACGATTGCCGCCGCCAGGGTCTCTTTCAGCGGCGCGGGGGCCGACTCCGCGCGGTAACCCCGCTCATGCAGGCTGCCGCCAACGGCGTCCAGGCTCAGGGAACAGCGCCCCGACGAAAAATGCGCATGGACGAGAAGGTCGGGATGATCGCGGTCGACATTGGGGCGCGCTCCCTGTTCGCGTCTCAGGCGATCCACGATCGCATCTTTGATTTTCAGAGCCGCGAACAGCGAATGATGAATCCCCTGCCGCTTCGTGTCCTGCTCCCCCGCTCCCGCGTTCTCGGCAGGAGGCGCCGCGCGCCGGGACGGTCCGCGGCGGCCCGACCCCCCTTCGATCGTGGCGTGGACGGCAAACGTCTTGGACGGATCGAGATACTCCTCCCACCGCACGCGGCGCGTCTGAGAGTAGAGCATCTGCGCGCTCCCCGCCGCAAACTCCCGCAGCGGCTGCAAGATCCGCGACGGCGTGCGGAGCCACAGGCAACTGCGGTACAGCGTCCCCTGGTCCCCGGAGAAGTGGACCCCTCCCGGAACCAGGCGCACCTCAGCCGCGCCGAGCCGCGTCAACTCGGCGACGGTGGCCGGCTCGATCCCGGCGGCGCAAACCGCAAAGTAGTTGGGCATCTCGGGAGGGGGGCTGGGTCCACGGGGAACGACCCCCAGAGCGGCTATTTCGCGGCGCCAAACCGCTTGGCCACCTCATTCCAGTTGATCACGTTGTAGAAGGCGGCGACGTAATCGGCGCGGCGGTTCTGGTAGTTGAGGTAGTAGGCGTGTTCCCAAACGTCGATTCCCAGGAGCGGCGTACGTCCCTCGGAAATCGGACTGTCCTGGTTGGCCGTGCTTTCCACCTTGAGCGTCCCTTTGTCCGCCGTCAGCCAGGCCCAGCCGCTTCCAAACCGTCCCATCGCGGCCTTGGTGAATTCCGCTTTGAAGTTGTCAAAGCTGCCGAACGTCCCGCTGATCGCCTCGGCCAGCGCGCCGCTGGGAGCGCCCCCGGCGCCGGGCGCCATCAGCGTCCAGAACAAGGCATGATTGGCGTGTCCACCGCCGTTGTTCCGGACGACGGTACGGATCGCTTCGGGAACCGCCGCCAGGTCGCGAATCAGCTCTTCCACCGACTTGGCCGCCAGCGCCGGATGGGCTTCCAGGGCATTATTCACGTTGGTGATGTACGCCTGATGGTGCTTGGTGTGGTGGATTTCCATGGTCTTGGCGTCGATGTGCGGCGCCAGGGCGTCGTAAGCGTAGGGGAGTGCGGGAAGAGTGAAGGGCATCGTCTGGCTCCTGGGAGTGAATCGGGGAGATCATGAGAATTCCCTGTCCGGAGTGACGCGGAACCCCCGCCGGGAGGGAATCGGTCGTCGCTCGGCAGGCAACGGCAGTCTGTGGTTATACTCCCCCCATCCCACGGATGCAAAGGATGCCGTTCCAGGCAGCAAGTTCCCGACAAACCGGATGTTGCGCTCATTCGGCGCAACTGGAGCGCCGCCGGGCGTCAGGAATCGGCAGCAGCCCCTGGTACTTTGCACGGCGGACTGCGGACCGTACAATCGGGGCAGCGAAAGTCTCTCTTCCCCGATCCCCAGTGCAGGAACACCGGCGATGCCTCCGACGCTATTGACCGCCCTGCCGGTATACAACGAGCAAGGGCACGTTGGGCCGGTGCTGGAGTTGGTCCGTCGATTCAGCCCGGAAATCCTGGTGGTCAACGACGGATCTCGTGACGGCACGGGGGAGGAACTGGCCCGTTTTCCCGACGTGCAGGTGGTGACCCATCCGCGCAACCTGGGCTACGGCGCGGCGTTGCGGAGCGCCTTCGACTACGCGCTCCAGCACGGGTATGACACCCTGGTCACGATCGACTGCGACGGCCAGCACGAACCGGGGTTGATTCCCGAGCTGGCGGCGGCGCTGACCGACGACGTGGATCTCGTGTCCGGCAGCCGCTACCTCCGTGCGCATGCCGGTGACAGTCCCCCTCCTGTGGAGCGGCGTTCGATCAACCAGGAGATCACCCGGATGATCAACGCGCGGCTGGGATTGTCGCTGACCGATGCGTTTTGCGGATTCAAGGCGTATCGCGTCAGCGCGCTGCGGCACTTTGAGATCACCGAACCGGGTTACGCCATGCCGCTGCAAGTGTGGGTCCAGGCGGTGGCCGCCGGTTTGAAAATTGTCGAGTTCCCGGTTCCGCTGATCTATCTGGAAGAAAAGCGGTCGTTCGGAGGGGCGTTGGACGACGCTGGCTTCCGGTTGGCACATTATCGTGACGTGTTTGAACGGGCGCTGGCCGCCAGCGGGGAATTCCCCCAGCAGGAGCCACTTTCGGCATGGGCTGGCCCCCCGACTTCCTGACTTCCCGCGGATGCCCGCTCCGTGCGTATCCCCGATCGACTCCCTCGCATTCATGAACGAACTGAGCTGCATGTCCCTCGCGCCGCAGGCCATCGAACGCCCCTGGCGGCAAACGCGAGTTCGCGCGCCGCGAAACGATGAATCCTGTGTGGCGGACCCTCCACTGGAATCCGCGGCACAGATGGCGCGGGCCAATGCCGCTCAGTTGGCCGGGGCTTCTCTGACGCTCTTGGGAAAGAGCCTGTCGGACCTGCGCGCCTGGACGCGCCGCGAGGCGTGGCGTGCGGCACAAAGCTACACCACCGCGCTCCGCGACGCGGACGGAGCCGATTCGGCGCGGTCCGCGGCGCCGACTGACGCCTTGTGGTTTGTGGGGGGGCACCAGCCGGAGTTGTTTCACCCCGGGGTCTGGGTTAAGAATTTCGTCGTGGGAGCCCTGGCCCGCGCCGAGCGGGGGGTTGGTCTGAACCTGGTCGTGGACAACGACATCGTCTCTGCCACTTCCATTCGTGTCCCTGTCGGAACTCGTGACGAGCCGCAGATCCAATGGATTCCCTTCGACGAGCCGCGCGCAGGTCAACCGTGGGAAGAGGCGCGGATCCTCAATCCGGAGCTATTCCGCACGTTTCCGCAGCGGGTGGAAGGGGTTCTGTCCGGTTGGGGCTTCCAACCCCTGTTGCGGGAATTCTGGAAGCTGG
>JBJXGA010000533.1:0-21039 GCA_046152955.1 Planctomycetales bacterium | reverse complement strand
TTGAAATCCTCCGTGGTTTCCGGGAATGAGATATTGCCTACCTCATTAAACACCTGGAATACGCGGGGGATTTCAAGTTCTTTGGAAGATTCTCGCGAATTCTCACAAATGGGTCGCTTGAATGGGGGCTAGAATCACGACACCGCAACGATAACACCGTCGCGGTTTGGAATCATGGAATGGAATTCCTCATCATTCAATAAAATGCGGGCGACGGTATTTGAACCCGGTAATCTGTCTCGATAAAGGTTCCTTTGATGACACTCCCAGCGGATTCCGCCATCTTTCCAGAACGGCCAGGAACCGCAGTCCCATTTTGCCGTCTCAAAAATCAAAATGAGTATGTCTTCCTCAACGGCAAGCGGAAGTGCATCCGTCGCGAGCCCATGATCGAGGGCCTCCCGGTCGACGAGTTCATCTCCCGCAACGCCGACCCGACTTGGCTCCATCAAAACGGGCTGTGGCACCTGATCCCGACCGACTGTGACGGTCCGATGTGACGTGGCGCTCGACCCCAGGGCGCGTTTTTCCCCGTGGAGTGCGGGAAATGATTCCCGCTTTTCGTTCTTCCGCTGAAGCCGTCTAGCGCGCACGCTCCCCACCCCGCGAGAGCCGCATCTGTCCTTTGTTTAGTGCGAAGCAGAGACGGGTGACGGATCAACGACTCCTCTATCGCCGGGAAAAGCTCACCAGACTTCAAGTTGCGGCATGGCTTGTTTCATGGCCTTAATTCCGTCTTCGGAAAAATCTGATCTCCGTAGAGACAGGCTTTTGAGTTTCTTGAGATTGGCCAAATGCAGGAGTCCAGCATCGGTGACATTGGGGCCGAAGTACTGTAGATCCTCCAAGCTACTCAGTCGCGCCAGGTATGCTATTCCTTCATCATCGATCGGGGCATCAGTGAATACCAACCGCCGCAACTTGCTGAGTCCCGCCAAATGTGCAAAACCTGGTCCGCGAATGCTCGTTCCGGTCAGCCAGAGTTCGTCCAGCATGGAGAGATTCTGAAAATGCTCCAAACCGGCATCGGTCAACCAGGCATTCTTTAGTAGATTCAGTTTGAAGAGCTTTGGCATGCCGCGTAGAAAGGCGAGGTCAGAATCACTCATTGTGTCGCACTGAAAAAATAATTCTCGCAACTCTGTCAGGCGCGTGATTTCCTGGAAATCGTTCGGCGTCAACACAATCTCGCTGATGCCGAGCTTTTCCAAACCTGTCAATGTCCCTAGCCCCGTCAGCAACGGTTCCGGCAGGCGCGTGTTTTCCTGGGAATCATTCGGCGTCAACACAATCCCGCTTACGCTGAGCTTTTTCAGACCTGTCAATGTCCCCAGCCCCTTCAGCAACGGTTCCGGTCCTTCGACGCCTCCCAGGTGCAGATCCCTCAAATGTTTCAGTTTGGCAATTCTTGGTCCGAGTC
The DNA here is from genome assembly GCA_046152955.1 of Planctomycetales bacterium. Lineage (GTDB taxonomy): Bacteria > Planctomycetota > Planctomycetia > Planctomycetales > Planctomycetaceae > SIAF01. The sequence goes on along the minus strand of JBJXGA010000533.1, from coordinate 19,619 downwards.
CATCTGAAAACCGGGCGTATGACACCGCCAGCGACTCCAGGTTTGGTAGCTGCTGGAGGCTTTCCAGTCCGGATCCGGCAATGTCCAACTCCGTCAACTGGAGACTCCGGAGGAGAGGAAGCTCCGCCAATTGCTCGATTCCTTTGTCCGTGAAGTTGCGCCCACACAACTCAACTCGGATCAGGTGCTTCAACTGGGCGACATGCGCGAGCGAATCATCGGTAATGGGGGTGTACGACAATTTCAATTCTTCCAAGGCAGGCAGCGCTTTGAGATGGGCGATTCCTGAGCCGTTGAGATTTGTTTCCTGCAGGTCGAGCTGACGCAGAGCAATCAATCCACCCAAGTGAGCCAATCCGTTATCGGAGACTGGCTGTCTTGCCAGGTCCAATTCCACAAGTCCTTTAAGTGCTCCGATGTGCTTGAGAGCCGCATCGTCGATCTTGATCGAAGTTGAGAACAACTTCCGAAGATTATGTAGTCTGCAAAGGTGGGCGAGCGGCTCGGCATCAGAAACTGGCCCCAAAAGAAATAGCTCATTCAGCGGAACCAGTTGACCGACTGCTTCCCAATCCGCCTTCGTTATGGGCCGATCCCAAGAAAGCACGAGCTTTCGTAAATTCGGAAGGCGTGCCAGAATCCGCAAATCGAGTGGAGGGTCGTCGTCAAAATTGTAGTTGATTTGAACAATTTCTTCGGGACGCGCACTCGAAGGTGTACTGCTCACCATAAAGGGGCTGTCCGGAATCGGCTGCGTCATGTCGCTGTGGATGACCACACCCGCCTGGACACGCAGCAGTTCGCGAATCACTTCGCGTCGCCGGTGCTCGTGGATCATCCGCAGGAAACTGGCCGCGCCCAGCACCGCCAGAACACCAACGAAAATGAGAAGCGACCGTGGAATCCGGCGACGGGGCCGCGGCGGCTTGTCATCCGACGGCTTGCTTGCTGAGTTCAAGGGACTGGCCATGTGGATAGTCTATCCCTGGAAAGTCGCGATGTACATGCGATTGGCTCCGCTGTCAATCGCCAATGGACAAACTGCGGGGGCTTGAACCGGCAACCGCAGCCGACCCCCAGCCAAGCGAATCCCGACAGGGGCGAGCCCAAACCCGCGGGACCCGCCAATCGCCGCAGAAAAGTGAACGTTTGCTCAATTCAGCCCGGAGGCGAGTCACGAGCCCGCGAAACCCCGACCGCGGTCGACCGGTCGCACGTGCGTTTGCCGTGGTTTCGTCATCGCGTGTTCGCGGCGGCTCCAATTAAGATTGACAAAAACGGAGTCCACGCCTACGTAATCGATGTTGCCACGAACGAATCCCCCAAGGCTCGCAGTATTGCACCCGCAAAAGAAACCCTGGATTCAACGAAGATTCCCATGAAAATGCGATTTTTGCCACTGGGAACGTTTGGATTGGGGCTCGGTCTCGGACTGCTGTTATCGGGACTTGCCCCGAGGTTTGGATCACCTCAGGGGGCGAGTCAACTATCGTCGGCCGAGCACGATCAGGAACCCGACAATGAGCAGGTTGTCGAACTGACAATTCTTCCTCAGTCCACGGAATTGGAGATAGGCGCGTTCGACTCGGTCGCGTCAACAGTTTCGCAAGTACGAACTGGGCAACTACAACAAGTGTATGTGCCAGTCTCACCGTACATAAGCCAGGAGATGGATGACGCCGATTTGGAACTCGAGCGGTACGTTCCTGTCCCGAAAGTCGATGCCATTGATGGGGAGAACTCCGGACAATTCTGCTTCGACAACCCATCCGCCGACGAAGTCATGCGGGCCCTGCCTGACGACACGCAGGGGGGGCTGCCCTTTATCGCCGAGACGACTCGCACGAACGTGCGGTATGTGGTCGAACCGATCGACGACAGCGTGGGGAAGTGCCAGTTTTATCCGATGGTCGGCCCGGCCCGTCTCCACAAATGTCGCTACAAGTGTACCGTCTACTTCGACAAGATCATAAAAGGTGACTGGCCGGTCCGCTTCTCGCACACGGACACTGTCATCGAAGTCGTCTACATCAATCATGATCACCTGATCCGGTGCTCCGGGGAATCTGGCGGCCACTGATCGTCCACGTGCGACCGCGTTTTGCCCGCAACGTGTTTGGCCGGAGCGGCCCGCGGCAGGTGGATTTGCTTTTGCAAGAGAATCAGACCAAATTGTGGGCGTGCGGCGCAAGATTCAGTCGGTTCGGCGAGTCTAATAGGTAGCCGTACCGACTGAATGAGACCGCCGCCCATGCCGCACAGTCCCCCCGAGACGCGAGCCAGTTTGATTCTGCGATTGCAGAATGCGGCGGATGTCGCGGCCTGGGAACAGTTTGTGGAACTCTACGGGCGCGTCCTGTGGCGCGTCGCCAAAGGGCGCGGGCTTCAGCCCGCGGATGCCGACAACCTGGTCCAGGAAGTCCTGTTCGCGGTCGCGCGCTCGGTCGCGCAATGGCTCGAGCGACCAGATCGCGGCAGTTTTCGCGCCTGGCTGTTGAGAATTGCGAAAAATGAAGCGACCGACATCCTCGCGCGCCGCGCCACGCGTCCCCTGGGGCACGACGGTGACGCGGCGGCGCACCTCTTGAACGCGGTTCCCGCGCCAGACGAACTTTCCGCGCAGTTCGATCTGGAATACCAGCGCGCCGTGTTTCAGTGGGCCGCCCGAAAGGTCCAGGCGACCGTCGCCGCGCGGACCTGGCAGGCATTCTGGCTGACGCACGTCGAAGGTCTCTCGGTCGAGGAAGCGGCACGGACGCTTCAGACGCGGGCGGCCAACATCCATTTCGGCCGCAGCCGAGTGATGGCGCGGATCAAAGAACTCGTCGAACAGTACGAAGGTCAATCATGAACACGAAACCAACGGCCTGCGATGACCGACAGCTCCAGGCGATGTTGCGGTCCGCCAACGAAGATGGCCCAGCGGGGGCATTGCTGATGCACGTCGAGCAGTGCGCTCGATGCCAGACCCGACTGGAGGAACTGGCTGCCGACCCGGAGGACTGGAAGAAAGCTGGCGACGCACTCGCCTCCCGCGCCCAGGAGGGAGTTGGCGACCCGGAGGGAGACCTGCCGACGGTTGGCGGATTCTCCCACTGGATCGACGGACCGGTGTCCTGGACAGAGGCAATGGCCAGGCAGTTGTTGTCGCCGCCGTCGCATCCGGAAATGCTGGGTCGGCTGGGCCGTTATGAAGTCGAACGGATGGTGGGCGCGGGGGGGATGGGGGTGGTCTTCAAGGCGTTTGATTCGGAATTGAATCGCCCCGTGGCGGTAAAAGTTCTCGCGCCGTATCTTGCGGGAAGCGGGCCTGCGCGGAAACGCTTTGCTCGCGAAGCGCGTGCGGCGGCCGCGATCGTCCATGAACACGTCGTCCCGATTCACAATGTGGAGACGGAACGTGACGCGCCGTTCCTCGTGATGCAATACATCGCCGGCGAGTCGCTGCAGGCCCGTCTCGATCGCACCGGCCCGCTGCAGACCTGCGAGATTCTGCGGATCGGGATGCAAATCGCGTCGGGGCTGTCCGCGGCCCATCAGCAGGGGCTCGTCCATCGAGACATCAAACCTTCGAACATCCTGCTGGAACAGGGGGTCGAGCGGGCCTTGATCACCGACTTCGGCCTGGCCCGCGCGGCGGATGACGCCACTCTGACGCGGAGCGGCTTCCATCCCGGAACTCCGCAGTTCATGTCACCGGAACAGGCTGCCGGAGAACCGGTGGATGCGCGCAGCGACCTGTTCAGTCTGGGGAGCGTCCTCTACACGCTGTGTACCGGCCGACCACCTTTTCGGGCCGATTCGAGCCTGGGAGTTTTGAGACGCATTACCGATGCCGAACCACGACGCATTCGCGAGCTCAATCCCCAGGTACCGGAGTGGCTGTGCGGCATCATCGGCAAACTCATGGCGAAGCGTCCATCCGACCGGTATCGCTCCGCGGCGGCTGTGGCCGCATTGCTGGAACCGTGTCTGGCGCACGTGCAACAACCGGAGTTCATTCCGCTGCCGGATGAAGCGCGGCAGATGACAGCGATTGCCCCAGAGACTTCCCCAGCCCATGTGCCGGGTCGAACGGGGCGGAGACTCCTGATCAGTGCCATGTTCGCGATCGTCGCGCTCGCAGGATTGCTCGCCGCGTATTGGCGGCCCCCGGATTCCGTGGTAGAACCAGCATCGCTGAAGGGGGGAGCGCCCGCCGCCGAACGTACCGATAAGATCGGCAAGTCGCGCGTTCTCGCGCCGATTTCCCACCCGGTCATTGCGGATGAGGCGCCAATTGTCGCCTGCATCGGGCCGGAATATCCCGTCAGGCTTGGGGAATTGGTCTCCCATGCTGAGATCAACCGGGGAGTGGATCCCAGCATTGTTCGCCTGCATGTCTGGGACTGGTCACAGTCCGACCTCAGCCGAGTTTTGCTCGTCCAGCGATCGGAAGTGGGCGCCTTGTCCCCGGATGGGAGCGCCATGTTGACGACGGAAGGGGAATCGATGGAGCTGGCTACCAAGAGAACGCGCCAGTATTCCGGATTCCGCGTTCCTGAGGCGCAGCGGATTACGGCACTGTACGTTTCACCCAAACAGAATTACGCCTCCGCGATCATCCACGTGCGCACAGACATCGAAAATCTTCCGACCGATCCGCCCACGGTGGATGCGCGGCATTTCTGGAACTTGCGATTGCTCAGACTGGAGGCCGCGACCAACACAGGTCATCGCATTGGCGAGTTTCCGGCCGATTCCCGGCCAGGCGTCGCTTTCACGGCGGATGAGACGGCAGTCGTCTATTCCACCGACCAGCACAGCATCGTGCGCCGTGAGCTTCCCTCCGGCAGGCTTCTCAATAACTACAACCCCTCCCTGGGAGTTCACGGCGCCGTGGGGCTGGCCGTTTCAAAGGATGGCCATTTCGTCGCCGCCGCGGGCTATCACGGGACGATCCGGATCTGGGAAGCGCAGACCGGCGCGCTGCGGCTGGAGCACGCCAGTTTACGGCCCAATGGCGAACGAGACGAGTTTTTCAAGGCCGCCGTTTTGCGGTTTTCACTCGATGGCACCAAGCTGGCCATGGTTTCCGGGAATCATGTCAAGATCATGGACACCAAAACGGGGAACATCCGGGCGGAGCACCAGGATGCCGCGCGCCCGCGCTACGTCCAAGTCCACTGGTCCGGGGATGCCCGATCGATCACGCTGCTCGCGTCGTCACAGCTCGTCCAGTACGCTGCACAGCCGACGGAGGAATCGCCCGAAATTCTGTCCGCGGGACAGCGCGCCGATCGACTCCCGCGCCTTTATGAGTGGAACTGGGAAACCGGATCCCCGGAAGTCAAGCAGTTCTCGGCCGTCGCCGCCCCCCATGCGTCGCGGATCGATCCGGAGATCGAGGCGCAGCGCTTCACGGGAACCTGGCGGATTGCCGATCGCTCGACGGCTGGTGTCGAACAAACTTCCCAGATCGGACAGACCGTGAAAGTCCGCCAACTGAGGATGGAGGAAGCCTGTCTGCAACTGGATCCAAACCAGACGCCCAAGACCGTGGATGTCGTCTTTCTGGAGGGGCCGGAGAAAGGCAAAGTGCTACGGGGGATCTATGAGTGGATTCCGGATCGGCGGGCCAAATCGGGCAAGGCGAACGGCGGAGCAGGAAAGTCGCTGCGGATCTGCACGTTCATCGAGCCACATCCCGATCGGCCCGACGAGCGTCCACACGGATTCCAACCGGGTAAGGATGTCGATACCGCGATCTGGGAATGCGTGTCGCCGGAACTCCCAGAGTTCAAACAGAAGGACCGTTCCAGCGGTGGCCGCTCCAAGACCCAAGAGCGCCTCGGCCCGCTGCCGGTCGATGTCGACGACATTGAACTTCCCACTCCCAAAGGGAGACCGGCCAGTAGTGGGGAGTCCGCGAAGCCATGAACGGTTTGCAAACACCGCCCCTCCAGGACGCACTACCAGATCGGACATCATGGGCGCGGCTGGTTCTTGCCGTGATCATGGGTGCGGCCGCAGGGGTGGGTCTCCCGGCGGTGCGCTGGTTGGTGCGCGGCAATGCCGATCCCTTCAGCAGCGGTTGGCCCCTCGACCTGCAAATCAGCTCCCTGGCGCTGACGCTGGCCGTGGGAATATTGAGTCGGCGACCATTTGGAGCGGCAATCGGACTGTTCACTGGACTCGTCCTGTACCTGTTCGTCGATGGACGCTCCGAATACCCCATGTCCTCCGTGATGGCCCTGGCAATCCATGCCCTGCTCCCGGCACTCGCGGGGGCGTTGTGCCTCGTCCTGATCCAAAGGACGGCGGAGGCCAAAAGTCCCGGTGGGTGTTCGTGATCATGTTCGCCCCGTTTTCCCCGCGGATGCCGCCGCTTGACGGGTTGGTGGGGAACTTCCCACAATCAGCGTTTCGATTCACACGCCCATTTACCAGCCCCCACGCGCCTGTTGCCGGGGCGCTCGATTGATACGCCATGATGGAACTTTCCGACGCCGTCCGTTCGCTCAAACCCTCGGCCACGATCGCCGCCGCGGCCCGCGCCAAGGCTCTGAAGGGCCAGGGGGTGACTGTCTTTGACTTCACTCTGGGAGAGCCCGATTTCCACACGCCAGAGCACATTCAGGAAGCGGCCCGCGCGGCGATGCGGGCGGGGCATACGCATTACACGGCGTCGGGGGGAATTCCCGAACTGAAAAAGGCGATCTGCACCGCCTATGAACGGGAGCAGGGGCTGCATTACGAGCCGAACCAGGTGCTCGTCTCCAATGGGGCCAAGCACTCGATTCACAACGTCCTCACGGCACTGACCGGGCCGGGGGACGAAGTGATCATTCCGGCCCCCTACTGGGTTAGCTACGAGGCGCTCGTTGAATTGGCAGGGGCCAAACCGGTGATTGTCAAGACCACCGAAGAGAGCGGCTTTCGACTCACGGCCCAGGATTTCGAACGGGCGATCACCCCTCGAACCAAACTTCTGTTGCTCAATTCCCCCTGCAACCCGACCGGAGCTGTGTTTTCGACCGGTCAACTCGAAGAACTGGCGCGGGTCGCGCGGCAGCATGGGGTCTATGTCTGCTCGGACGAAATCTACGACAAACTGCTGTATACGGGGGAGAGATTCCGCAGTTTTGCCACCCTGCTGGGAGGGATCGCTGATCGGACGATCATCATCAACGGAGTGAGCAAGGCCTACGCCATGACCGGCTGGCGGATCGGCTGGACGCTGGCGCCGGTCGAATTGACCGCCGCGATGGACAATCTCCAAAGCCAGGAAACCTCGAACCCGTGCAGCATCAGCCAGTATGCGGCGCTGGCGGCGCTCTCGGGTCCGCAGGAATGCGTGGAAACAATGCGGCAGGAGTTCGCGGCCCGTCGGCTCTACACGCTGGAACGCCTGCGGGGGCTCCCCGACATCACGATTCCCGAGCCGGGAGGGGCGTTTTACGCCTTTTTCAACGTCAGCCGCTATTTTGGCCGGAAACTGGGGAACGGGACAGTGGTCGAGAATTCGACCGATTTCTGTGCCGCGCTGCTGGACCAGGCCCACGTGGCGCTGGTTTCCGGAGATGCTTTCGGCGCCAAAGGTTACGTGCGCCTGTCATTCGCCACACAACGGCAATTGCTGGAACAGGGAATCGACCGGCTGGCGGCGTTCCTCCGCGGCCCCTGAGTGCCGACATCGATCCAAACCACTCGACGTTTCCAGGCAGGTTGAGCGCCGCAGAGTGATTGTGTCGATAATATCGAATGAGACAGTGGAACTCCCCTTCCGGAGTCCGGGGCAATTGAGTAAATTCCTCGGCCCGACGGGAGGAAGTTCCCCGTCGGACGGGCCAAAAGTCCCGCGGTTGACTCTCACCAGTTCCCATCGGCCAACTCCCTCCGTTTGACGGGACCAGCTCCCACCTCTGGAGAGGGGCACGTGCAGCGAGTGCAGACGTTCCTACCCCTGACCCGTCTCAGCGCGCCGCATGCCAGCGGCGCTCGCCGGGGGTTGTGCATCCTGGTCTGGCGGCTGGGTCTGGCGGCAAGCCTGCTCTTCACCGGGTGCGCAAGTCGCCGCGCCGCACACAACCAGTCTCCTGAATCGGCGGAGCAACTGGCGACGCGGGCAAGGGAAGCGGCTGATCGGGGTGATGCCGCATCCGCAGAAGTCCTGCTCACCGCCGCCGTCAACAGCAATCCCAAGGATTGCGAAACGCGGCTGGAACTCTCCGAGATGCTGGTGGAGCATGGGAGTCTGGCGGCGGCCACCGATCATCTGCGGCGAGTCGTCGAGCAGAATCCCGAAGATCCGCGCGGGTTCGTCAAGTTGGCGACCACATTGTCGCTGCAGGATGACCTGAGCGGAGCTGAGACGATGCTGGCCAGGGCACTGGAACTTGAGCCGGACAATCCCCAGGCCTGGCTGCTTCGAGCGCGACTGGAGCATCGTCAACAGCGCGACGCCGACGCCTTGTCAGCCTGCTACCGCGTGCTGGCGGTGGCGCCCGATGAAGCCGAAGCGCGGCTCCTGGCGGCGCAAATTCACCTGCAACAGGGGAATTCCGAGCAAGCCCTGCCGCTGCTCAAGTCGCTGGTCGATCGTCCCTCGGGGTGCCCGCGCCAGCAGCGTGCCGCGGCCTGGCTCCTGGGTCGTTGCTACGCTCATGAAGGACGCTGGAATGAGGCGGCGGCGGCCCTCTCCTCGGCGATTCATCACCGGTCCGGCACATCGGACGACTGGTATCAGGTGGCCTATGCCCGCTACCGGGCGGATGACCTGCAGGGAGCGCGCGAAGCGGTCGCGGCGTCGCTTAAAATGGCCCCCTCCGACGCCGAGACACTCGCTCTGTCGCGCGTGCTCGACCTGGAGGCGCCCCCCGCGCCGACGAGCCTGGAGCCTCCCGCCACACCGAGCCAGCGCGAACTCACCGCTTCGGTCTCTCCGGAATCGCGGTAGTCGTCACGCGAGGCAAGTCGGCACTGTGGAGCCGACGGTGCTGAGTCGGCCTGAATCACCCCCGATTTGCTCCGGAAAGAACCCCTCGGGCCCCGCGAACGTTTCGCCCTTTCGCGCTGTCTGCTCTCTGGTTTCCCGCAGGGAAGCTATACTCAGTCCCGGCCAGGCCGAATCCTGGCTGGCGTTCGCTCTGGAAGTTCCCCATGCCTCTCACGTTCGTAGAAACCGTTCGCACTCTGGCCGTCGCGAGATCGGCTTCGATCCGGCGCGAAGCGTGGGCGCTGCTGTGTCTGGGGGGACCGGTGGTGGGAACCCAACTGGCCCAGATCTCGATGCACACCGTCGACGCCATCATGGCCGGAAGACTGGGGCCGCGCGACCTGGCGGCGGTTTCGCTGGGGGGGAGCTTGTGGATGCCGATCTTTGTCTTCGGGATGGGGATTCTAATGTCCATTTCTCCCAACGTGGCGCACAGCTTTGGCGCTGGAGAATCGACCGCCATCGGTCGCCAGGTGCGGCAAGGACTCTGGCTGAGCCAAGTGGTGGCGCTGGGGGCCTTTCTCGTGATCCGCGGCTCGACCCCCGTACTGGAGTGGTTCGGCGTCGATCCGCAGATCATTCCGACGGCGACCGGCTTTTTGCGGGCCATCTCCTGGGGGTTGCCCGCGCTGTGCGCGTTCGTCGTGCTCCGCGGGTTCAGTGAAGCTGTCTCCATGACACGGCCACTGTTGTTCATCAGCCTGCTGGCTCTGGCGGCCAACATCGCGGGAAACTCGCTGCTGATGTATGGACGGTGGGGACTGCCGCGGCTGGGAGCGGTCGGGACGGGGATCTCCTCCGCCATCGTGATGTGGTTGATGTTTGGCTGTTTGTTGGGATGGATCGCCTGGCATCCGTACTACCGGCGGTTCGAGGTATTTGGGCGGCTGGACCGGCCTGATTTCGCGGCGCTCTGGAAGCTGTTGAAACTGGGCGTTCCGATTGGCGTTTGTCTGTTTATGGAAGGAAGTCTGTTTGCCGCGGTAGCACTGCTGCTGGGGCGGATGGGGGAAGCGGTCGTGGCGGGACACCAGATCGCGATCAACGTGGCTTCGATCACGTTCATGGTGCCATTGGGGATTTCGATCGCCGTGACGGTTCGGGTGGGACAAGCGCTGGGGCGTCAGGACGTGGCGGGAGCGCGGCGTTCGGGGACGGTCGGGGCGCTGTTGGCCATGTCATTCATGGCCCTGGCGGGACTGACGCTGGCGCTGATTCCGCGCGCGATCGCTGCGGTCTATACCCCCGATCCTGGGGTGCAGGTGCTGGCGGTCAGACTGTTGTACATGGCGGCGATTTTTCAAGTGTTCGACGGCTTGCAGGTAGCCGGTTCGGGGGCGCTGCGGGGATTGAAGGACACGTCGTCCGCGATGTTAATCACGGTGGTGGCGTATTGGGGGGTGGGTCTGCCGCTGGGGTACTTCCTGGGGATTGTACGGGATGGGGGACCGCAGGCGATGTGGACCGGGTTGATCGTGGGGCTGGTGGTGTCGTCAATCCTGCTGAACCTGCGATTTCAGCGGGTGATGGGGCGGCGACTGCGGACGGAAGTGGTGGCGGGAACGGTCGGGGGCGGGTGATCCCCCGAACAATCGGAACAGGTGGAGTCGACTGCAAAAAAATTCACACTATTCCGGTCATTTCTTTGGGCTTGTTGCCCTAGGTACAAAGCGTCGCCTATGATACTCTCTGGGGTACACGTTTCGTCAGACTTCTCGGGAGCCATTCATGGCGGCCAGTCTGATCCCCACGGAGGGTGGATCATCTATCGCGCTGGACAAGCCGATCGTCTTGATCGGTCGTCACCAGGAATGCGACATTTCGCTGCAATCCAGTTCCAAGGTTTCGCGGCGGCATTGTTGCATTGTTCAGGTGGGGGACCGGTACGTTCTGCGCGACCTGGGAAGCATGAACGGCATCCGGGTCAACGGGCATCGCATGGTGGAGACCGAGCTCTCGCCGGGGGACGAAGTGGCGATCGCCGACGTCTGCTTCCGGTTTCTGCGCGACGACCCTCCCGCGCGACCCGAGTCCGCCGCCCGCGGAGTCACATTGCGGGCGCCGGGCCATGATGTCAGCAGCCAGATTCCGGTCGCCATTCCGGAGACCGAACGCCCAATTGATACCCTGCCGAAGGAATTTCATTCCGAGGCGGACGGTTCTTCCGGCGATCTGAAGCTCAAAGGGGACAGCAACTCGGCCCCCGATTTCGTCTCCGCCTGACTGGCCGCGACACGCTTCAGCACTGCTTGGCGCACGCCACTCACTCCTGGGGGAGCAGTTCCCGCAGGAACTGGGCGAGGTATTCGATCGCTTCCCTGGCCTCCGGCGTTCGACGCTCGTGCAACCAACAGAAATGCCCCGGTCGTTGGGAACGACCGGGGCATGGAAACCTCCCGATGGACTGAGCAACAAGCCGCTGGCTATTTCGTCGCCGTGGCGGCCGCTGCGGCGGCTGCCGGAGGAGCATAACCGGGTGCCGCCACAAAGGTCAGCATCCCCTTGGCGTCGTCGGCATTCCAGATCCGGACCTCCCCGTCCCAACTCCCCGTGGCCAGTTTCTTGGTCGCCGGATTGAAGGAGACGCTGTAGATCCAGTCGTTGTGACCGGCGAAGGCTCGAACCGCAGCGCCGTCAGCCACCTTGTGCTCACGAGCCTGCTTATCGGCACTGCAACTGAAGATGCGACCGTCGGCGGATACCGAGAGTCGGTACACCTCCCCGCCAAACCCGCCGATTTCGCGAATCTGCTGGGCATTGGCCGGATTCCAGACGCGGATCTTGTTGTCGCGCCCGGCGGTCAGAATCTGTGCGCCGTCGGGAGAGAACGAGACGCCGTAGACGACTTCGTTGTGCGCCGGGAACGTGACCAGCGAGTCTCCCGTTTTGGCGTCGAACAGTTTCGACGTTTTGTCGCGGCTGGCCGAGGCCAGCTTGGCGCCGTCCGGGGACCAGGCGATGTCCATCACCCAATCGGCATGATCTTCGATCAGCAACTCCTGGGCGCCGTTCTCGACGTTGAACACGCGGATTGAACGATCGGCACTGCACGTCGCCAACCGCTTGCCGTCGGGGCTGAAGGCAACGCCGAACACCGAGTCGCTGGTGGTCATCACGTCGCGGACCAGCGCGCCGTCGGCAGGATTGAAGAGCTTGACTTCACCCTGTTGACCGGGGGTTCCGGCGGCGACGGCCAGCAGCGTGCCGGCGGCGTTGAACTCGATGTCGTAGGTCCGCTCGGCGACGTTGGTGATCCGCCGCACCAGTTTGCCATCGGCCGGATTCCACAACACGACTTCATGATAGCCCGAGGCGGCCAGCAGGTTGCCGTCGGGGCTGAAGGCGGTCGCCGTCACCGGAATCGGCACTTTGTATGCCTCCGGGGGGGCAGGCTGCGGGAGCTTGGGGATGATCGTGATGAGCTGCGCTTCGGGCTTCACACCGGCGTCCATCCGGGCGCCGTTCAGGATCCACTGCTTGACCAGCGCGATTTCTTCCTTCGACAGCGGATCGGCGTCTTTGGGCATGTTGCCCGATTCCAGGAGCGCCACCAGATTCGAACCGTCGGCGTCCTTGGGAAGCACGGTGTCCCCTTGTTCGCCACCCTTCACAATCCCCAGAAATGTATCCATGTTGTACCGCCCTTTGGCGGTCTGGGCGTTGTGGCACGCCAGGCAGCGCTTGGTGAAGATCGGCGCGACCTGCTTGGAAAACGACACGAACTTGCCGATTGCCGCCAGCGCCTCTTCCGAGCCTTTGAGCGCCGCCGTCGCTTCGGTCGCGACCACGTTCAATGCGGCCAGAGCTTGATCGACTTCGGCCTTGGCCGCTGCCACCTGGGCTTCGGCGGCCTTCGAGGCTTCCTGGGCTTTGGCCAGATTGGCCTTGATCACCGGCACGGCGTCGGTGGCCGCTTTCACCGCGGCGTTGGCGTCGGCGATCACTTTTTGGCCGGCGGCCAGTTTGTCGGCAGCGTCTTTGGCGGCGGTGGCGGTGTCGGTGACCGGTTTGACCGCAGCTTCCGCCTTGGCGGCGGCATCTTTGGCCGAGTTCGCGGCATCCGCGGCGACCGAATCGGCCAGCGTCTTGAGCAGCGCGACCCCCTTGTCTCCCACCGCTTTTTCGGCGGCTACCTTGGCAGCCGCGGCGGTGTCGGCGGTCGCCTTGGCGATCCCCGCGTTGTCCGCGGCCAGCTTGTCGGCGGCGGCTTTGGCATCCGCAGCCGCCTTGGCCGCGGCGGCCGTGTCGGCGGCAGCCTTCTCCAGCGGTTTCGCGTCTTCCACCGCCTTGGCGGCAGCCGCGGTCTTATCGGTCACCGCTTTTTCGGCAACCGGGAGCTCACCCGTCAACTTGACTTCGTCCGCTTTGGCTTTGGCCAGCCCTTGCGTAGCGGTTTTTACCTTGCCTTGAGCGGCGGCGACGACTTTGTCGGCTTCCGCCTTTTTGGCGAGGGCGGCGTCGGCGACTTTTTGCGCCTCATCCGCTTTGGCCACTGCGGCGGCGTCCTGCGCCCGAACCGGGGAAGCACCGACCGGAAGCAATCCGGCAATCACAGTGCATGCGAAACACGTCCGCAACAGACATCTCATGGCGTCACCTCTTTCCTGCAAGCGTCCGAGGGGGGGGGTACTTGGGTTTCGGGGGGACCGGTCCAGCTCTCAGGAGCCGGGCGGTGAGTTGGGAGGGTGTCACTCCTTTGAATCGTAACGTTCCGATTGTGCGGGATGCCAGACTAAATCATGAAATATCGAGGCTGCGGAATTCGACGCGGCGGGAACACGGAAGTGAGAGGGTTTCCGTGGCGGTCCATTGACCTGGCGGGTGGACCGAAACCCCTTTGGGCGCCTAGCCCTTGCGATGACGGATCTTGGCCCGCATGCGGCGTTTTCTGCGACCCAGCTTGCGGCGACCTTTGCCCGTCTTCTTAACGCCCATGTAATCGTTCCTGCCTTTCGACGCTTTCCGAGAATAGTGGTTTGAACCCGACGACCGAACCAAACCGCCATCCTATTGAGGCCCGCCCGATTGTTCAAGGCTGCCGACGACTCTCTGCCTCCCACTCTCCCGTATTCCCGGAACGTCCGGCTCTGCCGGGTTCCGGGCTGGGTGTCTTTCGCATTCCTGCTGGTTGATCCGTCTGACGGTTCTCAACCCCTCCAACTCTGGCTATCTTGTTCGTCTTACGCAGGCGGTAAACGACAATCGATCCGCAGAAGGCCCCCAGATTCGTGCGAGTCGTACAATCGTTTCGCCGCGCGCCTTCATCCTCCCTCCTGCTCCCCAGCTTTTCCCATGCATTACCGCAACCTCGGATCCGCCGGTGTGAAAGTCTCTCCCATTTGTCTGGGAACGATGATGTTCGGCGGCCAGACCACCCCCGACGACTCGATCCGCATCATGCACCAGGCGTTCGACCTGGGGATCAATTTTTTCGACACGGCCGACATCTACAATGCGGGCCAGTCGGAGGTCGTGGTTGGCCGCGCTCTGGCGGATCGTCGCGACAAGGTCGTCCTGGCCACGAAGGGGCGGGCCCCGATGGGAACCGGGCCCAATGAATCGGGGGCCAGCCGCCTGCACCTCCGCCAGGCGCTCGACGCCAGTCTGCGACGGCTGGGAACCGATTACGTCGACATCTACTATGTCCACACCCCCGACGACGCCACGCCACTGGAGGAGACGCTGCGAACCCTGGACGACATGGTCCGCAGCGGCAAGGTGCATTACGTCGCCTGCTCGAATTTTCGCGCCTGGCGACTGATGGAATCGCTGGGACTGTCAGCCCGGCTCAACCTCAACTCCTTCACCTGCGTCCAGCCGCTGTACAACCTCGTCAACCGCGACATCGAGGTCGAACTGCTCCCTCTGTGCCGGGAACAGGGCGTGGGGGTGGTCACCTACAGCCCTCTGGCGCGGGGCATCCTGAGTGGCAAATACCGGGCGGGGGAGCCTTTTCCCGAGGGGAGCCGCGCGTCGCGCAACGACAAACGGATGCAGCAGGCCGAACTGCGGGAAGCGAGCTTTCAGGTGGCGGAGGCGCTACGGCGGCACTGCGAAGCCAGAGGAGTGGCGATGAGCCAGTTCGCCCTCGCCTGGTGCCTGGCCAATCCGATCGTCACGTCGGTGATCATCGGCCCTCGAACTCAGGCGCAATTCGAAGACAATCTCCAATGCCTAAACGTAACGATCGATCCCCAGGATGAAGCGCTGGTGGACAGCCTCGTCCCTCCCGGAGAACACAGCGGCAAGGGCTTTCAGGACGTCCAGTATCCCATCACGGGGAGGGGCAAATAGCCGACTGGCGGGATCGACCTGCCGGTTGCGTCTTCAACCATCACAACCAGGAGCTTGAACATGGGAATACTGGATCGATTTTCACTGCGCGGGAGGGTGGCGCTGGTGACGGCAGGCGCGGGGCCGCTGTTTGGCAGCAGCCTTTCCGAAGCACTGGCCGAAGCGGGAGCGACGCTGATCACCGCCTCCCGCTCGCGCGCGCGGAACGAGGAGTTCGCCGAGCAGATGCGGGCCCGCGGCTACGACGCCCACGGCCTGGCCTGCGACATCGCGGACCCCGCGTCGATTCTGGCGCTGCGCGACGAAGTGCTGGGCCGATTCGGCCGCCTGGACGTACTGGTCAACAGCGCGCTGGCCCGCGACGGACACGCCGGCGGAGGGTTCCCGGAGCAAACGGCGGATCACTGCGCGCGGAGCGCGGCGGGAGATTTCACCGGCTTGTTCGAGATGTGCCGGGCGTTCATGCCCGCCATGGTGCGGCAGCAGCGGGGATCGATCATCAACATCTCCAGCATTTATGGGGTGGTCTCCAACGATCCCAATCTATACGCCGGCACCGACATGAAGCAGCCGGCGACGTACAACTTCGTGAAAGCGGGGATGATCAACTTCACGCGATATCTTGCCTGCTATTACGGCAAGCAGGGGGTCCGAGCGAACTGTATCAGCCCCGGCGGCTATTTTGACAATCAGCCGCAACCGTTTGTGGAAAATTACAACCAGCGCGTCCCGGTGGGCCGCATGTTGAACAATGAAGACATCAAAGGAGCGGTGGTCTTCCTGGCGTCCGATGCGTCGGAATACGTGACCGGGCACAACCTGCTGGTGGATGGCGGATGGACGGCACATTGAGCTACGGCTTTCCGATCGACGTCAGCCAGATCGTCTCGAACGCCACTCCGAGCCTGGCAGGGGTACGGGCGAACCGTTCCAGCGCCCGGGGTTGGCTCGCTTGCCCTTGTACCTGCACCGGGCCGGAGTACGCCGCGCCCGTCGAAGACAACTGCAGTTTGACCTCGGCGGCCGTAGGACCGGTGGGCTCGGAGACGACCGGCGGTGCAGTCACCCCCTTGGGGAGTCCGACCGC
The DNA here is from genome assembly GCA_046152955.1 of Planctomycetales bacterium. GTDB lineage: Bacteria > Planctomycetota > Planctomycetia > Planctomycetales > Planctomycetaceae > SIAF01. Next base: position 3,261 of record JBJXGA010000533.1, on the reverse strand, counting down.
CTGGATCGTGATGGGGCCCATTGCGGAGGCCGCCGTCCCGCGGCGCTGCACTTTGATCGTCAACTCGGTCGGCTTGTCGGGATTCACGACAATCGCGTCCGCTGTCGCCGACAGTTCAAAATCCGCTTCCTCCAGTCGGACCGTGAGCAGATACACATACCGCTCTGTGCCGTGGCGGTAACGATCGGTGATTGTCAAGCGGTAGTCGCCATCATGCGCGGCAGTGTGCGCGATGAGCGCGTCGCGGTGTGGGCCGGTGTCGTCCAGGTCGGCGACGACCGCTCCATTCGGGTCGGTCAGTTGCACGACCGGGTCAATCGGCAGATCGAGACTGCGGGACTCCACCGAAATGATCACTGGTTGTCCCTTGGTCAGCGGCAGGCGGTAGGTGTCGGTCTGACGAGGCTGTTTGAGACAGCCGGTGAGCGCCGTCGGCAGGGTCAGCGTGGCGGGTTGCTGGGGATCGGCGGCCGAAAGGGGTGGAGCTGTCGCATACGGTCCCAGTCTCACCCGCGCCGCGCCGGCGAGCGCCGGGTCGAACACCAACCCCAACCGGGCATCAGGAGAGCGCCGCAGCTCGTCCAGTACCTCGAACTCCTGAAACTCGGCCAGCCGCGCCCCGCCCCAGGAAACCACCGGGAGCTTCAGATCCGCGGGAAGATTCCATCCCGCCGCCCCAACGGTCCCTGGGTCGGCGCGCGGCGCCGCTTGCGCCGCGGCGTGTGTGACGTACGGTCCAGTCGTGAGGGTCAGGCGATAAATGAAATTGGCCCCCCCCTGGAAGGCGATCGTCGAGTTGGGGGCCGCCGAGAAGGCGAACAGCCGAACGATGTATGTTCCCGCGGTACGGGGAGTGAACGCCAGCCGCGGATCGAGCTTGAGGTCGTCATGGTTTTCCGCGAGTACCGTTCCGTTGGAGGTCGCCACCTGCAGGATGGCATCCATTGGGGAACCGAGCCGGGTGTGGGCGTCGACCGCCGCGACCAGCGTTTGTCCCGCCTCCAGTGCCACGGCGAATCCATCCACATCCCCATCCCCCAGCGCGCCGTTGATCGTGACGCGAGGAGAATCGATCTTCTGCGCCGTTTTAGGGGAATTGTTCGGCTCGACTTCGGCGAGCTCCGGGAGGCTCCCGATCAGAAACGGCGCCAGTGCGGAAGCCCCCTCTGCATTGTAGAGTCTGATCCAGATCCGATCGGCGGCCAAGTCTGCGGGAATCGAGACCTCCAACTTGCCCGACTCGGCTGTTGGCGTCACATCGACCCCCGGCGACCAGACGCTGGGGGGCCAGTTGAACGTGCCGCTGCACGTGACTGTGACCTTCGTCCCTCGCTCACCCCCCGCGGGAAACAAATGCGTCAACGTCGGAGCCGCCCCCCACACGGAACTGACGCACAATCCCCAGACGGCCAGCCCCATCGCCCAGGCCGCCATCCTCAATGGAGGCCGGCCCCTGTTCCCGTCGTAAAATCTCAGTCGCGTTCCGCGACGTGTCGTGTCTAGGAACAGCGCACCGGGAGGGCGAGGCTCCTGCCGAGCCGCCGATGTGCGTTCGACGAAGTCAAAGCCCGCCGTTGGGAGTCTTCGAAGCAATCTCCCCACAAGCCAGCAAACTCCCTGCCTGCCGGCGCGACGAACCAGCCCCCTTCGCGAACGACTCCCCGTACCAATCCACACCATCAGCCAATCTCCACGCGAGTTCTTCAGGACGCTTCGCATCCCCGGTCCCGATTCATCCTGTCAGCGCGTCCGCGCCAAGCCGCATCGGCCGCAACCGCGGCCAGGTCGAGCCGCGCTCCCGTGACCAGAGCGCTTCCCATGCGCACTCCGAACGTTTCGCCGACCTGGCGCCTCACATCAATTCGGCGATAGGCCGCGGATCGCTGACCAGATGCGACGGTCGGCCGTTGCTGGCATACAGGATTTTGTCCGGGTCGACCCCCAGTTTGAGATACACCGACGAGACGAGGTTTTCCGGAGCGTAGATCTTTTCGATCGCCGCATAGCCCCGCGCGTCGGTTGCCCCCACCACCTGTCCGCGCGGCGTGCCGCAACCGGCCACCAGGACCGACAGCGCGCTCGACCAATGGTCGCGACCGGGGGTGTTCGAACCGGGAAGCGTCGAAATCTGCGGCGTGCGGCCGAACTCTCCCATCACCAGGACGAGAGTCGTGTCGAGCAAACCGCGCTGGTCGAGGTCGGAGATCAGGGTCGCCACAACCGCTTCCAGTTTCTGCCCCTGCGACTTGAAGGCGGGGAAGATGTTCGAGTGATGGTCCCAGCCCCCGTCGTTGAGCGTCACGAACGGCACCCCGGCCTCGACCAGCCGCCGCGCCAATAGTGCCCGCTGTCCCAACGGAGTTCGCCCATAGGCATCCCGCACTTCGTCTGGCTCGCGGTGAATCTCGAACGCGCGCTGCGCGGCGGCTGAGGTCATCAGCGAGACCGCCTGCTGGTAGTTTTCGTCAGCCCCCAGCACGGGGTCGGCGGCGGCACGATCGTGGAACCTGGTGAACTGATCGAGCCGCGCGCGCATCTGTCGGCGGGCCAGGGTCCGCCCATCGTCCAGGTCACCCGGAATCGTCACGTCGCGGACCAAAAAGCCCTTCTGGTTGGGATCGTCCGCCACAACGAACGGCGCGTGCCGAGCGCCGAGGAAATTGGGGCCTCCCGAGCGGGTCATGCCGGGGAGGGAGAAATACGGAGGGAGTCCGTGCGGAGCGCCCCGTTCGTGCGAGACGACGGAGCCCATGCTGGGATGGAAGCTGACAAACGCGCCGCAGCTCACCGGAATCCGCGTGGGGGCGCCGGTCATCATGTAGTGATTTCCCGCGCCGTGGTTGTTCTGGTTGTGGCACACCGAGCGGACAATCGTGAATTTGTCGCTGATCGCCGCCAGCCGGGTCATGTTCTCGGAGAAATACAGCCCCGGAACCTTGGTTTGAATCGGCTGAAACTCTCCGCGGATTTCCGCGGGAGCGCCTGGCTTGGGATCGAACATCTCGAAATGACTGGGACCCCCATCCAGCCAGACCAGGATGCAACTGGTGTTCTTCGCACCCGTCTCTCCGGCCAGACTTCGCCGCTGGAACAGGTCAACCAACCCCCCTCCGGCCAGGGCTCCCAGCCCCAGCTTCAGGCAGTCGCGCCGCCGCATCCCTTCGCAGTTCTGATGGATGGCCATGGTGTGTGCTCCGTATCAATCAAGGAACAGAAATTCGGGTGTATTCAATAAGACCCAAAACAGGTCTTCCACTCCCT
>JBJXGA010000522.1:0-2571 GCA_046152955.1 Planctomycetales bacterium | reverse complement strand
GTGGCGACCGCCCTGGCGCTCGCGCGCATTCTGGGGGTTACCGTGGAATCGCTGTTTGGTGGGGCACCGGGGTCGACCAGTCCCCCCGCTTGGGCCGAACCACCGCGCGAAGAATCGCAACCTCACTGGGAGGCCGAAGTCCGCGGCCAGCTGTGGCGATACCAGTGGGAGGGGGGCCGCGCTCTCTTTCATGCCCCCAGCAGCCTGCAATGGCTCACCGGTGCCAACCTCCCCGCGATCCCCGATCCCGCGCGCAACCTCGTCCTCGCCACCTGCGATCCCGCCGCCGGTCTCCTCGTTGACGAACTGTGGAGCGAGTTTCAGATCCGTCTGATCGTGATCACACGCAATAGTTCGCAAGCCCTCGAATACGTTCGCCTCGGAAAAGCGCACGTTGCCGGCGTGCATCTGGCCGACACGAAGGAATCGTCGGGCCACCTGGACGCGATCTACAAGACTTTGCAGGCTCCCGCCCAGGTGTTGCATCTCGCCGATTGGGACGAAGGGGTCGCGGTCTCCGCGAGCGTCCAGACATCGTCACTGTCGACGATCACCCGCTCGCGAATCCGCTGGGTCGGTCGCGAAGCCGGATCCGGAGCCCGCGTCTGTCAGGACCAGCTCCGCAGCGAGCGTCAGCAAACGCACTCCACCGCCGGCAGTCACTGGAGCGTCGCCGAAGCGTTGCGAAATAACTGGGCCGACGCTGGCGTCTGTCCCCGCCTCGTCAGCGAGGCCGCCGGGCTTCGGTTTTTCCCGGTTCGTCAGGCGGCGTACCAGCTTTGCTACCCCGCCGACCTCGCCGACGACTTCCGGATTCGGTCGCTGGTCCAGACGGTTCGGTCGAAGAGTTTCCGAGACAAGTTGCAGCTGCTGCCGGGCATTTCGTCGGCGAACAGCGGGGAACTGGCGCCTTCGTAGAGTGACGCCGTGGGAGGCGATTTTCCGAGCAACGGGCGGTTTCGTGAGGGGCGCTAGGGCAAAGTCCGTTAAACCCCCGGCACAGGGCCGGGGGCGGGAGAGCCGCGGGTGAGTCGTTACTTCACGTGCCGGAAGGGTCCGGAGTTCTGGGAGGACAGGCGTTGCAGGCGCTGCGCTCCTTCGAGATTCTCAAACTCGATCGAATGCACGGGGACCTGCTTCTGGTTGTAGGCCGACACTTCCGACAGCACCTCTTCCGGAATTTCCCCGTCGGTCAGGAAGAAGATCACGTCCGGTTTCAGATCAATCGCCAGCTTGAGCGCCGTCGTCGGGTGCGTGTGCCCATCCGCTTTCAGCTTTGAGAGCCACGCACGAGCCTTATGTTTGTTCTCCACCGTCGCCGGGAACAGCTCGACTCGAAACGTCTCCAGCAATTCCGTCGTCGACAGATCCGCAAACAGCGGCACGGCTGAATCGCTGAACATGATGACAAAGAATCGCTGATGCGGCTTCAGGTCGGAGATCGATCGATTCAGCTCGCTGAGTGCGCGGCGGAACCGCCGCCCATGCATGCTCCCTGACATATCGAACACATAGACGCACGACTCCGCCGCCGCGGACGCTCCGAAGAAGCCCACCCCTCCGCCCGATCCTCCGGAGAATCCTCCGCCACTTCCGCCCCCCTGTCCGCGCGATCCCTTACCACCACCACTCCCACGCAGTTGTCCTGGATTGCCTCCTTCGAGAACGGACGCGAGACCCTGGTGTGCTCCGATGGGCAGTCCCTTAACGACTCCTTGAATTTCCAATGGCGATGCCGATCGCTGTGCGATCTCGCCGTTCTCCTGCGAGTCACTTCCGACAGGCCGCCGATCGCCATCCGGCAATCCGCCAGCGGCAAGTCCGAACGAATCGCCGCCCCCGGATCCTTCTCCCTGTCCTCCGGGCAGGACTGTCAGGTCGGTCGGCCGACCGTGTGGCAGATGCTCTACCGCGATCACCGTCAGCGTCAGGCCGAATGCCAGATGGAGCGCCAATGACACCAGCAGTCCCCGCCGTGGCCGCAGGAGATTGCCGACGGTCCGCTTCCAACCAGCCCGCTGGACCGGTGTCTCGACCGGTTTGACCTCGGAGGTCGTCGGCAGAGACGGTGGCGTGTTGGAGCTCGCAGCGTTTCCGAGCCCGAACGAGGGGGGCAGGGCCAGGCGTGGCGACGTCAACACCGCCATCGAAGTGGTTGATGTTCCCATCGCACCAGCAGCTCGAAGATCCTGCCTGATCCGCATAGGCATCATCCCCGGCAAGGCCTCGTCAGAACGCAAGATCCAATGATTCTCAGGGCGCAGGTGTCCCCCGCGTTGAGGTCATCGTTTGCCAGCCGAGCGTCGCTTGAGCCTGATCGCAAATTTGCCAATCAGGCCGGCAACCTCGACCTGCCTATTATCACCCTCGCCAACGTCCAGACTCAAGAGGTCTCTCCGGGAACCTGTGATTTTGTAATCTCCGGACGAATTGTCGGGTTCAGATCGTCGTGCGTCGGGGGGGGGAAGAACGGGTTGCCTTAGAGAGTCGGTTAAGCTTTCGTTAATCAAGCGGCCGCGGACGGCACGGCGGAGCGTGCCTGGTACATTGGGCGATCCGTATCGTTGAAAC
>JBJXGA010000503.1:0-3166 GCA_046152955.1 Planctomycetales bacterium | reverse complement strand
AGCCGGCGATTGGCGCTGTCGTCGAGCGTCCGTTCCATCCATTGGACGGCCGCCGTCTGTTCGGCGCTCGACGACAGACTCTGCACGAACCGCGCCAGCGCGCAAATCCGCTCTGACCGCATGGGGTTCCGCTTGTAGGCCATCGCCGAAGAACCGATCTGCTTTTCTTCGAACGGTTCCTCGATCTCTTTGAAACTCTGCAAGAGCCTCAAATCGGTGGCACCCTTGTGCGCCGACTGGGCGATCCCGCACAAGGTTCCCAGGACTTGCGCGTCGAGTTTGCGGGAATAGGTTTGCCCCGTGACGGCGAACAGTTCCTCAAATCCCATCTTGCGGGCGATCAGCCGGTCCAGTGCTTCGACTTTGCCGTGGTCCCCATCGAACAACTGCAGGAAGCTCGCCTGGGTTCCGGTGGTTCCTTTGGCGCCGCGGAAACGGAGCTTCGACAGACGGTGTTCCAGCTCTTCCAAATCGAGCGCCAGGTCGTAGCACCACAGCGCCGCGCGTTTCCCGACCGTCGTCGGTTGCGCGGGCTGCAAATGGGTATACCCCAGGCAGGGGAGGTCGCGATACTGCAAGGCAAACGCGGCCAGCCGGTCGATGACTCCCACCAGCCGATCGCGAACCAGCGTCAGGCTGGCGCGAAACGCCAACAGGTCGGCATTGTCGGTCACGAAGCAACTCGTCGCCCCCAGGTGGATGATCCCCCGCGCCCCGGGACACTGTTCTCCATAGGCATGGACGTGCGCCATCACGTCGTGACGCAACTCCCGTTCCAGCGCCGCGGCCCGGTCGAAATCGATCGCGTCGACCCCTTGCCGCAACTCGTCGATTTGTGCCTGGGTGATCGGCAGCCCCAACTCCCGCTCCGCCTCGGCCAGGGCCACCCACAGCCTTCGCCAAGTCGAATGGATCGATTGCGGCGACCAGATGCGGCTCATGTCGCGCGAGGCGTAGCGACTGATCAGTGGATTTTGATATTGTTCGTAATTCAATGTCTCACTCCGCCGGCGGCCATCGGACCGGAATTCTTATCTCCCGCCGGTTTGTCGGCGGACGAAGAATTCATTAAACTTTCACCACCCCCACGGGCGAGAATTGTAACCAATCCCCCCGCAAAAAACTTCGACGAATTCAGGATTGGCCCCCATGACTCCTCTGGAAACGCTGATTGCCTCCGGCACCAAACTGTGGTTGGACAGCATTGACCCGCAACTGGTCGCCGCCAATCGGCAATTTGGAGCGACCGGGGCCACTTCCAATCCGATCATTGTCTCGGATTTGATCAAGACCGGGCGCTTCGATCGCCAACTCACCGAGTTGATGTCCCGCGGACTCGATGACGAGGGGGTCGCCTGGCAAGTCACCGATTTGTTGGTGCGGGAGGCCCAGCAGGTCTTTGAGCCGGTCTTCGCAGCCACGCGCGGAAACGACGGCTACGTGAGTTTCGAGCTCGATCCACTGCTGGAAGATCCCGGATGTCCCCTGTCCGTGACCGACAAAGCGCAGCGTTACATTGAACTGGGGCGCCAATGGGCCGCCGGGCAACCAAACAGAATGATCAAGGTGCCGGCCACTCCCGGCGGACTGGCGGCCCTTGAGGAATTGTGCGCCGCGGGGGTGTCTCTCAACGTCACGCTGATTTTCTCGCAGCGTCAGTATCATGCCGCCCGCGAGGCGGTATGGCGCGGCGCCCAGCGCCGCGGCTCCCGCGAGGCCTTCAAGTCGGTCTACAGCATTTTTGTCAGCCGCATCGACGTCTATACCAAACAGCGGCTCCCCCACCTTTCTCCTGGCGCGCAGGGGCAAGTGGGGATTGTCAACGTCCAGCGGATGTGGCGCGACAACCAGGAATTCTGGAAAGGCAAAGCGCTCCCGCTCGCTCAGGAGATCGTCTTCGCCAGCACCGGAGTGAAAGATCCGCAGGAGCCAGCCGACAAGTACGTCGCGGCCCTCGCGGGATCGGACATCCAAACCAATCCCCCGGCGACCAACGCCGCCATCCAGGCCATGAAAGATCGGCATTACACTCGCCTTGTGGACCGACTTCCCCCGGCGGCCGTCCTCGCTGAAATCGACCGCGAAGTTGATTTCGACGAGTTGGAGCGGGTGTTGATGGAAGAGGGGTTGAAGAAATTCGCCGATCCGCAAAAAGCGTTGCTCAAGCTGATCGCCGACAAACGCCGCGCGCTCCCGGCGGGTGGCGGGTGATCGGTCGCGGGTGGTGAGCGCTGTCCGATGGGGCCAGCTCGCGAGGGGCTGGCGACAACGAAGGCCTAAACCCGCGCTCCGCCCGCATCAATCTCGCGATCGCAACCCCACCAGGCCCAACCCGCAGGTTGGGACCAGCCAGCCGAAAAGACGCTCTTCGGAACACCGGATCGTCGCGTTGAAACCGCCGATGACGCGCGAAAGAGAAGGCTGGCGCAGGCCCACTCTGCGCGTGTGCGGAGAGGGTGGATGAGGCCGGCCAGCGGTTCCCAAAACCGTCCCAGTTTCAGAGGGGAACGCCTCCACCGGTGAACCATCACGATCGGCCTCGGACGGACGCCAATCCACAAGGCGTAACAATTGGAGTGGAAATGATTTACGGCGACGCCACGGACTTACGCTGTGCGTTGTCATTCGGCCGCGTTTCGGCTAAGATCGTGCCACGAGAGGGAGGCCCGCTTTCTAGTGTGGGAAGCGGGTTTCTTCTGTTTTTTCGACGCTCCTTTGCGGCGCGTCGGCGGGACTCGCGAGCGAGTTGGCGCAGTCAGCCAAGGGGCGGCTGCGATCCGCCTTGCGAGAGCGATTGGGGCGGATTGGAATTCGCCCGTTCGGGCATTCAGCGGTCATTTTCGGGAGCCTGTGCGTTGTCAACTGACGGAACTTCGAGCGACGGCAAAATCTTGCCGTTGGACATCCAGGATGAGATGCGCAACAGCTATTTGACGTACGCCATGAGCGTCATCATCAGCCGCGCTCTCCCCGACGCGCGGGACGGCCTCAAGCCGTCGCAGCGGCGAATCCTGGTGGCGATGAACGACCTCAACCTGGGGCCCGCCTCGGGACGGGTCAAATGCGCGAAGATCTCCGGCGACACCAGCGGCAACTATCACCCGCACGGCGACGGTTCGATCTATCCCACCCTCGTGCGGATGGCGCAGCCCTGGGTCATGCGCGA
>JBJXGA010000498.1:0-59474 GCA_046152955.1 Planctomycetales bacterium | reverse complement strand
TGGCATCCCGTGGCATGCGAACTGGCACCGTCACTCTGGCGTCTTTGGAAAAACCGTGTACAACTCCCTCCAGGGGTCGCGGCATAGTCTAGTGAAACCGCGGCGCCGATGGCAGTCCGGAGAGTCGCTCCGCGGTCCAAATCTCCCGTCCGGCGGCGCGGCCGTGGACCCCGGAAGCGTTTGACTTGTCCCCTACACCTGCTTCACCTGCAATTCGAAAGTGGATCCCATGTCGCAAGCGACGGAAGAGATCGTCATCCGGCCGGCCCGTGGCAGCGACGTCAAGCCGCTGGCCAGCCTGATCGCGCCGTTTGTCGAACAGAAGAAACTGCTCCCCCGAACGATCGACGAACTGGCCTTGCTGCTCCCCAATTACTTCGTCGCAGACGCCGGCGGACGCTTGGTGGGCTGCGTCGCGTTGGAAATTTACTCCAGCAAATTGGCGGAAGTCCGCAGCCTGGTGGTAGCGCCCGACGTCCAGGGGCGCGGCGTCGGAAAGCGCCTGGTCGAGGCGTGCGTCCAACGGGCGCGCGACGAACAAATCCTGGAAGTGATGGCGATCACATCCGCCGAGGAATTCTTCCAATCCTGCGGCTTCGATTTCACACTCCCCGGAGAAAAGAAAGCGCTGTTTTTGCAAACGCGCGAGGCCTGAATATCGCTGGATTTCTCGGAAATCCAGCGACGATGGGTAACCCAGATCCATGCATCGCAGTTCTACGACACCACGGGGAAAGCAGACGCTGTGGTTCATCGCCGTCGCGGCAGGCGTATACCTCGCCGCGCTGGGATTGATGCTGCTGATGGTCCGGCTGGCGCCAGAGGCGAAATCGGATCGGGAAGCGGTCTTTCCGCCGGTGTTTTGGGTCACGACGGTTTTGCTCCTGGCGGGGAGCATCGACATGCAGCGGGCCGTTCGATCGGTGCGACGCGAAAAGCAAGTTCCCTTTCGCCGCGCCCTGCTCCGGGCGTTGGTGTGGGGGACGGCGTTCGTAGGGGTGCAGACGTATGGACTGCGATCGATGATTCAGCAGCAGGATCCGGAAGAGGTGCAAACCGGCGCCAATGCGTTCCTGGTGATGCTGGCCGGATTGCATGGCCTGCACTTCACGCTGGCGCTCATGCTTTTGATCTGGGTGACGCTGGGGGCCCTCGCCGATCGGTACGATCACGAGTATTATCTGGGGGTCGCCGTCTGCGCCTGGTTCTGGCATGCGTTGGGAATCGTCTGGGGCCTGGTGTTGATCGTCTTTTTGATCGCGACACAGTAGTCCAGTTCACCCCGGTGGCGACGATTCATGTCCAAGCACGATTTTAGCGCCGAAGAATTTGCATCGCGGCGGGAGCGGGTCCGCGCGGCGGTGGGCCAGGCCGGATTAGATTGGCTGATCGCTTTCCATCCGGTCTCGATTCACTGGCTCACTGGGTCGGACGCAAAAAGCTATCAGGAGTTTCAGTGCCTGCTGATTTCCGCCCAACCAGGTCCGATCGTCGTACTGACCCGCGAGGGTGAGCGGAACGAGTTTCAGGACGATGCGCTGGTCGACGAGCTGTGGACGTTCGGCGGACCCGAACCGGAAGATCCTCTCGCCCCGTTCGAGCGGATCGTCGATGCGTTCGATCTGCGCGGGTCGCGTGTCGGCATCGAAGTTCCCGCGTATTATCTGCATCCCCACCACTACGTCCGGATTCAGCAGATTCTGGGAGCCGCGCTGGTGGCCGAGCCGAGCCATCTGATCCACGATTTGAAGCTGGTGAAATCCCCCGCGGAAATCGCCTACATTCGGCAAGCCAGCCGGATCGGCGACCAGGCGCTGGCGACGTTCGCCGAGCGGCTGGCCCCTGGGCGGAGCGAGTTGGAACTGGCCGGCACAGTGTACGCCGCGCTCCTGTCCGCCGGGAGCGGGTTGGCCGCCAGTCCGATCAACCTGGTCTCCGGGGAACGTTCCGGATTCAGTCATGGCGCGCCGACGCAGAGAGTCCTGCGGCAAGGGGATTTCGGCAGCATCGAGTTTGGCTCGACCTGGAAGCGCTATACTTCAACCATCGGCCGACAGTTCAGCCTGGGGCGTCCCACGCCCCGCATGCAGGAACTGTACGACGTCGTGCGGGCCGCATCGGATGCCAGCATGGCGCAGATTCGCGCTGGGACGCCGGCCATTGTTCCGCACGAAGCCGCTCGCCGCGTGATCGCAGAGGCGGGACTCGATCATGGCCGAGTCCATACGTCGGGCTATGGATTGGCCCCCGGATTTCCTCCCACCTGGGGCGAACCGATGCACATGTTTGGAGGGAGCACCTACACGCTGCAAGCGGGGATGGTGGTGACGGTCGAGCCTCCCGTATTCCTGGGGGACGAACAATTGGGAGCCCGGATCATCGACAACGTCCTTGTCACCGACACCGGGTGCGAGTTGCTGTCGGCCTCGTCTCGCGATCTGATCGTCGTCCCATGAAACTCCCGAACAACTCGCCGCTGCCTGGTCCGATCCGTTGGGTCGCTCTCGACGCCGTGGGGACGGTGATGCATCCGTTTCCGCCCGCCGCCGAGGTTTATGCGCAGGTCGCGCGGCGACATGGTTCGACTCTCACCGCGGAGGAGATCACCACCCGGTTTCGTCGACAGTTGCAGCAAATCGGTGGAACGGATGATCAGCTTCCCGCCGACGAGCGGCATCGGACGAGCGAAGCGCTGGAACGGGAGCGGTGGCGTGCGATCGTCGCCGCAGTGATTGACGATGTCCCCAAGCCGGACGACTGTTTCGAGGAGTTGTTCTTGCATTTCGGGAAGCCCACAGCCTGGCGCTGCTTTCCCGACGTGGGGCCCGCGATCGCCGCCCTGCGCCGTGCCGGATTGCAGGTGGCCCTGGCGTCGAACTTTGACGGTCGGCTGCATGAAGTATGCGATGGGCATCCCGAGTTGCAGCCGATCGGTTGCCGCGTCATCTCCGCCGAAGTGGGGTATCGCAAACCGGGACGACGTTTTTTCGAGACCTTGCTCGAGGCGACGCGCTCTCCCCCGCAGGAGGTGCTGATGGTGGGAGACGACAGGGAAAATGACTTCGTCGGCGCCCGGGAGGCGGGACTTCCGGCGCTCTTGATCAATCGGCGCGGGACTCCCGGACCAGACGAAATCGGGAGCCTGATCGACCTGGCGGAGATTGTCCGGTCGTCGAACGGATGATTTCCGAGTCGCGTCGATGCTGGACGTCTGGTGAACAGCGTCCCGGGAGGGGCGAGGTTCCCGCTGAGCGCCAATGTGCGTTCGAGAGAGTCGAAGCCCCCCGTTGGGAGTCCTCATGCTGAGTCCCCCGGAAGACTTGCATTAACGGCAATTTAACGGCAAAATCACGGCAATCATTTGCGACAAGAAACTGACAGGACTCCATGCCGTTCCAGCCGAATTTCACAATCACAGCGCAGATCGCCCGATCTCTGATGCGGATCGAAGGCGCCCGCCAATCGCTGGAGTACCTGCCGATGACGCCGTCGGTTCTCGCGGAGCTTCAAGAATCAGCGCGGCTGCATTCGACGCACTACTCCACTCAGATTGAGGGATTTACTCCCTGGAGGAATACTATGCCCGACAGCTTGGCGCGTACTACGAGGCACTGACCGTTGGTCCGTCTCACAACTACTATATGGGGCGCGCCGCGGCGGACATTACGAAGTGGGTGGAGTACTTCTGCGCAGGGGTCGCGACGAGTTTTGAAAGTGTCCGGGACCGAGCGCAACAGGCCTCCGGAGCGGCCGACGCCTCGGCATTCTTGCGCCGGCTCGACCCGCGACAGCGCAAGGCACTGGAATTATTCCGCGATCAGGACGCCATCACCAGCCGCGACATCGAACGGCTCTTCACGATCTCTCAACGCATGGCCCGGCATCTGTTGCGACAATGGACCGACGCCGGCTTCCTGGTCATCGCCGATCCCGCCAAGAAAAGCCGAAAATACGCACTGGCGGACGAACTCCGATTCAGGCATACTTATGGAATTGCCCCGAAATTATTCGGAAGATGCTTGTCGATGCGCCGCGATGCGATGCGTTGATGTGAAGCTGGCTGAGGTCGTCACAGTTGGCGAGTTCTACTGCTCCCGTTTCTCAATCAGTCTGCGATCTACGCCCAATACAAATTCGACGGACCGTGGGATGGCCCCCACAATCGGCTGCTGCATGATGAGCTGGTTCCCTACTTCAAATGTCCCACCGAGAGGCACGCACACCACAAACATGCCTTGGCGAACACCAGCTATGTCGCCATTGTCGGTCCTGGAACTGCCTGGCCCGCGAACTCAGCAACTTCCTACAAGGACTTCCGGGATGGAATGTCCTTAACGCTCCATGTCGTCGAGGTAGCGGACTCCGGCATTCACTGGATGGAACCGCGGGATTTGCACGTTGTGCAAATGTCGCCGAGGATTAACAGCCAGTCGGGCCAAGGGATTTCGAGCAAGCATACAGGGGTCGCACATATCTTGTTTGCTGACGGATCGGTGCGGCTCATTACTGAATCGGTGTCGGTGACCACGATCGGGCGATTCATGACGATCAATGGGGGCGAGGTGATCACCGGCGACGAATGATGATCAGCGCCGACGATCATTGATGTGTCGCCGCATCCCTCAGTGGCCGCTGCCGTTCAGTGCAATTCGAGCGGTTGCTTTGAGGATCCCCAAGACATCGATCCCCTCGACAAGGTCTTCGTACTGTGCGCGCTCCTCCGCCGAGAGCAGGCCCTGGCTGGATCTTTCCGCCAGCGAATCAAGCTGCGACTGAGTCTGTGGATCGAGGGTTAACGCCACGATCCGTTGGGCAACCTCGGGGGTCAGGCAGGCGGCAACTGGCACAAGAAACCGATCATGGACAAACGACGAATTCATGGTAACAATCAGGATCATTCTTAAGACGTTGCTGACGCCGGCGGCGTGCCATGTCCGTCGCGGATGTAGTCGGCGCGGAGCCGTTCGTATTCTTCCGGGGTCATCTGGTCGGACGTCTCGACCAGGCCCGAGCGCGTTTCTTCAAAATACCGTTTCAGGTAGGGAACGCACCAGCCGCAGCCGGTGCCGGCGCCGCCGCATTCGCTGATCTGGCTGGGGCGGCGCGGCTGATGGATGCGGATGTGATTGACGATCTTCCGCTTCGTCACGTGGAAGCAGTAACAGATCGTGTCGTCCAGTTCCAAGGTAAGTCTCGCTGTGGAATGTCATTAAGGATGCAGACGAAGCGCCTGATCGCGGCGTCCCGTTCGTGCAACAATTCATCGGGGGACGACGCGCAGGTGATCGTCCTCGATGCGGTAGGTCAGCCCTGCCGGGCGGAACAATCCGTCCAGGATGTCCCCCACCGTCGTGGCTTGCAGTTTGAGCTGTACGCTGGTTCTGATTCCTCCTTTGACCCCCTCCAGCTCCGCCGGGTCATAGCGGATCGGCGCCCCCACCATTTCGGCCAAGCCCGGCAACAGGTCCACCAGCGGCCGCGCGCGGGATTGCTCGAAACTCAAAATCGGTTGCCGGAGCGATGCCGCTAAGTCGACCACTCGGGCAGGTTCCGGTTCGGGAGCGAACTCGGGTTCCAAAGGTTCCTCGTCGATCGGGTCCAATTCCGCCGACGACGGATCGGTTCCTTCGAGAGCCGTCACGAGGGGCAACTCCGGCTCCGCATCGTCGGAGCGCGGGCCTTCCGCGTCATGGAGAGAGGCCAACGCTTGAACGACCCGCGGTTCAATCGCCGCGCTGACCGACTGCACTCGACCGTCGGCCAGAAGGACCAGCATGGAATCGGCTGCGCCGGTTCCCAGTCCATCGGGACCGCTGACAAAGGGAGGGGCGGTCAACGCGCGGACGGTCGGAAACCCTCCCGCGCCCCAGGAGCCGATCCGTTCCTGGGCTCCCAGCACCATCCAGGTCTGCGAGGCGCCGTCGCGCAGGTCGGCCAGGCGCGTGCGGCGATCGTCTCCGAAGATCCCGGCGCGTGGATGGCCTGACTCCAACTGCGCGGCGTCCGCGCCAAATCCCGCCACTCCGACGAAATGAGTCGCGGGATAGCCATCACTTCCGGTCAATTGCGGCACCGCGGGATTTTGAAACTCCGGCAGTCTCCGGCGAACAAACGGCTCGTTGGCCCGATCGTTCCAGGGGAGGTTCCAATCGACCGGGGGAGACGTTTCGGAAAGTCTGGCGGCCAGAATCGCCTGCCAACTCAACCGCTGGTCCACGGCCAGTTCCGGGACGGTGACAGTTCCCGGAGGAAAGCTGCCCGCCTCCTGCACATAATCGCGCAACTGGCCCCCCAGTGACTCCAATCGCGGCACCGCCGGAGAGCGGAGCTCCGCACGATCGGCGTCGTTCGCCCCTCCCCTCGGATCCTGTGGCGCATCGCCAGCGGCAACGGGCGCATCGACCGGCGCTCCCTGGGGGTCAGCCACCGGTTCCGTCTCCCCCTCTCCCGCGGGAGGGGAGTTTGGGTATCGGGCGTAGACCACGACGAAGGCCGACACGGCGAGCAACCCGGTCAACATCCAGGCGACCCCCAGCGGCTGTCGCCACCAGGGAGCGGCTTGCAACGGGATTTTCCCCAAGGGGGCGTCGGGGGCCGCGCGCGATGCCGCCTGGGTTCTCTTCTGCCGTGCGGTCGAGGAGGGGAGTTTCTCAGCGGCTTCCTTCCCTGTCGGAACTGCGGACGAACTCCCCGATGCCGCGGGACGAGTGGAGGGAGGAATTGTCGCACAGGCCACGGTCTGGACGTCGATCCCCGTTAATCCCTGGACGAGGAGAAACGATTTCCCGCATTCAGGGCATGGCGTCGGACGCCCCAAAGAGAGCGCATCGCGGACTCTGAGCCGCGATTGGCAATGGGGACAGGGGAATTGAAACGGTTCCATGACCTAGGGGGCTGGCTGCAGAGGAAACGGCTTGAGCTTTTTATCTTCGGCTTCCTCGTCGCTGGTGATCGTGGCGAGTTTTTTTTGTTCATCGACAATCAGAACGAGCCGCTGCGGGATCAGCATGCGGTGCAGGATCGCCCCGGCGGGAACTTGCTGCATCGTGAATTTCTGCTTTTCGTTCTGCGTCTTACCGACCCGTTTCATCCCGGGACCATCAAGTTTGAAGCGAATCCCGGTCTCCTCGGAAATGAAGTCGACTGCCACATACAGGAAGTCGTCGCGGAACTCGACGTCGATTTTTTTCTGCAAGCGCTGGGCGATGGTCAGCGAGGGATCGTCGTCGCGGGAGGACTGCCCTGGCTGCGAATTCCCCTGCCCAAATTCGGGGAGGTTCGTCTGATTCCAGGCGAGCAGCGTGCCCAGCGCCAGGTTCGGGCCGGCCCGTTCGGGAAGTTGCCACTGCACTTTGACCAGGCGGCTGGCCGATTCGAACTGCGCCACCCGCTCCACCACTTTGACCATAACCGGCAGCCGCCCGACCAGCTTCTTCTCCCCGAGCCGCCGCGGATTGGTTTGATAAACCAGTTTCAACAGCTCCGCCGGGAGGGCCGCCAGCTTTTGTTCCAGATCCCGCTGCAATTTGGGGGGTGAGCGGGTTCCTCGATTTCGGACCAGGAGTTCCGAATGCAGATCCTGGCGCCGCTGCGGATCTCCCAGGTGGAGACTCCAGACGACCGTTTCCACGTCATCTCCAAAGAACTCCAGAACACCCTGCAGTAGCTTTTGGGCGTTCTCCGGAACGAGCGTTTCGCGGCTGTTCCGAACGTCCTCCAGTTCCGCCACAACTGTCAAATGCCGTTCTCGATCGGTCCGCGGAAGCAAATGTTCGATCCCCTCGGATGAGACGCTCCCGCCTGCATCCACCGACTCCAGCAGCGCATCGACCATCTCCCGCGGGGCGATGGCGAACGTGCGGGTGTCGGCAATCAAGTAGGCCTTGCGTTCCCCAACGTAATGCGGGCGGGGCAGGTCGATCAGTTCACCGTCGATCTTGTCCAGGAGATCGGACGGCTTCATCGCCTGGCGGGTCCGCACCACCACCGCGACATCGAACTCTTCGCGGCTCACTGGAATCAGAGCAAACAGCGCTTCCTCGATCTGCCCAGGCTCAATCAGGCACTGCGTCCGAATTTGTTCTTCGAGCCAGGCCCCCAGAGACTTCCCCAGGCAGGCGCGGAATTCCTCTCCCGCACTCCCCGGCTCCCACAATTCGGCCACTCGCACATTGATCAGGATCCGTGCTCCCATCGGCGCCAGACGCAGCGTGATCGGCTGACCCTTGGTGGGGCTGACTGATTTGCCGCGCGACTTGGATTGTGTGGTGGCTTTCCCCTTGGACTTCCCCTTGGGAGTGGCGGCCTGCTGCTTTCCCGCGCTCGGGGCGGATTCCGGGGAACCGGCATCCCCGCGGTCGCGCAGGAACCAGAATGCGACTCCCCCGGCGATGACGAGCATCAGCCCGGCGATGATCCACGCTCCTTTGCCGCCTCGCCGTTTTGAGCGGCGCGCTTTGAGCGGTTCCGCCGTCGGGGTTGCCGCAACGGAAGGAAGGCGGACCGGGGCCAGATCAAAATTGGGAAACTCCGGCGGCGTTTCCTCCACCGCGAAATTGAAGGGATTGGGCGCCGGAGGAGCCGGCTGGTCCGTTTCCGGTTCAGCGTCCGGCTGGGGAGTGGGGGGCTCGCTGCTAAAGACGACAACCGGAGGTGGAGGCGCCGGTTCGGTCAGTCGAAAGCTGTGTTGGCATCGGCCGCATCGGAATTTGCGTCCGAGCAGTTTGCGATCGGGAACGCTGAGGCGTTTTCCGCACTGGGGGCAGGGAATTTCCAAAGCAGCCATGTGTTCGATTGCCTGAATGGCCCCCCAGCAGAGGATAGCCCCCCTGGGAGGATTTGGAACCGGGAATCTGCGGAGTTGACCTCTATGCATCGTATTCCGAGACCGGGAAAATGCCAATGGCGGTTGGAGTTTCCGATGGGACCGGGGGTGGGCGGCACAATCGAATCGATCGGAACGACCGGAGCCAATCCGGCGGTGGTTGGTCTCCACCGGCGGATTCGGTTTCCTCCCTGAGCCGGGCGGACGACAACAAGGGGTGTGCCGCCGACATTCCCCCCGGACTGGAATCTGCACCAGACCCCTCCGTATACTGGACTAAAGGCTTTTGTGGAGTCGTAAGGTGATTCGCCGTTCATTTGGAGTTTGGTGCGCGCAATGACGAAGAACATGATTTTCGGGTCGATGGCGGCGGCGGGAATCGTGGCGCTGCTGGCGATTCTGGATCTGGTGTTGAAAGTCCCGTTTGCCGGACGGATGGTCACCGACATCCTGTTTCTCGTGGCGGCGGGAATGGTTCTCTACATGGGCTGGGATACCTACCGAGAGAATCGCTGATTTCGGACACATCGGTCCGATCCGCGCGGAGCCGCGCAGGCCAGGAAGGCTGCGAATGTCCAGGGACAGGGCGGTCCTAACCACTGGCACTTGATCGAGGCATGTCGTGAGCAAATCGCAACTGGCGCTGACCTCTCTGGTAGCGGCACTTCCCGGCGGATGGCTGGCCTACCTGATGGTCATGGCTTTTCTGGGGCCGGGTGCGGGGGGCTGGCCGATCCTCAAAGGGTTGGCTGGAACGCTGCTGTTGATCGGGGCCACGCTGGCGGTGATGCCGGTCGGCATCCTGCTGTTCAGCGGTCCCAAGACGGTCAAGCCGCCCAAAAAGAAAAAAACCGATGCGGAGCCCGCGGCCGAGGCGGGTGAGGTCGAAGAAGAACGGGAGGAAGTGTCCGAGTTCACCGATGCCGGTCCCAGCGCTGAAATGGCGGTCGTGGATGACTCCACCTGGGACGCGGAAGCGGCCGTCGAGGAGTTTGGCGGCGACGAGAATGACGCAGCCCGTCCCTCTGCGGAATTCGACGAACTGGCGGAAACCATCACCACCGATTCGGTCGACAACGCCAGCGCGTTCGAGCTTGACGACGAAGAAGAGTCCTCGAAGAAGGCCTAGTGCCCCTCCGTTTTCAACTACTGGCGCTGCGATAGCTGCGGAGCGCGCGCTGAAAAATCCAGCGTGAGAGCCACAGTCCCAAGCCGGCGGCCGCCGCGCTCACCAACAGCAGCCACGACGGTTCCAGCGTCTGCCCGACGATGACCTGCGCCGGAACCGTGACCACCAGCAGGATGGGCACGACGTATGAAAAGGCCATCCGCAGCAAATCGCCAGCCGGCCAGCCGCGGTAAATCTGGCGGGGATAGCGGGCAAAAATCGTGATGTAAAACCAGAATTCGTACAGCCCCTGGTTGCGACCAAACCAGACGCTGGTGCTGGCCAGGGCGACCATCAGGCTGTAGAAGAACGCGACTCCCATCACGATCAGCGCCACGTAGAGTAAAACCGCCACGGGACTGATCGGCGTTCCCAATTCCGACAGGGCATAACCCAGCAGTCCCAAGGGAAGCGCGAGGTGGCACAAGGCCCCCAGGTCGAGCTTCTCAAACGAGATCAGAAACTGCGTGTCGATCGGTTTGAGCAGAGCGAAGTCCAGATTTCCGGTCCGGATCAACTCGCTGAAATTCGCGCAATTGGGCATGAAAAACGCCTCAATCAGCGTGTTGATGATCATTCCGGTCGCCATAAAGGCGAAATACTCCGGCCGGCTCCAGCCATTCACCTGGGGGACGCTCCCGAAGATCAGGCTGAAGAGCGCCAGTTGCGCCCCGAACCAAAAGGCGTTCGTCACCACTTCAATCAGGAAGTTTCCCCGAAACGACATCTCGCGAATTAGCGAGTTCCGCAGAAACGTCCGCAACACGCGCGCATAACGGGGAGGCGGCGAAGGGGGCGCAGGAAGTGGGAATTCGCTGGGGGCCATGGGGAGCAATCGACCAGCAAGATCAGGTGGTGTAGGTCACAGCGCGGTCCCCTGCCGTCACCTTGCCGATGACGTGCGACTCCAGTTGCCCCGCCGCGAGGCGTTCCTGAATTCCGGCAACAGCCCGCTCGCGGACGACCAGGACGAAACCGATCCCCATGTTGAACACTCGATCCATCTCCGCGCCGTCGATGTTCCCCAGCCGCTGCAGCCAACCGAACACCGGGGGAGGAGTCCAGGAACCCCGATCGATCTCCACCCGGCACCCCTCCGGAAGAATCCGCTCGAGATTTCCCGCCAGACCTCCGCCGGTGATGTGCGCCAGTCCCTGTACCCCACGCCGATCCTTCTTGCGCCGCAGCGCCTCCAGAACTCCCCGCACATAGATTCGAGTGGGAGTCAACAGCGCCTCTCCGACCGTCATCCCCAATTCTTCGACGCTGTCGTCAATCCCCAGCTTTGCCACGTCAAACACCGCTTTGCGGACCAGGCTGTAGCCATTGGAATGCAGGCCGCTGGAGGGCAATCCCAGCACCACGTCCCCCGGTCCAATCCTACTGCCGTCGATGATCTGCTTGCGTTCGACCACCCCCACGCAGAAACCCGCGAGGTCAAAATCCCCTTCGCGATAGAGCGCAGGCATGATCGCCGTTTCTCCCCCCAGGAGCGCGCAACCCGCTTCTTCACATCCGCGGCAGACTCCGGCGACCAGGCGCACCACCTGGTCCGGGTCGTCCTTGGGAAGCGCCAGGTAATCGAGAAAGAAGAGCGGTTCGGCCCCCAGACAGAGGCAGTCGTTCACCGACATCGCCACCAGATCGATGCCAACGGTGTCGTAGTTCCCCGCCAGTGCCGCCACTTTGATCTTCGTGCCGACGCCGTCGGTACCAGAGACCAGAACCGGATCGTCATAATTGGTGGCGAACTTTCGGGACCGACCCAGGCGGAAGAGACCGGCGAAACCCCCCGGCAGATCGAGCACCCTGGGGGTATGCGTCCGCTGCATCAAGGCCGGCAGCCGCGCCATCGCCTCATCGTATTTGTCGAGGTCCAGCCCGGCATCCTTGTACGTCAGCTTCGGCGGTTTTTTTTGGGAAGGGGACTTGGACACGATTTCCTTCGTGGTTGGGAAGTGCAGGTGAGGGATCATTCTAACGGTACGGCTCTTCGGACGGAATCAACCGCCAGGCACGTTTGGCGATTTTCCCTGAGGGGTACGGTGTCGTGCCACCCGGCGCGCATCGGGTGGCACACCCTGACGTGAGGAAGGGTGTGGCGAGCCAGGTGGCATTTCGTTCAGAATCAGAGACGTTCGCCACCCCCTTGATCAGGGGGTGCCACTCGATGCGCTTGATCAGGGGGCGCCACTTCGGGCTGCCAGCAATTTATACACCACTGCTCAATCTCGTGGCAACGAGCCCAACGGAGGGGTGAAGATGCTGACTGAACGCGGTGATTTCCCTGCGTTCGCCAAGCTGTCCGCTGCAAACAGCGAATTTCGTGAATTCTTGGTCCCGATTTTGCCCTGACAACCGGAACTGCACGGAAGGTCCGTGGTTCGAAGTGTTTCGGTGAAGTGTTTCAGCGCTCAAGACAAAAGTAAGGACTAGCAAAGTGAGTAAAGCATCGTCGTCAACGGCCAACGGCACCGCCGCGGCCAATTCTCGGGGTAGTTCTACGGGCACATCGGCCCGCATGGCGGCGATTTCCGCCGTAACCAATTGGCATCCCACTTCGCCCCCCCTCAATTTCGTCAAGACCCCTGCCAAGGAGCTGTTTTGCGCGAACGTCTTCAGTCGCAGCGTCATGCAGGAACGGCTTCCCAAGCCGATCTTTAAGTCGGTGATCAAAACGATTGAAACCGGCGCCAAACTCGATCCGGCGGTGGCCGACGTGGTGGCCGCCGCCATGAAGGATTGGGCCATCGACAAGGGGGCCACGCACTACGCTCACGTCTTCTTTCCGCTCACCGGACTGACGGCTGAAAAGCATGACAGTTTCCTATCGCCGGACGGCGAAGGGGGGGCCATCGTCGAGTTCAGCGGAAAACAACTCATTCAAGGAGAGCCGGATGGTTCGAGTTTTCCCAGCGGGGGGATTCGTGCAACGTTCGAGGCCCGCGGATACACCATCTGGGACATCACCAGCCCGGCATACATCCTGGAGAATCCCAATGGAACGACGCTGTGCATTCCTACGGCGTTCGTCTCGTGGACCGGCGAGGCGCTCGATAAAAAGACGCCGCTGTTGAGGTCGATGCAGGCGCTTAACAAACAGGCGCAGCGAATTCTCACCCTCTTCGGACGCGACGGAGGGGGATTCGTTTCGGCGACTGCCGGGCCGGAGCAGGAGTATTTCCTGATTGATCGACACTTCTACTTTTCCCGTCCTGACCTGCTCGCTGCCGGCCGCACGCTGTTCGGCGCCAGACCCCCCAAGGGGCAGGAGTTCGAGGATCATTACTTCGGCGCGATTCCCGAGAGAGTGCTGGCGTTCATGCTGGAGGTTGAGCGCGAGTTGTACAAGTTGGGCGTACCGATCAAGACGCGGCACAATGAAGTTGCCCCCGGGCAGTACGAAATCGCCCCGGTTTTTGAATCGGCCAATCTGGCCAACGATCATCAACAACTGACGATGATCACGCTCAAGCGCGTCGCTGAAAAGTACGGCATGGCCTGTCTTACCCAGGAAAAACCGTTTGCCGGCGTCAATGGTTCGGGCAAACATGTGAACTGGTCGCTGGGGAGCAAAGCGCACGGCAACCTGCTCGATCCGGGGGACACGCCGCATGAAAATGCCCAGTTTCTGTTGTTCTGCGCAGCCGTCATTCGCGCCGTCTACAAGTATCAGGGGCTGCTTCGTGCAGTCGTCGCTTCGGCGAGCAATGACCATCGGCTGGGGGCGAATGAGGCACCGCCGGCGATCATTTCGATCTTCCTCGGCGATCAGCTCACCGATGTCTTTGAGCAGATCAAGAAGGGGGGGGCCAAATCGTCGATCTCCAAGGGGACCCTGACGGTCGGCGTCGACGTGCTCCCGCCACTGCCCAAGGATGCCGGCGACCGAAATCGAACCAGTCCCTTCGCGTTCACCGGCAATCGGTTTGAATTCCGTGCCGTGGGAGCCAGCCAGTCGATCGCCGGCCCACTCGTGGCGATGAACACGATCGTTGCCGAATCGCTCGACTACTGTGCGACGCGGCTCGAGAAAGCCATCGCGGGCAAGCCCGAGGCATTGAATGCGGCGCTTCAGGCTTTGCTCACGGAGATCATCAACGAATGCTCGCCGATCGTCTTCAACGGCAACGGCTATTCCCCGGAGTGGCATGCCGAGGCCGAAAAACGCGGCTTGCTCAACCTCAAGACGGCGGCCGACGCGCTCCCGGTATTGGGCACTCCGGCGGTTCGCGATCTGTTCGAGAAGTATGATGTATTGTCCCCCCGCGAACTGCAGAGCCGGCTCGACATCTATCTCGAACAGTATTGCAAGTGCGTCAGCGTGGAGGCCAATCTCTCGGTGGAGATGGCCAAAACGATGATCTTCCCGGCGGCGATTCGTTATCAGAATGAGTTGGCTGCCACCTGTGCGAACCTCAAGTTGCTCGGGTACGAGTTCGACACCAACACGCTCGACCGGATGACAGAACTGGTGAAGTCACTTCAGGACTCGGTTGCCGCCTTGCAGAAAACCATGGCGCACAATGGGCACGATTCCGGACTCCTCGCCGAGGCCGAACATTTCTGCCACGACGTGATTCCCGCCATGGCGGAGGTCCGAAAGAACGTCGACGAACTGGAAGGGATCGTCGCCGACGATCTCTGGCCGCTGCCGACCTATCAGGAAATGCTGTTCATCAAGTAGCCCCCATTGGGCGCAAAACGAACCCCCTGCCGAAGCGGACTTCGGCAGGGGGCTTTTTTTGTAGACCGCATGTTCCGTGTGCGGAAGGCAACGCAACGGATTTCTCCGTGAACTTTGCACTAGTTGTCGTAGTACAGGGCGAATTCGTAGGGATGCGGGCGGAGCCGCATCGGGTCGATTTCCTTGTCGCGCTTCCAGGTGATCCAGGCATCGATCATGTCCTGGGTGAACACGTCCCCCTTGAGGAGGAAGTCGTGGTCCGCTTCCAGGGCCGCCAGCGCTTCTTCCAGTGAGCCGGGGGTCTTCTTCGTTTTCCCCAACTCTTCGGGACTCATCTCGTAGATATCCCGGTCGAGCGGCTCCCCCGGATCGATCTTGTTCTGAATCCCATCGAGCGCCGCCATCAGGATTGCGGCGAACGTCAGGTATGGGTTGCAGCTCGGATCGGGGCAGCGGAACTCAAAGCGTTTCGCTTTGGGGCTGGCCGAATACATTGGAATCCGCAGCGACGCCGACCGATTCCGCTGCGACATGGCCAGATTCACGGGGGCTTCAAACCCCGGAACCAGTCGCTTGTAGGAATTGGTCGTAGGAGCCGCGAACGCCAGAATGGCGCAAGCGTGCTTGATCACCCCGCCGATGGCGTTGAGGGCCATCGGGCTCATTCCGGCATACTGATCGCCGGCGAAGAGGGGTTGATTCCCCTTCCACAGTGAGAAATGGGTATGCATGCCGGAGCCATTGTCTTCGAAGATCGGCTTGGGCATGAACGTCACCGTTTTGCCGTGCTTGCGGGCCACGTTCTTGATGACGTATTTGTACCACATCATCTGGTCACCCATTTTGACCAGATCCTGGAACTTCATGTCGATTTCGCACTGGCCGGCGGTGGCCACTTCGTGATGGTGCGCCTCGACGACGATTCCCAGCTTACGCATCGTATAGACCATCTCGCCGCGAATGTCCGCCAGGGTGTCCTGCGGGCTGACGGGAAAATAGCCTCCTTTGATCGGGATTTTCGAGGCCAGGTTGGGAGCGGTCGACCCGAGGGTCGGTCCGGAAGAGTTGGCGGTGTTCCACGCCCCTTCCGACGAATCGACTTCGTACATCTGACCGTTCATCGTCGACTTGTAACGCACGTCGTCGAAAATGAAGAACTCCGGCTCGGGACCGATGTAGGCCGTGTCCGCAATTCCGGTCTGCTTGAGGTAGGCCACCCCTTTGCGGGCGATGTACCGCGGGTCGCGCGTGTACTCCTGCCGCGTGATCGGATCAACGATATTGGCGATCACACTGACGGTCGGCTCCTTGAAGAACGGATCCAGTTTGGTCGTGGCGGCATCGGGAATCGCCAACATGTCGGACATATTGATCGCCTGCCAGCCGCGGATCGACGAGCCGTCGAATCCGACGCCGTTTTCAAACGTCCCTTCGTCCCATTCCTCGATCGGATAGCTGCAGTGCTGCCAGGTTCCGAGCATGTCGACGAACTTGAGGTCGATCATTTCGGCATTGTTTTTCTTCGCAAAGTCGAAGAAATCCTTGGGTGTCATCAGTCCATCTCCTTGTGCAATGAATGCTTCACCAAGTTGAAAAGAAACGAGCGCATCTCGATCAACAGACAGTCACCGCGCCCAAGCAGTGCGCAGCTCGTGCATAATAACAAGGCAAGCCCATCCCCGGTTGGGAGAAAATGACCCTGGTTTTCGCCACGTGACTGCCAAGACCAGTGGAAAAGCAAACCGTATGTCGACTCGGTGCGAGTGGACAGCATATCGAGCCTCAGTTCGGATTTCCACTGCACCGATTGCAGAGAGCGCCACCACTGGAGTAGAAAACCCGCACGGTTTTTTGTACGCTCTTGACGTTGAGGCGCTGGGCCTGCGCCACCTGATCGCCGATTCGTACCTCCCTCGGGTGGGGAGCGCGGCTGGTCTGCTTCTTAAAACTCTCTTCCGTTTTTCTGCAAGGATACTTCGATGCCGATTGCCACCCCGAAACAATATGCCGCCATGCTCGACGCCGCCCAGGCGGGAGATTACGCCTACGCGGCGATCAATGTCTCCTCGCTGGTGACGCTCAATGGGGCGCTCAAGGGGTTTGCCGATCGCAAGTCGGACGGCATCATCCAGGTCTCGACCGGCGCCGGAGAATTTGCGTCGGGGCTGAACGTCAAGGACATGGCCTTTGGAGCAATCGTCCTGGCCGAGGCGGCGCATCGCCTGGCCGAAAAGCACAACGTGGTGATCGCCTTGCACACCGACCATTGCCAGCCCAAAAAAGTCCAGTCGTTCTTGCAGCCCCTCATCGCGGAGACGGCGCGGCGCCGCAAAGCCGGGCTTCCGAATCTGTTTCAGTCCCACATGCTGGACGCCAGTGAGTTACCCCTGGCGGAGAACATGAAGCTCTCGCGCGAGTTGCTCCAGCAATGCGCCGCACAGGAAATTATTCTGGAAGTCGAAGCGGGAGTCGTGGGAGGAGAGGAAGATGGCGTGGACCATTCCGATCAGCCCAGCTCGAAACTGTACACCACGCCGGAGGACATGCTCGCGGTTTATGAGGCGCTGCACGGCCTGGGGCGATACATGTTCGCCGCAACCTTTGGGAACGTGCATGGCCATTACAAGCCGGGGGCCGTCAAACTCCGCCCGGACATTCTCAAACAAGGGCAGGACGCCGTGGTGGCCAAGCATGGCCGCTCGGCGAAGTTCGACCTCGTATTTCATGGCGGATCGGGAACGCCGGTGGAAGAAATCCGGGAGACGCTGGCGTATGGGGTGATCAAGATGAACATCGACACCGACACGCAGTACGCCTTCACCCGCCCCGTCGCCGACCACATGTTCAAGAACTACGCCGGCGTCCTGAAGGTCGACGGTGAAATCGGCGACAAGAAAATGTACGACCCGCGGAGCTACCTGAAGGGGGCGGAAAAGGGGGTCGCCGATCGGCTCGGTCAGGCGTGCGACGACCTGCTGTCGACCGGCAAGACGCTGTTCGGAAAGATTTGAACCGTCAGGCGGCGCGGCGCGACGATTCTCCACCAGAGCGATCGCTCCGCAGGCACTTGCGAATGACGCTCGCTGCTTCCTTGAGGCTGGCGACGACGTGATGTGGCGCTCCCCCGCCGCTACTGGAGTCTCCCGGGTTCCCCGCCGTGGCGATGCCATATCCGGTCTGGACCAGCAGCGTTGTGGCGCGGACCCGATGCCCCAGTTCGATATCGCACGGTTTGTCGCCGATCATGAAGCTCTGATCGAGGCGAAAGCCCAAGTCTCGGGAAGCAGCCAGCGCCATGCCTTCGCGAGGCTTGCGGCACAGACACCCCGCGTCCGGAGGGTGCGGACAATAGTAGACTCCATCCAGCTCGACTCCCGCAGCTCCCAGCAATTCATGCAGCCGCTCATGGATTGCCGTCAACCGCCCCAGGTCAAAGTAACCCCGACCGACTCCCGACTGGTTGGTGACCACGACCAGTCCCAGCCCCAACTCGCGCATCGCCCGCAACCCCGCCGCGGCACCGGGGAGGAGCGATAATTGGCCCGGTTGCGACAGGTAATGCCGCTCCACATTGATCGTTCCATCTCGGTCCAGCAGGACAAATCGGCGGGGTGCGGTGGAGGCGAGCATCATTGACAGTGGGGCGTGACAGTGGGCAGTCAGAGTTTCAGAACTTCAGGCGGCATCCTGTTCCACAGTGGAACCCGGCGGCAGTTCGCGATGGATGCCCACGTGCGCCGGCCAGCGGGGCGAGAGAATCTGCGGCTCGTCACCCGCCCTGGCTGGGGCGCTGATGTTGACCTGCGTCGCGGCGCGGGGTTCGGTCCAAACCGGGAGGTTCACAGGCAACTCCAGTGAGGGAACTGCCGCCGGAGCGTGCATGGCATCAATCGGCCAATAGCGACACAGCGCTGCTAGCATCTCGGCCAATTCCTGAAATGGCAAGGCGCTGCCCGCCACGGGGAGCTGGCCACGTGCAAAGGCGCGGACGATCAACCCATCTTCGCGCGGCACGGCATACGAAACGGCCCACTCGGTTCCCGACTCGGGAGGAATGGATGGAGAACTCCACGACCGCGACGCCACTTCACGTCCCGAGGAGAGTTCTTCGCAAGTCAGCGTCAACTCGACCCCCGGCAGCCGGCGGGCGCGCTTGACGATCTTTTCCCACAGATCCCCTCGTCCCGAATCGACGGAGGCTTCCAGACGGATGGCGAACAAGCGACCCCGCAGCGCTCGAGACAACCCGCGGATCAAGCCGCTGATCGCCTGAACATGGCGCGCCAGCAACATCGTTTCGTCAAATCCGAATACCCGTCCCAGCACCAGGTAGGTCAGCAAGCCCAAACAGGTGCCGACCGCCAGCCAGTCGCTGTTCCAGGCCGTGGAGGCAATGGCCGCCGCCGCCGTCATGGCACACATCGCACTGATCGAAAGCAGCGTCTGCGTCGCGGAAAGGCCCCGATCGCGCAGGCAATGGTGAATGTGGGCCCGATCCCCCTGGCCGATCCGCCGCCCGTTCAGTTTGCGGCGGAGGATGGCCATCGATGTATCGAACATCGGAATGCACAGCAGCACAAGCGGAACGGCCAGGGTCATCCCCGCCGCCTTTTTGGCCGCCGATTCCAGCGACAGAGCCCCGAGCAGAAATCCCAAGGGCAGGCTTCCCGAGTCTCCCAGAAAAATCCGCGCGGGAGGCCGATTGTGAATCAGGAATCCCGTGAGAGCTCCTGCCACCACGAACGACATCAGAGCCGCCTGCTGGTGATGGTCCAAAATCGCCAAAGCGGCAGTCGCCAGCGCGATGATCAATCCCACGCTGCTGGCGAGTCCATCCAGTCCATCCATCAGGTTGACGAAATTGGTGCAGGAGACCAGCCAGAACAGGATCAGCGGAATGGTGAGCGCCAGGGAGTCGAGCCGCCATCCCAGCACATTGACGGCGGTCGAGGAACGTCCCAGACAGACAAACGGCAGGATCGCCAGCACTTGCCAGAACAACTTGGTCCGCGCCTGCATCCCCCATTTGTCGTCCCACAACCCCAACAGACACAACAATCCGGCCGAAAGAGCCAACATGGCCAGAAAGTGGCCGGATGAGGGTTCCAGTCCACCCAGAGCATCACTGTCGAAGCTGAGGGCCAAGACTCCTACCAGCACGGTCCCCAGCACGGCCAGACCGCCGGTTCGCGGCGTGGCCCGGGCGTGACGCTTCCGCTCCTTGTCGGGGTAGTCCAGGATGCGAAAATGGCGGCCCAGAAGCATCGCCAGGAACGTCAGTCCCCAGCTCGCTCCCAGCGCCCCGCCAAAAATCAACACCATGAACCACATCTGGCGACTCCCCGCCCGTGACTCGAGCTCCGTTGCGCCGCGACTTCCTGTGCGGCGTGCCTCCGCAGAGCGCTGGCCCCTCCGGCTGGCCCACTCCGCTTCGATGCTCAGCCTGGTGGCCTCACATCCCATCTCCAAAAGGCCGGGTAAATTAGCGAACCGGCGAATATGCGGCCAGACCAGTTTTTTCCTTGCCGCCCCGGAGCAGCCTGACGACAATTCCGAACGTGCATTGCTGTTCGTGCGGCAGCAACGCGTCGGCTTTGACCGGATCCACCGCCAACGGGTTACATCTCCGCCAGTAGGTCAGTCCAACTCTCCACATCAAGTCAGCGCGTGGCAAGGCTTTCAAAGACGGCCGGTTCAGTGATCTCCGAAATTGTCTGGCGAACATTCTCCGTGGGCCTGCCGTGACCGGCGCCTGGCTATCGACCCCAAAGAATGTCGCCCAGTCGCGTGGAAAGATCTCAGCCAAGTCCTTGGGATTCGCGTCGTAAGGTTTGGCCATGATCCATGCAGCTTGTGTCTACGGAGAAAGGAGAATTGTTGCGGCTGCCAGCTCACGCCAGCAACGACGTCAGCACCTGGCCTCCCACGTCGGTCAACCGAAAGTCCCGCCCCTGGACCCGGTAAGTCAGCCGCAAATGATCAATTCCCAACAGGTGCAGGACCGTCGCGTGGATGTCATTGATGTGCGTGGGATTCTCGACCGCTTTGTATCCCAAGTCGTCGGTCGCGCCATACGCGGTTCCCCCTTTGACCCCGCCGCCGGCCAGCCACATGGAGAATCCGGCAAGGTGATGATCGCGTCCTTTCCCCTGGGCCATCGGCGTTCGGCCAAACTCAGTGCCGAACACCACCAGCGTCTCGTCAAGCAATCCGCGCTGCTTGAGATCGGCCAGGAGCGCCGCAGCTCCCCGGTCGACTTCCGCCGCGGTGCCGGCAAAGTTTGACTTGACCTCCGCGTGGTGATCCCAGTCGCGGTGGTAGAGTTGAATGAATCGCGTTCCGCTCTCCGCCAGGCGCCGCGCCAAGAGGCAGTTCGCGGCAAACGATCCATCTCCCCCGCGCGTTCCGTAC
This sequence comes from Planctomycetales bacterium, assembly GCA_046152955.1. Classification (GTDB taxonomy): domain Bacteria; phylum Planctomycetota; class Planctomycetia; order Planctomycetales; family Planctomycetaceae; genus SIAF01. The sequence goes on along the minus strand of JBJXGA010000498.1, from coordinate 38,384 downwards.
AGGTCAAAGATGTGCTTGGGTTCGTTGGAGAGGTCCATCAGTTCCGGAACGCTCGACTGCATCCGGAAGGCCATTTCGTATTGCGCGATCCGGGTGGCGACTTCGGGATCATCGATTGCGTCCGGGGCTAACAGATTGAGCCGGTTGATCGCCTGCACCACTGCCTGTTGCTGGTCCGTGGAAACCCCTTTGGGATTTTGAACGTACAACACCGGCTCTCCCTGGCTGCGGAACTCCACCCCCTGATGGCGACTGGGGAGAAACCCCGAATGCCACAGCCGGGAGGAGATCGGTTGCTTCTGTCCGTAATTGCCGGTGGAGACCATGACGACGAACCCCGGCAGGTTCTGGTTGTCGCTCCCCAGGCCATACAGCAGCCAGGAACCGACCGACGGGCGACCGGGGAGCATCGAGCCGGTGTTCATCAGCGTATGGGCCGGGTCGTGGTTGATGGCGTCGGTGTGCATGGAACGGACGACGCACAGGTCGTCGGCGATGGCCCCCAGGCGAGGGAACATCGTGCTGACCTCCAGTCCGGAGTGTCCGCATTTCCGAAAGGGAAATTGCGGCGCCATGCAGGTCAGGGTCGCCCCTTGAAGCTGGGCGATCTGTTGTCCCTTCGTGATCGACTCGGGCATCGGTTCGCCGTGGCGACGGGTCAGAATCGGTTTGGGATCCCACCCTTCGAGATGGCTCATCCCCCCCGCCATGTAGAGCCAAATGACCCGTTTGGCCCGGACCCCTGATCGGGGGGCATGAACGACCGTGGGAGCGGGCTGCAACGACCCGCGAAAATCGTCTGAGCCTGACGACGGGAGCGCTGGAGGACGAGGTTGAGGAACCATTGCCGCCAGTGCCAGCGATCCCAGCCCGAGCGACGCGCGGCTGAGAAACGCGCGCCGCGTCGTCAGACGGCGTTGTGTGGAAAAATCGTGTGATTCTTGTGGAGACCAGGACATGTCAATTCTCTCACTTTCGATGCACCGCGGCCTGCGGCGCCGCTGTCGCTCAGGGACGTGTCACCATGTCATGCAGATTGAGGAGCGTCCGAGCCGCGTTCGCCCAGGCGGCCAGCTCCACCGCATCTGCCTGGGCGGCCGGCGTCGCGCGCCCCACCGTCAACAGTTCGGCGGCAGACGCTGGATCTAATCGATACGTCGCTTCCATCGCTTCCACGAGGTTCGCTAGCACGGCGCGCTCCAGCGGCTGCGGCGGGCGGGCGAGGATTTCGCGATACAACCAGTCGATCCGGTGGTCGGGCGAACCGGCTTCGCGCACCGCGCGCTCCGCCAAAACTTTCGCCGCTTCCACGAACGTCGGGTCATTCAACAGAACCAGCGCCTGCATTGGGGTGTTGGATCGTGGCCGATCCGCCGCGCACTCTTCCCGACTGGGGGCGTCAAACGCCATCAGCATCGGATGTAAGTATTGCCGCTGCCAGTGGGTATACAATCCGCGGCGATAGACCCCCGCCCCTTCTGATTCTTCCCAAACCCGCGGCGGCTTGCTCAGTAAATCCCAATACCCTTGCGGTTGATACGGCTTGACGCTGAGGCCTCCCACCTGGGCTGCCAGCAGTCCGCTCACGGCCAGCGCTCCATCTCGGACCAGTTCCGCCTCCAGGCGAAATCGGGATTGATGCGAAAGCCAGCGGTTCTCCGGATCACGCTCGCGGGCCAGTTCGCTCCCTGTCGCCGACTGCCGATAGGTCTGCGACGTGACGATTTGTCGGATGGCCTGCTTCAGATCCCAGCCGGAATCGATCAGGCGACCGGCCAGCCAATCGAGCAGTTCAGGATGCGTCGGCCAATCCCCTTGAGAACCCAGATCGTCCAGTTTCCGGGACAGTCCCGCCCCGAAATACAATTTCCACAGGCGATTCACCAAAACCCGCGCGGTGAGAGGATTGTCCGGACTGACGATCCATTGCGCCAGGTCAAGCCGCGTGAGCCGCCCTGAGTTTGAGCGGGGACGAGCCAGCGACGCCGGGAGGCTGGGAGAAACGATTTCTCCCGAATCATCCTGCCAGTTGCCGCGCGGCAGAATGCGAATCGGCCGCGGCTCCACTGTTTCCACGACCAGCACGCTGGGGATGTCGGCGATGAGCCGGCCGCGCCGGTCGCGGAGCACGTCCAGTTCTTTCCGCAAGGCCTCTCCCGCCGCGGTCACCTGCGCCGCAAAGTATTCAGCCAACTCTTTTCGCTGACTTTCACTCCGTTGCCAGGCCGGCTCTTCCAGAACTCCCCGAATCGGCTCAGGTAGTCGATAGCCAAACACTTCGACCGGACGACGCCCTTGAGTCACAAAGATGCGAAAGCGTCCCAGAGTCCGTGCATCTCCATGATTGTGCCGCAGGACGAACGTCAGCTCGCCGTCGGGGCCGCAGGACACATCCTGGGCCGTCTCGAAGACCGCGTGGTGCGGGACACCGAGTCGATCGGTGACGGCCCACCCCAGATCGGGACGACGGGGGTCGGGCTGGATTGCCAGCGCGGCACTCCAAACCCGTGAGACCATCCCGCCGGGCGCATCGGTCTGTTCAAACGTCGCGCTGGCGGCGCGGAACGGAACCTCACGGGGAGTTGGCGAGTTCGGCGAGGAAATGCTGAGGGTCAGTCCGGTCAGGACAAAATTGCCGTCAGCTCCTCGGCCCGGCCCCTGATTCCGCAGCGAAGGATCGGGAAGGACTTCCAGCCGCAGCGCCGTCAGACTCCGCAGTGGCGAGCGGGCCTTAAATGTGTAGGTGTCGGTCTCGGGACGGGCGCCCGAGACCAGGATCGATTTGTCGGGCAGAACGCGGCACCGCGCTTTGCCGCTGGAGACCACCGACAGCGGCTGCAAGACCTTCCATTCTTCGGACCGCTTGAGGGCCCGTTCCCAGTCGCTGATTTCGCGGCGGCGATCCGCCCCCCCCTCCACGTACTGCCGTTGAAGTTGTTCCAGATCCCGCTGCTTGCGGTCGATTTTTTCCGTCAGCTCGTCCAGTTCCCGCTGCTGCGCCGGAGTTCCGAGCGCGAGCGACGGGCCAAAATCTATCCCGGTGGGGGTGTCCTTGTCGTAGACTCCCCGTTCTTTGATGTCAGCAAAGAATGCCTCAAGCTGGTAAAAGTCACGTGTGCTGAGCGGATCGTATTTGTGATCGTGGCATTCGCAGCATCCCAGCGTCAGCCCCAGCCAGGTCGTTCCCGCATTCCGGACCCGGTCAGCGGCGTATCTGGTCAGGTATTCCTTTTCCTGGACCCCCGATTCGGTGCTGACCCGTCCCAGCCGGTTGTATCCGGCGGCGATCCGGGTCTCGAGCGTCGCGTCCGGGAGCAGGTCTCCCGCGAGCTGTTCAACGGTGAATCGATCAAACGGCTTGTTGGCGTTCAGCGATCGAATGACGTAGTCGCGGTATGGGGACATGCGGACGGTCTGGTCGGCGAAATAGCCGACGCTGTCGGCGAACCGCACCAGGTCCAGCCAGACGATCGCCAGCCGCTCGCCGAACGCCGGCGACGCCAGCAGCCGATCGACCAACCGTTCGTAGGCGTCAGTCGCGTCGTCCTCTAGAAATAGCTCAACCTCCGCCGATGTGGGGGGGAGCCCGAGCAGGTCGAGAAACACGCGCCGGATCAATATCGCTTTGTCGGCTTCCGCGGCTGGCGAAAGCCCCTGCGCCGCCAGCGACTTGAGGATGAAGGCATCAATCGGGTGGCTGGGAGAGATGCGCGATCCGTCGTCCGGTGGAATTGACGGCGGGGACGGGCGACCGATCGGCTGCCAGGACCAGTGCCCCTCCCAGGGGGCCCCTTTCGCGATCCATTGCTTGATCAGCTCGGTTTGTTCGCCGGTGAGACGCTTGCCGGTTTCCGGCGGCGGCATCCGCTCGGAATCGTCCTCGCTGACGATCCGGACCAAGAGTTCGCTGGCGTCCGGGTTTCCAGGGACGACCCCGTGCATTCCCGATTCCAACTCGGCTTTGATTCCCGCTTCTGTATCCAGCCGCAGCGACGCGCGGCGGTGGCGCGCGTCCGGGCCGTGGCAGGCAAAGCAGTGTTCCGACAAAATTGGGCGAATGTCCCGGTTGAACCGCACCCGCGGGGCTTCGCCGCGACCTGTCTGCGGCGCCAGGCCAAGGAGGGCTGCCATGACGAGCGCCGCCCAGCGCACGGCGCGGCCGATCTCCGGACGGGCAGTGTCATTGGGTCGATCAAGAAGCCAGTCTTTCAAAGCGTCCATGTCGCGGCGTCCATGCCTCAGTGAGTCGTGCAGAATGCAATGCGCAACCTGCCGCACCCCTGGCGGTTGCCTCCCCTTCTGCCGGGACGAGCGACTTGTAATCCCGAAGTCATCCGGGGGTCAAGACCGGTCGGCGACTTCCGCCAGATGGCGCTGTTCCAGGCGGGGATCCCAGCAGTGCTGTGGGATCGCGGCGATGACCCCCTTGCAAAGTCGCACCAGCCACCAGGCGAAGAGGACTGCCGTCAGGAATCCCGCACTGAAGGCGGCGAAACTCGCGGCCATCCCCGGCAAACCGACAGGCAGCAGCGCTGCAAATGTCGCCGTGCCCGCCAAGACGGAGACCAACGGCAGGCAGACGCAGAGAACTGAGATCATAAGCAGCCGCGCCAGACTGGCAAAATTGCTGGCCCCTGCGACTTGGGGAGGCCAGGTTCGGGCGCGGCGGGAGGCTGTCAGCGTCGAATCGACCCAGACCTGAACGCGGTGCTTTCGCGCCGCCCGGCACCCCAGGACCGACAGAATCGTGACCAGGGGCAGCCCCGCCAGCATCGTCCCCGCCGCCGCCATGAAACCGGGGGGCAACTCCTGTCTCCGTCCCGGGCCCTGTTGTTGCGGTCCTTCCACGGCCTTCAGCGCCGTGGCGAACAGCATCATCAGCCCGAATGCCACCAGGATGACCTTGGTGGCGGCGGACGCCAGACAAAACCAGAAGCAGGCGCGCCCGCGGCCGACCCACGGATCGGTCCGCCGCAGCCACCAGCCGGTGACCGCGTCATTCCAACCAAATTTGCAGCACAAAACCACGACCGAAATGGCTGGCTGCGCGGTGAACTCAAACGCCAAAAAGGCTACCGTGAGGAACACCGACCAGATCAGCGGCGAGCCCCAGCCAGACCAGCGCCCTGGTTCCTGATCGAATTGGGGGGGCTGAAATTGTTCCATCGGCATCTCGGACCTGGAGCCGCAATCGGGCCGACCCCGAAATCGATGAGGTCTGGAAAGCCGACCAACTCCAGCCTACCACTTGAAGGGTGCGACCGCCAAGCCTTTCCTTTGGTATTGGAATGGAGCAGCACTGGGAGTCCGAACAAAACTGATGGCCTTCCTGGCGCTCCTGCAATCAAATACGAGACTCGTTTGCGCAGGCCAGAGTGGTACAATGCCCACCAATCGTTCCCCGATAGAACTGCGCGAGTGCCTCCATGATGAACTCCTCCTCACAGCCGCCACAGGTTCCCGAGCGGTTGTGCCACTGGCTCCAGCGGGCCGTGGAGCAAGACGCGTCCGACCTGCACCTGATTCCCGGCCATCCCCCGGTGTTGCGGTTGCATGGCGAGTTGATCGAGCTGGACGTACCGCCGTTGTCGGGAGAGGAATTGGAGCCGATGCTGCGCGGACTTTGCCCAAAGGAGGCATGGGAGCGACTGCAATTAGAGCGCAACGTCGACTTCGCGGCGAGCGTCGACCTGGGCGCCGAGCCGCGGCGGTTTCGAACGAACCTGTTTTTCACCGGTCGACAACTGGGGGCTTGTCTGCGGGTCGTGCCACACGCCATTCCGGATTGGGAGTGGGCCGGATTTCCCCTTCCCCTGGCGGAGCGGCTGGCGTTTCTTCCGGACGGATTGGTGGTACTGACGGGCGTCACCGGTTCGGGGAAGTCGACCACGCTGGCAATGCTCGTTCACATGCTCAATCAAACCGGGGGTTACCGGATCATCACCGTCGAAGACCCGGTTGAGTACCGCTTTCCCAGGGGAGTCAACTCGGTGCTGACGCAGCGCGAAGTGGGGATTGACGTGTTGAGCTTCGCCGACGGCTTAAAGTACGGCCTTCGGCAAGACCCCGACGTGATTCTGGTGGGAGAAATTCGGGATCGCGAAACGGCGCAGATGGCGCTGAGCGCCGCCGAAACGGGGCATCTGGTGTTCGCCACGCTGCACACGCGCGACACCAAGGGAGCGATTTCTCGCTATGCCGACCTGTTTCCTCAGGAGGCACAGTCCGACATCCGCTCGCAATTGGCGATGAGCCTGAGGGCCATCGTCAGTCAGCGTCTGCTGGCCCCCGTTGAAAAGGGCGCCCGCCGACACCTGGCACTGGAGGTGCTGTGGAACTCACATCCTATCGCCCATGCCATCCGCAGCGGCAAGCTGGAGAGCATCGATAACTACCTGATGACCCACCGCGACGACGGCATGCAGAGCTTCGACGAAGCGGTTCGCAAACTGTACCGCGCCGGCCAGATCAGCCGCCAGGTGGCGGAGCAGAATATGCGCGATGCGTCGCTTCTGGGGCGGTGAGTGGCGGGGGGGGCTCGTCTAGCCGACGATCTGATTCACCAGTTCGGGCGAGCCGGATGGGGTCTGTGTAACGTCCTGGAATTCGATTCATCAAGAGCCCGCCCCCGGCATGCCTGGTGTCCGTGGAGGCGATACCTGGCAGCTACATGCGCACGTTGCCACCCGGTTCCCGCGCGCATGAACCAGAGCCCCCCTCCCCGCCGCAGTCAACGCAGTTGTGCGCTCACCCGCTGTGCCGCGGCCGGGAGGAGTGGGAGGAACCGTTCTTCTTGGACTAACGGGCCCGTTTCTCCAACGGGGCCGGCTCCACAAGGACGTCGCTGGCGGGGAGACGCGCGTCACTCGGCGCCAACGTGGCGTCATGCACTCCAGTATCTTCCAACCGACTGACGGGAAGCTGCGCGTCGCCCAATTCGTTGAGCGCGTTGCCAGTACGATCAGGATTCGCCGGAACGTTGCTGGAGGTGGGCCGAGGCAACTCGTTGATGGGAGGTGCGAACCGGTCCGTTGCCGGATGAGGGGCGTCGGCACGTGCCTTGCGCTGCACCAGGCGGATGAGGTGGGCGACTGCCGCCTGGTCTTCCGGAGTTGCCGTGACTTGCAGAAAGTCCCCTTTCACACGGACTTCCACGTCGTCGTTAAGGTGTTCCGTCAGAAACTTGGCCAGCACCTCGCCACGTCCCTTGGAAAGCCGATAGCTGGCGCGGGTGATTGTCACGGTGACCACTTCGTCGTCGGTGGGGGTTGCAGAACGTGCGAGGGGGACGAGTTCACTGGGGATCCATTTCATGGATGGAGACCGGTCCAGCGTGCCGGGCGCCGGTCCACCAACACCTGGGACATCGGCTGTCGCATCGGTGAGCAGCAATCGCTCGCCGAGGTCGGTGGGGACTGAGTTGCGCGGGACAGCGACGGCCGCGGGGCCATCCGACCCGACCGCTGCAGATGACCGGAGCGCTTCGAGCTGGGCGCTGAGCACCGCGATCTGCTCTTGAAGCCGTATCACATCTGCATGCGGATCGAACGCCCGCTTGGGGCGACGGAACGCTGTCGGATCCTCCAGTCGTACCGGCGGACTGACAGTGATCGGCGTTTTGCGCAGCGCGCTGGAGCGAGGCATTGGAATGGCAGTTTTGGGGATCGGCTGCGTCACCACATTCGGGTCGGTCGCAACGGCGGTGGTGCGCGGCGCGACCGGGTTGTCGGAAGGTACCGAATTGGGATTTTGTCTACCTGCTGCGGGCGCCGTGCCGGTCGATCTGGTGGGCGCGGAGGGAATCGATTCAAACGGGTTGTTTGTGGGGGTCAGTATTCCCTCGTCGGAACTGTTTGTCGTCGGGGCCGCCGAGGTCCTGGAGGGGACTATTGGATCGCTCGTTCCGACAGGGTTGACCGGCGCCTCCGGAACGCTGGCGGGGGGCTCCTGTCCGATGCTCCATCCGGGCAGCGACGCCATTCCCGCCATTCCAATCAACACCAGTCCCGCCAGCGGAATTTGATACCGAGTATTGCCTCGCATAATCATCGTCAATCTCCTTTCCATCAATTTTCGAGAACCGTCCCCAACTCCCAGGACCATCCCGGAAACTTGCGGACATTGCGGCCCTTGCGCCACGTCAATCAGGGCTTCGGCGTATTCCCTTCGCCCTTCGGGCAGCAGCGCCACCACCCACGAATCGCACGCCAATTCGGCGTTGTCGTGCAACTGATGTCGCACGTACCAGAACAATGGATTCCACCACCACGTGCAGCCCGCCAGCAGCTCCAGCCAGCTCACCCAATGATCGCGGCGGGCCAGATGCGCCAACTCATGGAGCACGACCGCGCGGCGGCTGGCCAGCGACAACTGGTCCAGCGCTCGGTCGGGCCACAGGAGCGTCGCCGGCCCGAAAGCGCACAGCGCGGGGGTCGCCAATTTGGCAACGACTCGCAGCGGCGGAGGTGTAATCCGCATCTGAGCGGCCGCTGACGCGACCAACTCCCTCAACGATTCGTCGGCCGGCTTCCCGTGCGCAATCAATCGCCACAGGTTGAACAGCCGCGCCCCCTGCACCAGCGCGACAATCGCCGTTCCCGCACACCATCCCCAGAACAGCCATTCGGGAAAGGACCGCGCGCTCCACCAGTGCGCGGTTGCTGCGACCTCATCCTGCGGAGGCAAGTGCGCCGTTTCCGCGTCCGGCGAAATGCTGTGCTGATGAACCGTGGCACTGGCCTCGATCCGGGAATTGGCATCCCGCCTCGGCATCTCAATCGGCTCAGCCTCCGCGACCTCCACACGGCGTGTTTCGGTCCAGGCCTCGAACGACTCGAACAACGACTCCCCGTCCGAGGGCTGCTCACCCTGGCGGGCGAGTTCGGGACGCGTCTCGCCCGACGTGGCGCGAGGCGTGTCTGGCACGACGAATTGTTTGACTTGTTTGTCGCGAGCCGCGGCCGATCGCTCGACACTCACCGTTTCCCCGGACGGAGGCAGCAACCACCCCAGCGGCAGCGGAATCTCGACCAGTGGGGGAGTGACGAGTTTGATCAGGACCACCAGCCACAGGGCATGGCGAATGGCGGGAGAGAGTTTCCCCCACCGGCAGGCGGCCGTCACGCCCAGCGCCAGCAGCGTTGCCAACGCAGTATTTTGAATGACCCAGATGGCAGTCGTCATCTCACTGCTTTCGTTTGGGTTTACGGGAAACAGGGGACTGCTGTTCCAATTCGTCCAGCAGCTTCCGGAATTGACTGATTTCATCGGCGGAGAAATGCCGCTCGGAGACGAGCGCCTGCATCAGAGGGGCGGCGGTGCCGTCGCACAGTTCATCCGCCAGCGCCACCAGTTTCTGCCGCAACAGTGAATCGCGGGAGACAACCGGACGGTAACGGTGGGCGATCCCCGCCTTGTCGCTGACGACGTATCCCTTGACTTCGAGGCGCATCAGAAAGGTGAGGACCGTGGTGTAGGCCCACTGCCGCCCCTGCCCCGCCAGCCGCTCATGCAGCTCGCGAACCGTCCCCTCCCCCACCTCCCACAGGGACTTGAGAACTTCCAGTTCGGTGTCACTCAAAACTTGCTTGCGCGTCGCCAATTGTCACTCTCCGGAACCGGACGACCACCCCTCCTGATGTCGCAACTACAACCTGTAGGAGACAAGTCTACTACGAGTTGTCGGAGGCGTCAAGACAAGTTGTCAGAATTTTTGGACACGAGGGGGGCCATGCGGGCATCACAACGTTTCTCAAGAACGATCCAACCCCGGTTGGCGACGTCGGCGGACGTGTGAGCCACAACGCGGCGCGATTCGAAAGCCCAGGGCGCTTTGAGCCCTGGGTGTGAATGCGATCGCCACCAGATCGCCCCAATCGGGCCTGCGCAAAAGTCAGACGTGACACCGACGCGAAGTGATTCGAAAACAGTTTCGATGACAGGCTGAAAACGCAACTCTGAACCAATCGCCCGCCCCCCGCTGGCCTTGTGCCAGTGGAGGCCTGCCTGGCAGCTACCTGCGCCATTCACACCCGGTTTCCCGCGCTCACGAACCGCTCCCCCCTCCCCACCGCGGCAAAGCGTTTTCACGCGTACTAGCGTTGATTGCGGGGGGGAGGGGGGAGCGGTTCTACACGTGGGATGATTCTCGACCGTTCCAGCCAGGTGAATCTGCTTCACCTGCCACACAAGGTCGCAGGGGTCGACGTCAATCGCAGATTCTCAAGAATCGTTCGTTCACAAACTCTCGCAACACCGTTTCGTCATCCTTGCAAATTGAGCATCGTCCGCTCAATTTGCAAGGATCCTGAAATGACCTTGGGCGGTCTGCACAGTCACCGAGACGACTCAGTGACCTCCACAACAACATCGTTCTCCACTCGGAGATGATGGCGTCGGCCCCAGCGAGCCATATAGCCGAGCCGATAGTTCGTTTCCTGCGAGTCAGGATCGTCGCGGTTGATACGGCTGTCGAAATCCGGAGTTCCCCATCGGGCGATGACGAGTTCAACTCTCTCGCCAACGCGCGGCGGTGGGATACTGTCGGCTCTGGCAATGTAGGCGATCGCAGCCCACACGGACGCAAGGGATGCGGCCGCCGCAACACCAACGTACACAGAGCGGCGCATGCTGGGCATGCATGGATTCTAATCAAGCCGCCCTGGCCAGCGGTAGGTCTTCCGGCGTTTCCTCACGCTGGGCCGCTTCCAGGGCGTTGGACGCGGTGCGAATGGTGCAGGTCTGATAGCACGCGGCGAAATACCACGCCGCGGCGCCGATCCCCAGCAGTCCCACCCGGCCGGCATAGGGGAGCAACACATAGTGCAACAGCGTCAAGCCCGCCGGGATCGTCGCCATCCACCTTGCCCGTCGGGGGTGTCCCTGAATGATCAGCCAGCGCGGCAAGAGAACCACCGCCGGCAACCAGAAGACGTAATAGTGCCCGCGCGAGACGGGCGAAACGACCAGCGCGGCGACTCCCGCCAGGCCGAAGGCCAGTTCAGCGAGACCGGGGGCGCCGGTTCTCCCCGCGATGAAAATCACTCCTCCCAGCGCCAGGAGCGCCGCGATCCGCACTATTGTCAGGATGTGCCCCACCAGCGGGGCGTCCATGGGCATCTCGCCGCGCGTCACGTCCATGCGGACGTCGTCCGGCCCCCCCAGGAATTGATGCGAGACCCAGTTTCCGCAGCGAAAGAGGGCGTTCATCAGGCTCTGATTGCGGAACGACGCCACGTTTTCACCGAAGTCGTCGCTGCGGACGTCATTGATGCGCGAGCCGACCCGTTGATGCCAGGTTTGCAGGTGTTCGAGATTTCGATTCCATCCCAGAAGTGCTGCCGGGAGCAGGAACAGGAACAGTGCTCCCCCCGCCAGCACCCCGGTCAGGGGCCACACGGCGCGCCCGAAGGAGGAGAGTTGGGTCGGCTCCACCAGGTTGATCGGAGCGGACGGCGACGAAGGATCGAAGAGGGCCAGCCGCCGCTTTGTTTTTGGACTTCCGTCGGGCGACTGGTTAGAGATTTCGGCGGTCGTCGATGGATGGACCGTCTGAAGGCCGAAAAATCGCGGCGCTCCCCGATCGGTGTTCGCCCCGTCAGTCCATTGATCGCGACGGCGCAGGCCGGCAGCCACCATCAACGTCGCCAGTACACACGCGACAGGAAGGGCCGGCGTGACTTTGAGGGCAATCGGCAACGCGAGCAGAATTCCTCCCCCCAAAAGTGCGGGCCACGAACTCCCGCGACAAACGAGCCGAAAACCCAGCAAGAGCGGATACAGGATCGCCAGTCCCATTTGCCCGCGCTGCAGGCAATTCAGGATGGGGAACAGCGGGGCTAGAATCCAGGTGGCCATTTCCCAGTGGGGAATCCAGAATTGTTCCTGGTCATCGGCTAAGCGGTCTGTTGTCCCTGTTCCCTTCGACAGTCTCTCCAGCAGGAGTCGGCATTCGACATAACACCCCAGCGCCATCAGCGACGAGAGGCCGAACCAGACCGTCGCTTGCCACGGCGGACTGAGCGCCGCCAACGGGGCGACCAGCAGGGCAAACAGGGGGGGGTAAAGGTATTTCCAGCCGCGAATGTTGGACACGTCGTACGGTTCGCGCCCGTCAAAGAACGCCGCTCCCGCCTCGGTGTACACCGTAAAGTCGGTCATGTGCAGATGCGGTTTCTGTGGATCGACGATTGCCCGCCGCGCCACGTCCACTGCGCACCAGATCGACAAGGCCACCGCCAGCCCCAGGAATAGAGCCCAGTGGCGACGCAGGTCGCGCCGGAGCTGATAGCCTGGGTGCAGCGGAATTTGAAGAGGGCTGGTCATGCGGCGCTTTCCGTCACTCGGCGTTTTCCACGGTCCATTCCCCCGATTCAATCCTTCCCGGCCCTTCTCCCCGCAAGCGGGACACGCGGGCCAGCGCCATCAGGGGAAAGTAGATTCGGTACAGTTGATAGCGCAGGTAGAAGACTTTGGGAAACCCGGTCCCCGTGAATGGCTCTTCGTCCCAGGTGCCATCCTCGTTCTGCGTGTCGAGCAGATACTGCACCCCCGCTTCGGCGGCAGCGGAGTGGGCCTCTCCCGCGGCGCACAACCCCAATAGAGCCCAGGCGGTCTGAGAGGGAGTCGGGGGGCCCTGGCCGCGGAGCGAGGGGTCGTCATAGGATCGAGGCGTTTCTCCCCACCCTCCGCAGTCGTGCTGGTGGCGCTTGAGCCAGGCCACGGCGCGACGCAGCCTCGCGTCGCTGGCGGGAACGCCGATCGCAGTGAGCCCCACCAGCGTCTGCCACGTCCCGTACAGATAATTCACTCCCCAGCGTCCAAACCAGCAATGGTCCGGCTCCTGCCGCTGCCAGACGAAATCGAGCGCCCGCCGGACGATCGAATGATCGGACGGCATCCCCAAGGCGGCAAACGCCTCCAGCGCCCGCGCAGTAAGGTCGGCCGTGCTGGGATCGATCATCGCGTTGTGGTCAGCGAATGGAACGCGCGTGAACAGTTCGCGGTCATTGTCCCGATCGAACGCTCCCCAGCCGCCATCCCGATTCTGCATTCCCGCCACCCACCGCGCGCCGCGCGACATCGCCTCGACCAAGGGCCGCGCCGCTTCCAATTCCTGGAGCGCTTCCGAGCCGGCTCCGCCACGACGCGACACGACCACCCCTCCCCCGTCCGACTCGGCACCCGCCAAATCCTCCACCAGAAACGTGGTCCGCCAGGCGCCGTCGTCCCCTTCCGGCAGACACCGTGACAAAGCGATCAACACCATCACGGTGTCGTCGACGTCGGGATAAAACTGATTTTCGAATTCAAAATACCAGCCTCCCGGTTGCTTGTTGCGGCTGCGGACCGTCCAGTCTCCCGGCGCGCGGACCTCTTTGGAGAGGAGCCAGTCGATCGCTTTTCGCAGCGGCTCGGCCGTCGCCGGAACCCCCGCGTCGCGGAGCGCGATCGTGGCGATCGCCGTGTCCCACACCGGGGACTTGCACGGCTGCAGCCGCACCGACTCTCCCTCGCGGATCGAGAGTTTTTCCAGCTCGCGGAGCGCCCCCTGCACGAGCGGCGAGTCCTCCGCATGTCCCAGACATTTGAGCGCCACCACGCTCCAGATGATCGGCGGGAAGATTGCCCCCAGTCCGTCGCTGGCTTCAAACCGCTGGGTCATCCAGTCGGCGGCGCGGCGAATCGCCAACCCGCGCAAGGGGGTCAGACGCCACCGTTCGCAGAACTTCCAGGCGCGATCGATGCGGTTGAAAAAGCGGTTCCAATCGATCCGCGCGGGACGACTGAGGGGATCGACAACCTCTGACGGCCCCATGCTCATCGGCAGCGCCGCCGGAGAGTCCAAGAACAGCTCGGGAATATCGTGTTCAGGAGCGAGTTCATGCCGCGGCCGGTAGGCCCACAACAGACTGAGCGGCACCAGGATCGTCCGCGACCAGGCCGACATCTCGTGGATGTTGAACGGGCACCAGGAGGGCAACAGCACGATCTCGGGAGGGACCGCCGGGCATTGATCGTAAGAGATCACTCCCAGGAGCGCCAGGTAATAGCGGGTGAAGCTGTTGACCCGCTCGGCCCCCCCGGCAGCGCGGATCGCCTGCCGGGCGCGCACGAGCGGTTCCGATTCCGGAGAATGACCGGTGATCTTGAGCGCCCAATACGCCTTGACCGACGCGCTGATTTCCAGAGGTCCGCCGGGATAAATCGCCCAGCCCCCATCCGGAAGCTGGTGATCGAGAATGTAGTTGGCGCAGCGTCGCGCCACCGCCGAGCGCTCCTGTCCGAGATACGCCAGAAGCAGGATGTACTCCGACTCGAGGATCGTGTCCCCCTCGAGCTCGCCCACCCAGTAACCTTCCGGCGACTGCTGGTCCAGGAGCCAGTCGCGCGTCCGCTCAATGGCCCCTTGCAGTCGCGGGGACTGGCCGACCAGCGGCTCCAGGGCGCCTGTCCGTGGAGGAATCGGCTCTCTCCCGGAGGCGGGAGGATGTGGTCCATCAATGCGAAAGCGTCGGTGCTCCAGCCAACCCGAACTCATTCCAGGTTCCTTTACGCTGGCGAAAATCGGTCCATCTTGAAGTTGGGCTGGATGTTATGCGGGGCGTCGAATTGCTGCAACGTCAACCTGCGCCATGAATCGCAGCCAGCTCGTCGAAATCTGAAAATCGCGAAATCGCGTCCGGCAGAAAAACCCCGCTTGACGAATTTTGAAGCGACTCCTATAAGTCCGCCCCCGGCATGGAAGTACGGTCCCGCATCTGCCTGCGATCTTAAACGGGCAGGCTCTTTTTTTCAGGGGAGACTTGGGTTATGAGTGAACGGACTCACGCAGTGGCGGGATCGCCCCGCAGGAAGTGGACCTTGTTGATCGCCGGCACGGCCGTGGCGCTGCTGATTGCCGGAGTCGCGATTCAGGTGGCCCGTCCCACCTCCGCCTATCCGGAAGACGGCGCTGGCGCCAAAGGGGCTGCCGCCGGTCGCGCCACCACGTCGGACGCCGCCGCACAGGGGGGCCAGCGTCAAAAGGCGGTCTCCAAAGTCGGCAACCAGATCATCTCGTATGATGAGCTCGCTGCCGAATGCGTCAATCGCTATGGCAAGGAAATTCTTGACAACCTGATCAACCGCCGGATCATCCAACAGGCGTGCGATGCCCAGGGAATTGAAGTCGCAGAAGCGGAAATCGAAGCCGAAATCCTGAAGACAGCCCAGAAATTCGGGCTCGACAAGATGGAATGGGAGAAGATGCTGCAGGCCGAACGGAACGTCTCCCCCTCTCAGAACCGACGCGACATCATCTGGCCGATGCTGGCTCTCAAGAAGCTGGCCGGGGAAGAGGTTGAAGTCACCAAGGAAGACATCAACAAGGCCTTCGTCCGCAATTACGGCGCCCGGGTCAAGGCCCGCGCCATCGTGATGGACAATCAGCGGCGCGCCAATGAAGTGTGGACGCAGGCGGTCGCCAATCCCGACGAATTCGGACGCCTCGCTCGCGAACACTCGATCGATCCCTCCAGCCGGCCGCTGGAAGGGATGATCCCCCCGATTCCCAAGTACGCCGGCTCTCCCGATTTGGAAAAGGCCGCCTTCAAGCTCAAAGAGGGAGAGATTTCCGCCGTCATCCAGGTCGGGTTGAATCAATTCATCATTCTCATGTGTGAAGGGCGGACCGAGCCAACCGTCACGAATATCGCAGAAGTCAAAGACATTCTCGTGGAGCAACTCCGCGAAGAAAAGGTTCAAGAATCGGTGGCCAGGGTTTTCTCAAAGCTGAAAGATGAGGCGCGCGTCGACAACTACCTGACCGGCGTTTCCAGCGGCGGGGAACGCAAGACGAATTCCACGCGACAGGGAGCCAATGGAACCGGCCCGGTCCGACAGACCGGCGCCGCCGGCGCTTCCCGAAACACGGCCAAACCGATCGCTGACGACGAGGGAGAGCAGGCGCCCCCCGCCCGTCCCAAGGGAACGTCTCGCGCTCCGAAGACGCGTTGATCCTGGAGTGCGGGAAATTTTTCCCGCTTTTCGTTCTTCAGGAAGCGACGTCCCCAGCGCTAACCCCCCGCCACCATCACAACCGCAACGACTCACCGGACGCCGGTCCCGTTTCTCGTCCGTCCCCCGGCGACATCCTCCGCCGGCACAGCCCCGCCGTCTCACCTCCAGTCCAAATCGCCCGCCGGACTGGCACTGGTGGCCCCACTTCCGGTAACCTGTGCCAGTAGTGAAAGCCTTAGATCGTGCCGGGTGGCCGATCGGTTTCCCATTGCCGGTCTGGATGGATCGAACGTCAAATGCGTCTTGCCGTCGTCAGCGACACACACGGACAACTGGCTTACACGGCGGCGGCCGTGAAGCTGATCAGTTCGCACGGAGCCCAGGTGGTTTTGCATTGCGGCGATATCGGTTCGACCGACATTGTGCCGCTGTTTGCCGAATGGCCGACCCATTTCGTATTCGGCAACGTCGATTACGACACTGCCGAGCTCTCCCAGGCGATTCACGAGGCGGGGCAGACGTGCCACGACCGATTCGGGACATTGCAACTGGAGGGTACCGAAATCGCCTTCCTGCACAGCGACGATCAATCCCGATTTCAGGCAACGATCGATTCGGGGGAGTATGATCTGGTCTGCTATGGGCACACACATGTTCCCCGGCAGCATCGGGTCGGAAAAACGCTGGTGCTCAATCCCGGCGCGCTGTTTCGCGCGACGCCGCACACGATTGCCCTGGTGGAACTTCCCGCCCTGGAAGTGCAGCACATCACCGTGGCGTAGCGTCGCGCTTCGGTTCCGCGCACAGCGTTTTTCCGACACTCCTCGGTCATTATCGAATCGCCACGAAGTTTGGTTGACCCCATGTCTGCATCGATTGAACACGCGATCCGCTCTCAATACGGGGCAGTCGCCTCCAGCGGACTCTCGTCCGAGCACGACGGCGTTCGGGCCGTCGCCCGCGCCTTCGGTTATTCCCCCGAGGAACTCGCTTCGATCCCGGCCGAAGCGAACATGGGGCTCTCGTGCGGCAACCCCACGGCGTTTGCTTCGCTGCGACCGGGAGAAGTGGTCGTCGATCTAGGGAGCGGCGGCGGGTTGGACGTCTTTCTGGCAGCGGCCAAGGTCGGGCCGGCCGGGCGGGCCATCGGAATCGACATGACTCCCGAGATGATCGAGTTGGCACGTCGCAACGCCGTCCAAGCGGCCACCGGGGGAGCGCTGGCCCCGGTCGAGTTTCACCTGGCGGCGATCGATCACTTGCCGCTGGCTCCCGACTCGGTGGACTGCATCATCAGCAACTGCGTGATTAATCTGGCCAGCGACAAACCGGCGGTGTTTCGCGAGGCGGCGCGGGTCTTGAAACCGGGAGGGAGGCTGGCGATCAGCGACATCGCTCTCAAGCAACCGCTCCCGCAGGAACTGGCCGATGACCTGATGGCCTACGTCGGCTGCATTGCGGGAGCAATCCCGCTGGCTGACTACGAGCGCGGACTGCGCGAGTCGGGCTTCGCGCACGTGCAGATCATCGATTCCGGCACGGACCTGAACGCCTACGCCCAAGTCGAGAATCAGGCAGGCTGCTGTTCACCCGCGATGCCCGCCGTGGGCGGCCTGACGATTGTCGAAACCGGCTGTTGTTCGCCTCCGCCAACGAGAGCGCCCGAAGCGGCACTCCATTCGCGCCTGGCCGAGCTGCTCCGCCGCTACAACGTGAACGACTACGCCGCCAGCGTCCGCGTCTTCGCCGTGAAACCCGGCGCCTCACTCTAAACAACAGAAAGCTATGGAATGCGGGAAATTTTTCCCGCTTTACGTTCTTCCAGAATCGACGCCCCCAGCGCGAAACCACACCATCGGCCAATGTTGCAACTAATCTTCGGACGTCGTTCCCACAACAAACAAAAAGCGGCGATGAATCGCCGCACTCCAAAAAACCTCAATACCGATACATCGCTCCCGGGACGCCGATTTCCAACTGCGGCAGCCGCAGGGAGTGCAGTTCTTCGATGAGGGCCTCACGATACGCCGGCTTCAAATGCACGGCGATCGTGGGGACGGACCGGCGCAGTTTGGCGAGTTCGCCGCGGAACAACAGCGGCGTCAGGTGCATTGCTTTTTCGGCAACCCAGGCCATCGACTCGGGAAAGCTCGCCTCCAGGAACACGGCCCGCAGGTTGTCGAGGGCGTTGAGCGCCTCCCAGACTCGCTCGGAGGGGGCGGTGTCGGAGACAATCGCCACTGCCCCGTGAGCATCGGCGATCACGAACCCCACGGTCGGGACGACATGATTCAACTCCAACGGGGTAATGCTCAGGCCATCGACCTGCACGGGACGTTCCGGCGTCAGCGGCTGCAGCCTTAGAAAGGGGGTTTCGGCACGCGACAGTCGCAACAGATCGGGCCACACCCGGTCGTTGAAGAAATCCCGTTTCAACGAGTCGAGCGTGTCGGGCAGGGCATGAATCACCACGCTCTCTGGTCCGGGAACGTAGACATTGTCGAGAAACGACGGAAGCGACGCGGTGTGGTCGATGTGCGAATGCGACAGAAAAATGTGCCGGATTCGGCGTTGCGAATCCAGCGGAGTCATCAACCCCAGACAACCGGCGTCGATGGCCACTGTCTCGTTGCAGACATACGAAATCAACACCTGTTGCCCCGTGGCGCCGCTCCCTGCCGATTCGATGATTTTGATGTTCATGTCATTTCATCGCCAGGGTGATCACGCCGTCCCAGGTGGCTGGCGGAGAATCGTGATGCCGGGCGAGGAAATCGGCGAGGAACGCCCGTGCGCCATCCTCTTCGGGAAGCGTTTGCAACAGCGACCGCGCCTGTCCCCAGTCTCCCTGGACCACGGCGTCAACTGCCGACTCAAACTGCGCGATTTGTTGATCGGAAACTTCCGGACATTGACTCTCCGGCGGAAGCAACTCACTGACCATCAGCGCGGCATCGATGCCATACGGGCGGATCCGCCCCAGTCGGCGACAGCGACCCAGGTTGCGGGGGAGCGCGTCGCGGAGGTGCAGCGCCGTCGATTCGTCGATCAAAATCGGCACGCCTATCTGCTTGGTCATCCCTTCCAGACGCGATCCAAGATTGACCACCGGTCCAAACACCCCCACCTTGGCCTGCTGGTCCGAACCAATCTTGCCAGCCACCGCGCGACCGTGCGCGATGCCGATCCCAATCCGAAAGCCCGACAGCGGATCATCGGCCCGCGCCGCGGCCTGGCTGAATTCGGAATGAATCTCCAGTGCCGCCAGGCAGGCGGGAAGCGGACCATCGATCAGCGTCACCGGCCAGCCCCAGAATCCCAGCGCCGCGTCCCCCTGAAAGTCGGCGATGATCCCATCCTGGCGGACGATCCCCCGCGACATGACCCCCAGTGCCTGGCTCACTCGCTCCAGCAGGTACAGGAGGTTCTCGGAGGATTTTTCGGCCATCTTCGAAAACCCCCGCACGTCGCAGAAAATGACCGTGATGTCGCTTTCTTTGGGCTTCAGCAGAATATTCGCCCGCTCGGTGTTCAGCGTCTCCAGGACGGTGGGCGAAAAAAACTGGCTCATCCCCGCCTGCATTTTCTCCAATTGCCGCACCTGGCGGATCGAGCCGATGAACTGCGCCATCAGCTCCGTGAATTTCACATCCCCTTTCAGATCGTCTCCCGAGGTTCCATATCCCGACCGTCCCGAGGCATACAGGCACCATCCCCGGCACGCTTCATTCGTGATCGGGGTGCAGATCGCCCAGTCGAGATTGCCATAGACCGTATACGCAGCGTCCGACGAGTCGTCTTTTCCCCACATGTGCAACAGGCTGCGATTCTCGACCAGCGCTCGCGCCAGCAGTCGGCGGCTGGGCATGAAGCGATCGACCTGTTCATTGCGGCTGTCCCACCGCATCATCGCCGGCTGCCCCTTGTCGGGAGCGACCCCTTCGTCGTACCGTACCACGGCCGCGATGTCGGACCTGGGCATCGCCTCCAGCAGCAGTGACACGAGCCGCACGGCGAACTCTTCATCAGTCCGCGAAGCGCCGATCAGGGAGGGCAGGCGCGAAATCAGCTCCATCTGTTTGGGGGCGTCGCGGAACGGAACGTTCTTCAGGTCATTAGGGCCGAACGAACGCTCTTCGACCAGGTCTTTGCCCGCCACCGGCTCCACCGGCTCCGACAGGACGAAACGGGTGGCGCCAATGCGAAAGGACTCCCCGGCGCCGACCACAAACTCCTTGGTCGCCTGATTCTGAAAGACGATCGGATTGCGGGCAGTGTCGAGGCAGCGCACGCACAAATGCCGGTCTTTCCACAGCAATTCGGCATGTTCGCGCGAGATCATGATGTCCCAAGGCACTCGCCACCCCTGCCGCGGCGCGCGTCCCAGACAGATCGGCTCGCCATCAGGAATCGGCTTCTGCCATCGCTGATGGGGTTCCACGCCAATCGCCGTCAATTCTGCCACGACCGTCACCGTGTGGGAATCAGGAGTTGCTCTGACCACGCCCAAAAGGGCTTATTCGGACATCTTACGCGGTCGCCCCCTCTCACGTCCACCCGCCGCGAAAGCATCCCAGGGACTCTCGGCGGGAGCCTCCCCGTCCCGTGGGCGACGCAGCCTGCTTCGGCGTGCGTTGAGGCCCCCGCGCCACGGGAGGGCGAACGTCCCCGTGACCCGCCGCTGTGGGTGGCACGCGATTGAACCGCCCCGTTGCGATGGGACAGGTTTTCGGCGAGAGCGTCCGGCTGCCCATCGGCGATTCTCACGGTGGTTGAATGCACATTGGTAGCTCGGCAGGAGCTTCGCCCTCCCGGTCGGTTTGGCGGCAGTACTACGAATGTCCAATGCCTTGTCGCAGAGTCTCAGGCTGGTGCAAAATTGCTCGCAATTCTCTGCGCGATTTTTGGACAGCGGGCGCTGTGTCATTGGTTCGGACAGGGGAGGTCACATGGGGAGTGACCGTGCGACGCGCCAAGACCGGGGAGACGCCGCTCGTGAAAACTGCGTGTTTTCCCAAACCATTTCGCATTTTTTTGGCATTGGCCCGCAAGTTGCGTTGCGGTGCGATCGTCTGATTGATGTCCGTACGGCGTTCGCCAACACGCATCGATCAGCGATGGCCGGAGTCCGGCTCTCTTTCGCAGCCGGCGCTCCGACCGCAGGCAAGTCTCGGTCTGGCAATTCTGCCACCACGGAACGCGGAATCTCGAACGAAGGGGAGAAAGCATGTTGCTCACCAATTGGCTGTCCGGAATCCATCGTCAGTTCCAGCTCAGAAATCGCGGCATGTTGCGACAGCGAAGAGTCAGTCCGCTGTCGCAGATTGCGGCGCAGATCGCGCTGCTCGAACAGCGGCAGTTGCTCTCGAGCACTGCCGCCGGTCCCGAGACGCTGCTCAATGGAACGATTGTCGGCGATCAGCGATTCTCTCCCCAGAGCGATCGGACGTTGGCCGTTGCCGCCGATGGAACCGTGATTGCCGCCTGGACCGCGCCTGGCGCCGATGGAGTCTCTACAAATATCGTCGCCCGTCGGATGGATGCGAACGGGAACCTGTTGGGGAACGAGGTTCTCGTCAACACGACCACCTCCGGCACGCGCGGCAACGCCGTGGTGGGAGTCGCCGGGGGAACCACCGGCGGCAAATTTGTCGTGGCCTGGGAGAGCACCGGCAATCCGCAGGACACTAGCGCAGGGGGTGTTTTTGCGCGGGTCTTCTCCAGCTCCGGAGCTCCACTGACGGGTGAGTTCCGGGTGAATGGGACTACATCCGGCATCCAACAGGATCCATCGATTGTCTGGGTCAGCGCCGACGCATTCGTGGTCGGCTGGAGCGGCGCCGGCCAGGGGGATAATCAAAACGCTTTCGCCCGCGTTTTCCAATCGTCGGGTAGCCCGCTAACCAATGAAATCCGCGTAAACGATGTTCTGGCCGGCGCGCAGCAGGAGGCGGTGGTCTTGGCACTGCCGGGGGGCGGATTCCAAGCGGCCTGGAGCGGCGCCGGAACCGGCGACGCAAACGCGATCTATGCCCGGCGCTTTGACAGCGCCGGCAATCCCCTGGGGGCTTCGTTCCGTGTCAACACGGCTTCGGCCGCAACTGAACAGCAACCGGCCATGGCCCGCGACGGAACGAATCAGGTGGTCGTCGTCTGGCAGGCAACCGGAAACAGCCTGGATGGCAGCGGCTCGGGGATCGTCGCGCGCCGGTTCGATTTGAACGGGACGGCGCTCGGCCCGGAATTCCTCGTCAGCCAGACGACAACGGGCACTCAGGCAGATCCGTCGGTCGCCTTTTTGTCTGACGGTCGGTTGGTGGTCGCCTGGCAGGGGGCCGGAGCGGCGGATGGGGACGGAGTCTATGTCCGCGAATTCAATGCCGATGGGACGACAGCGGACGAAGAGCGACTGGCCAATGCCACGATCGCCGGAACGCAGGGACGCCCCACGGTTCGCGCCCAGGGAACGGACTATCTCGTTGCGTGGGACGGGAACTTCGCCGGCGGAGCGGGGGGCGCCAGCGACACACAGGGAATCGTCCTCCAGCGGTTCACCCAGTCCGCTCAGGTGAGCGTGGAATTCACCATCACCAACGATTGGGGGAGCGGATTCGGCGCCTCAGTGACGATCCGAAACAACTCGTCCAAAGCCATCAATGGCTGGAAACTGGAATTTGATTTTCCGTACAGCATCAACGACATCTGGAACGCCGACATCGTCAGCCACGTCGGCAACCACTACGTCCTGCAGAACAAGAGCTACAACGCCACGATCGCCGCGGGGGGATCGGTGTCATTCGGGTTCAACGGCTCGCCGGGCAATGTCACCAGCAAGCCCACGAACTACATTCTGAACGGGGTCCGCCTGGGGGCCGCGGCCGAGTTGCCGTCGCTGTCGATCGCCGACGTTTCGATCCAGGAAGGGGACAGCGGCACCAAAACCGCCAGCTTCACAGTGACTCTCTCGCAAGCCTCGACCAAGACGGTCACCGTGGCGTATGCCACGCGCAACGGCTCGGCCACCGCGGGAACCGACTATGCCGCCGCCAGCGGCACGCTCACCTTCAGCCCCGGCCAGACGTCCAAATCGGTCCTGGTGACGGTGAACGGCGACGTGACGGTGGAAAATGACGAGGACTTTTTCGTCACGCTGAGCAGCCCCGGCAATGCCACCCTGTCGGATGCCGAAGCGCGGGGTGTCGTCCGGAACGATGATCAACCGGCCGCCGTGATCCCCAACATCACGATCACTGACGCGCAGGTGGCAGAAGGGAACGCCCAATCGGTGGCGACTGGATATTTCCACACCCAGGGGAACCAAATCGTCGACGCTAACAATCGGCCGATCCGTCTGGCGGGGGTCAACTGGTTTGGCATGGAGACCTCCACCTACGCGCCGCACGGCCTGTGGACACGGGGCTACAAAGAGATGATGGACCAGATGAAGCAACTGGGCTTCAACGTCATCCGGCTGCCGTTTTCCAACCAACTCTTCGACACCGGCAGCACTCCCAACGGGATCGATTTCAACAAGAACCCCGATCTCCAGGGACTCACCGGCCTGCAGATCATGGACAAGATCGTCTCCTACGCGGGACAGCTCGGCCTGCGGATCATTCTGGACCATCACCGCTCGGGGGCTGGTGACGGCGCGGAAGGGAGCGGCCTGTGGTACACCAGCGCCTATCCGGAGAGTCGCTGGATCGCCGACTGGACCATGCTGGCGACACGCTATGCCAACAATCCCACGGTGATCGGCGCCGACCTGCACAATGAGCCGCATGGTCCGGCGCTGTGGGGAGACGGGAGCGCCACCGACTGGCGACTGGCGGCAGAGCGTGCCGGAAACGCCGTGCTGGGGGCCAATCCCAATTTGCTGATCCTTGTGGAGGGAGTGGAGTACGGCAAATCGGGGAACTACTGGTGGGGGGGGAATCTGTCCAACGCCGGAGATTACCCGGTGCGGCTCAATACCGCCGGCCGACTGGTCTATTCGCCGCATGACTATCCGGCGTCAATCTACCAGCAGCAATGGTTCAGCGATCCCAACTATCCCAACAACCTGCCGGCGGTCTGGGACGCCTCCTGGGGATATCTGTTCCGCCAGGGGACCGCTCCGATCCTGCTGGGTGAATTCGGCACGCGGCTGGCCACCACGTCGGATCAGCAGTGGCTGGACAAGATGATCACGTACATTCAGGGTGACCTCAACGGCGACGGCGCATCGGACCTCTCTGGCGGGCAACTGGGGATCAGTTGGACCTGGTGGTCCTGGAACCCGAACTCTGGAGATACCGGCGGCATCCTGCAGGATGACTGGCGCACGGTCAACCAGGTGAAAGTCGACAAGCTGAAGCCAGTGGAATTCTCGCTGGATTCGGCTGGGGCGGTGGCCATGTTCACCGTCACGCTGTCGCAGCCCACGACCAACACAGTGACGGTCGCGTACACAACGGTGAACGGGACCGCCATCGCCGGCGAGGATTACGCGGCCAGCAGCGGCACGCTGACGTTCAATCCGGGAGAAACGCAGAAAACCATCTGGATTTCTTTGGTTGGCGACACCACGCGCGAACCGGATGAAACGTTCTTTGTGCGGCTGAGCAATCCCCTCAAGGGAGTCATCACCGATGGAGAGGGGTTGGGGACGATCCTGAACGACGATGCGTGAGATGGCCAAGGGACAGGGCTGGAGCCAATCGGCTCCAGCCCTGTCTTTTTGCCCGTAAAACCAATCCAAAATCGATTCGCCGCAATAGCGCGTCGGCGTTGCGTGCCGGCGCCAGCGAACCCGCTTTCGACCGGTTCGGAAATTACTTTTGAAATCCGAAAAAAAAGTGGTCGAATTTCACTTGACGATTGGGGAGATGATGTTAAATTCGGGCCGTTGTGGGGACCAGTGGGGCAAAGTGGTGAAAAATGGTGTTATCGGGAACGATCGCCCGCACGCTCGATGAAAAACAGCGGGTGGCGGTTCCCAAGCGGCTGCTGGATGACTTTGGGGAGACGGACCTGGCGAGCCTGTTCGTCGCCCCTGGAACCGAGAAATCGTTGCTGATCTATTCGCCCGCCGGATTCGAACGGCTGGCACGCCGGATGGCCAAGAAAACTTCGCAGCCGGCTCAAGTGCGTCATTTCAAGCGGTTGTTTTATTCGCGCGCGGAACGAGTCGATCTCGACGCTCAGGGGCGAATTCGCATCCCGGAGCGGCTGGTCGATTTCGCCCTGCTCAAACGTGACGTTGTCCTGCTGGGAGTCCAAGACCACATGGAACTCTGGGATGCGGCGGCCTGGAGCACCTTCCTCGAACAAACCAGCGCCGGTTTTGACCAGATCGCCGACGCGGCTCTGGAGTGATTCAGACCGCATTGACCAAGGGAGGCATGCGCCGCCGTGAACCGGGAGCGCATCTGGGGCGCCAGGGAGGGTTGCCCAAGACGGACGGGATGGCCTGACAGCAGTGTCGCATCCAGATTATTTGCCTCGTGTGGGGTGGAATGGAATCTGCCCGAGGCGAATAATTTCCGTTCGTCTGATTCGCGGCGGTCAGGAGCGCGCCGCCCTGCGGCCGGTCCGCGCTCCGCTCCGCATTCTTCAGGTTCCCCATGCCGCTGGCAGGCTCAGCTCCTTCCGGGCGCTCCCTCCATGTTCCCGTGCTCCTGCGCGAGACGATCCAGGCACTGGAATTGGCCCCCGGCCTGACCGTGGTCGATGGAACCGTGGGGGCCGGAGGGCACAGTCGTGTAATTCTTACAAAGCTCGACCCTGGTGGAACGCTGATCGGTCTTGACCGGGATGCGATGATGTTGCACATTGCGGCCCGTCATCTCTCCCTCCCTTCCGTCCACCTCGTTCAGGCCAGTTATGCCGAGTTGCCCCGGGTACTCCCCCAGTTGCAGATTCCGGCGGTTGATCGGCTGCTGCTCGACCTGGGTTACTCGTCGGATCAGTTGGCCGACCCCGCGCGGGGCTTCAGCTTTCAGGCGGATGGGCCGCTCGATCTGCGGTTCGACCCGCGCCAGGGAGAATCGGCGGCCCAGTTGCTGGCCCGCGTCGACGAAGAGGAATTGGCCGACATCCTCGACCGCTACGGAGAAGAGCCGCACAGTCGCCGCCTCGCCCGACAAATCCTTCAGCACCGCCAGTCGCACCCGATTGCCACCAGCGGAGAGCTCGTTCAGGCGGTCCTGGGCTCCCGCCGGCAGTCTTCGCAGCGCGACGAAAGACACCCCGCGACCCGCATCTTTCAGGCGCTGCGGATCGCCGTCAATCATGAACTGGAACACCTGGAAACCACCTTGCAGAGCGTCCTGAGTCAGTGCCTGAAACCGGGCGGAATCGCCGCCATCATCAGTTTTCATTCCCTGGAAGACCGCCTCGTCAAACAGGCCTTTCGCGAGTCGAAGTCATGGCAACTCCTCAGCCCGAAACCGGTGGCCCCCTCGGCAGCCGAACTGCGTCTCAACCCGCGCTCCCGCTCAGCCAAGCTGCGAGCGGCGAGAAAGATTTGCTGAAGGACTGGCGTCCCAGCGACGTGACGCCCCGTCCCTATGAGCGCCCCGTGCCGCGGCCGACCGAGCCCACCGGCACGCCAGCTCCCTCGGAGCGCCTTCCTCAAGGGGCCATGGAGCGCTCGCCGCTGATCCCCGCCAGCCGCCCCGCGCTCACCCCCGCGGAGCGGACCTCCGCTGCTGACCGGCCCCTGGGAAGCAGTCCCATTGGCGGAGTCCCTCTCGGCGGAAACCCGGAAAAATCCCTCACGCGACCGGGAGAACGTGCCGTCAGCGATCGCCCTGCAACCGACCGGGCCGCTCCCGAACGCTCCCCTTCAGAACGCCCGGCTCCGGCAGAATCGGCTCTCCGCGACAAGCGCAAAACGAATCCGATGGATTGGGGCCTGGCCCCTGCGCAGCCGCGCGGATCGATCTCCCGCGTTCTGGGAATGGGGGTGCTCGCTCTGGGACTGGCAGCAGGAGGTTACTTCGGTTGGCAACACTACAGCGCATCGTCCGGCAATCCGGAAGCGGCTGCTGACGACAATGTGGCCCAATCCGATCCCGCCGGAACCGACGACGACTCCCAGACCGACGATCCGTTTTCGCAGCCATTCGACGACAGCGATTCGAGCGGCTCTCACTCGATCCCCAGGGTGGCCCGGCACGGTGCCGACGCCACGCCGATCGCCGCGCGCGGGACGCGCGCCCAAGCCGCGCACATTGGCGACAACTCCGAGACTTCCTTGGAACTTCCTCTCGACCTGGATGAACCCGACGCGGACCAGTCCGAACCGGATGCTGACGAGCCTCCACCGCGGATGCTGCCGGCGCCCGGCCGCGGGACACCCCGCGACGGGGCCGCACCGGCCCGGCTCCATCCCCTGCGGAATTCCCCTGCGACTCCCGCTCGGCCTTCAGGCCGCCAGGAGGGAAAAAACGCCAAGGGAACCGGTCGGCGGCTTGCGTCCGATCCGCGTTCCATCACGACGGTTGACGCAACGGAGGACGGATCGCAGGGGGACAGCCTGCCGGAACTTTCGTCCGATGAGGCGCTCGATGGGTTTGAACCCGAGGAGCTGACCGGGCAACGAGCCGCCAGTCGGACGGTGGTCATCCGCCCGGAAGAGACGCCCGATGGGGAAGTGCCTCCGGAAGACTCGGACGACGACTGGGTGATTGATGAAACGGCGCGGCCGAAACTGAAGGGACCGCAGGACGCCTCCGATCTGGCCTCGTCCGATGAAAACCGCGTCCCGATCCGCCCCCGTTCCGTGGCGTCCCGCTCCACCCCGGTGGAGACCCGGATCATGCCGCGCGACACGCAGCCGATCGAAGAGCGGGGCAGGAACCCGCAGCGCGCCGAATCCGGGCGCAAGCCGGCGCTCCAGGGAGAGTCCTACACCGTCGCCCCCAATGACAACTTCTGGACGATCTCCCGCAAGCTGTATGGCTCCAGCCGTTATTTCCAGGCACTGGCCCGGCACAATCAGGAACGAATCCCGGATCCGACCCGCCTGCGGCCTGGAATGCAGATTGCCACTCCTCCCGCGGCGGTTCTCGAGAAGCAGTATTCGGAGCTGATCGACAAATCGGGGGTCACGCCATCCCAGAATCGAACCCCCGCAGAAGCCGATGACCGTCCCTGGATGGAAGACTCGCCCTCGCGGACCGGCTCTTCCAAACCCGCAACCGCCGAACCGGCTGCGGCCGGGTACTTCTACAGCAAGGCCGGAGAACCGATGTACCGGATCGGCGCGGACGACACGCTGAGCGGCATCGCGCAGCGACATCTGGGGCGCGCTTCCCGGTGGAATGAGATCTTTGAACAGAACCGCGACATCCTCTCCAGTCACGAAAACCTGACCGTCGGCACCGTCATCCGGCTTCCCGCGGACGCTAGTCGCCTGAGCCTCGCTCCCGAGGCGGTCCGCAGACGATAACGGAAGCATGTTCTTCCGATTCGGGTCGGCACTGGTGCTCGTGGTGGCGATTTCGCTGGCGGGAACCGTGCTGGAAAAGCGCAACTTGCAGCTCAAACGGGCCGTCAGCCGCCAGTCCTATCGTCTGGCGCTGTTGCAGGAGCGCTACGTCTCCACGCGCGCCACCGCCCAGCAATTGGGCGCCCCCGGCCGCCTGATCGATGAACTCGATCCCGCCTGGCTGGCGCCGGCGCAACCGGAACGCCCCGCGCAACCGGCCTCGCGGCGCAAGCCGCGCAAACCGCAAGCTGCCCCCGCACGGAAGGGTCCATCATCCCCCGGTCGGCCGGCGGCCGATATCCATCGCATCCCCCAGGGCGTGTTGACCTGGTTCCGTCCGGCGTCCTTTCCGTCGTTCATGCCGCCGACTGCGCTTCCCCTGCCATGTCCCTTGCTCCCCATCCGCGATGCCGATCTCCCTGGCGCGAACGGCTGGTCGCGACCGGGTTGCTCGTCGCCTGGCTGCTGCTGATTGGGAGGCTGCTGCAACTCTATTTGACGGACGGTCCGCGGTTCGTCCGGCTCGCCTCCCGCCAGCACGTCCTCGAAGAAGCGGTCCCAGCCCGGCCGGGGGACATCGTGGATCGCTACGGACACCTCTTCGCCACGTCGGTCACCGTCCGCAGTCTGTTTGTCGTTCCTTCGCGGATCGAGCGCGGGTGGGACATCTCCCGGCAGATCGCCGAAGCGCTTCAACTCGATCCCGACCTGTTGTTCGAAAAGATCGCGGGGCATCCGGGGCGGCACTTTCTGTGGGTCAAGCGGCGGCTCAGCGACGACGAAACGGACCGCATCCGCCAGTTGAAACTGCCAGAGGGCTGCTGGGGGTTTCGCGACGAGTTCCGCCGCCACTATCCGCAGGAGTCGTGCGCGGCGCAGGTCATCGGTCTGCGCGATGTCGACGGAGTGGGGCGTGGCGGCATCGAACAAAGCTGCCATGACTTGCTGCGCGGCCGGGACGGCGTCCGCGAGCTGGTTCAGGACGCCCGGGGTCGGGTGATTGAAGTCCGCGAAACGTCGCGGTCGCCGGTTCAGAATGGCCAAACGGTGGTGCTCACGCTGGATGCCGTGGTCCAGGTCTACACCGAGCGGGCGCTCGACGAGGTGATGGAGCGCTGGAAACCCAAATCGGCCTGCGCCATCGTCCTGGATCCCCTCACGGGAGACATTCTGGCGATGGCCTCGCGCCCGACGTTCGATCCCAATCAGCCGCATCTGGCCGTCGCCGATGCCTGGAAGTGCCGTGCCATCGCCGACATCTATGAACCCGGTTCGACGTTCAAACCGTTTGTCGTGGCCAAGGCGCTGGAGCGCGGCTGCATCCGGGCCGACGAAATCTTCCATTGCGAGCAGGGGGAATTCCGGATGGGGCGTCGCGTCCTGCACGACCACCACAAGTATGGCCCGCTCAGCGTGGCCGACATTCTGGTGAAGTCGAGCAATATCGGGATGGCCAAAATCGGACTGCGGTTGACCAATGCCGGGTTGCATCAGGCGGCTCTCGATTTTGGATTCGGTCGTCCGACCGGGATCGAATTGCCCGGCGAACGCACAGGGCTGGTCAGGCCGCTGCGGAAATGGAACTCGTATTCGACCGGCTCGGTTCCGATGGGACAGGAAATCGCGGCCACTCCGTTGCAGATTATCGCCGCCTACGCGGCGCTCTCCAATGGAGGTCGACTGATCTCCCCGCACCTGGTGGCGTACGGGAACCCCACCGCGGAGCATGCGCCGTCGGACGCCGCTGCCGGCCCCGCAGCGACTGGGGAAGGACAAGGGATGTCGGTCGTCTCACGGGCCATTTCGGGGGAAATTGCCGACTGGGTGCGAAGAGAAGCGCTGACCGCGGTGGTGTCGCGCGGCACGGGAAAGAAGGCGTCGATTCGCGGGTACGACGTGTTTGGCAAGACGGGGACCGCCCAGAAGCCCGATCCCCAGACGGGAGAATACTCGCGTCAGCTCCACGTCAGCTCGTTTGTCTGCGGCGCCCCGGCCGACGCTCCCCGAGCGCTGGTGATGATTTCAGTCGATGAACCGAGCGTGTCGCAGGGAGGAGAACATTTCGGCGGATCCGTCGCCGCCCCTGCCGCCGGTGAACTGCTCCGCAAAACACTGGTTCGAATGCAAATCCCTCCCAGCGATTCGCTTCCCCCCACCGCGCACCTGCCGGACGAATTCGGCGAAGAGGTGTTGGAATGACGTCTGCCAACTTGAGACGCAGGTGGCCGTGGTCTGGTTTTGTGTTCAGAACCCTATATTGACTCAAATCGCCAGGAGGCATAGAATTCAGAGCGACAGGCTGTCTGTCAGGCGGCTGCCGAGCGGACCAATGGAGCGCGACGGGCGGCCGGCGGTCTCCTTATTCCGGAACGCATCATGTCGGCTGCACCTGTCGGGACGGTCTCTTCTGCAGGCGCGACCCGCGATCGGTCGCGCTGGCTGGCGGTTCCAAGCTGGATGATCTCGCTCCTGTTGCACGCGGTGTTGTTACTGCTGTGCGCCACGACAATCCAACCTCCGACGCGGATTGGCGATCCGGACGCCGGGGAGCGCGAGGTGGGACTGTATTTCAATTCCCAGTCTGCGGCACAGGATTTCCCTGGGGCGGGGGACGCCGCCAGTGCAGGGACAGCGAACGCGCCGGCGGATTCCGGACTGTCCGCCGGGACCGATGCAACGCGTCTGGATGATGCCCCTCCCGTGGCGCTCGATCTGCCATCGCGGGAGGAGACGCGGCTGGGGCCGGGATCGGCGCTTCCACAGGTGGGCGCCCCGACCGACGCGCGGCAGTTGATCAAGTCAACCGGGACAGGTACAGGCGGCGCGGGAGGCGAGCCGGGGGGAGGCGGGACGACGTTTTTCGGCCACCAGGCGGAGGGGACGAGCTTCGTGTACGTGCTCGACGCTTCGGGGAGTATGGGAGAGCACAACGCCCTGGGGGCGGCCAAGGCGGAGCTTCTCGCCAGCCTGGCACAGCTCCAGCCGACGCAGCAGTTTCAGGTGATCTTCTACAGCGAAAAGGTGTACCCCATGGTGGGGGCCGGAGGCAAACCGCAATTGTTCTGGGGGACCGATCCCCACCGCACGAGGGCGAGTCAGTTCGTCTCGGGAATTCAACCGCTGGAAGGGACGCGGCACCTGGAGGCGCTGCTCCAGGCGCTGAGCTACAATCCGGAAGTGATCTTCTTTCTGACCGACGCTGGCGAACCGATCCTGTATCCGGCGGACCTGGAGCGGATCAAAAAACGCAACGGAGGGCGAACGCAAATCCACGCCGTGGAATTTGGAAAAGGGGCCAACTTGAAAGCGGACAATTTCATCAAACGGCTGGCGCGCGATAACGGTGGGGGCTATGTCTATCGCGACATCCAGAAATTCGGCGGAAAGTGAGGCGCGCTCGTGTCGTTCGTTCGCGGATGCATCGGCGTATGCCTGATCTGGAGCCTCGCCGCGAACGCCGACGCGCAGGATCGAGTCGTCCTTCGCCGCGGCGGATTCTCCGGGAGGATCACGGCGTCGGGGACGATCGAGGACTACACCGGTACGGAGATCACGCTGCGAGCCGTACCGGGCGATGCCGTGCGGCGCTATCCCTCGGCGGAAGTCGTGGCAATTGAAACGCAGCAGACCGAACCGCACGAGCGAGGTCTGGCCCTGTTGGGAGAACAGCGGATCGAAGAGGCGCTGCGCGAGTTCGAACTGGCGCTGAAGAAAGAGCCGCGCGCCTGGATGCGACGGGAAATCCTGGCGCTCCTGGTGCAAAACTCGTCGCGGCGCGGGGATATGGCGGCGGCGGGATCGCGGTTTCTGGCGCTGCTGAAAAGCGACCCGACCACGCGACATTTCCGATTGATCCCCCTGACCTGGGACGGCGCGGCGCTTGCCGCCGGAGTCCGCGGCGAAGCCAAAACGTGGCTGTCTGGCAAGGTCGAAGCCGCACGCCTGATGGGGGCCAGTTGGCTGCTGGAGGATGCGGAATCATCCATGGCGGCCAAGGCAGCGCTGCGAGAGTTGGCGACCAGCACCGACAAACGCATTCAGGCGCTGGCGCAAATGCAGGCCTGGCGACGCGACGTGGCTCTGGGGCAGCTCAGCGAACTTCAATTGACCCGCTGGCAGGAACGGGTCGATGCCCTGCCGGTCGAACTCAAGGGGGGGCCGTCGTTCCTGTTGGGGCGGGCCTATGCGCAGCGGCATGATTACGAACTGGCGGCCGCCACCTGGCTCTGGCTGCCGCTGGTTGACGATCACGACGTCCGCTTGACGGCAAGGGCCTGCCTGGAGGCCGGAATCGCGCTGCACAAAGTGGGGCAACGGGCCGAAGCGCACAGTCTATTTCGGGAAGTCCGCCGTCGATTCGCCGACACCGAATCGGCGGAGGAAGCTCAAACCTGGCTGGCAGGGAACGGCGGCAAGGATTCCTCATCTCTTGAAGGGAATTGATAATTACCACACACCATCGCAGGGCCAGGACGAATTGGAAGCACATGCCGAGGCGCCGCCGGCGCGTTGTCGGCTGGACCACTCTGGTCGTCTTGCTGGTTGGCGGCGTTGCCCGGGCGCAAGATGCTCCGGCAGGAGCCATGCGGCAGCTTGATGTTTGGGCCTTATTGGACGCCGGTGGCACGATCGGCTGGATCATCATGGCGCTCAGCCTGTGGATGGTGGCGCTGATTTTCCAGCATTTGTTTACGGTCCGCCGCGGGGCGCTGATGCCCAGGGGACTGTCGGAAACAGTCCACCAGCTCATTGGCGCGGGGCAGTATCAGGACGCGCTGCAGGAATGCCATCGTCGCCCCAGTTTTGAAGCGTATGTCCTGTCCGCCGGCCTGGCCGAGGTCGGCCTGGGATATCCCGCTGTCGAAAAGGCGATGGAAGACGCCAGCCAGCAGCAGGGGGCTCGATTTTTTCGGCGTCTGGAATATTTCACGGTGATCGGCACGATCGCCCCCATGCTGGGACTGCTGGGTACGGTGTGGGGGATGATCCTGGCGTTCATGGAGTTTGAAGCCAAGGCCAATCCGCAGGTCTCGGAACTGGCCCCCGGAATCTACAAAGCGCTGGTCACGACGTTGCAGGGGTTGTGCGTCGCGATTCCGTCGCTGGCGGCGTACGCCGTGCTCCGCAATCGGGTCGATGAACTGGTTGCCGAGGCAACGTTGATGGCGGAATACGTCTTTTCGGGGTTCAAGCGATCGGCGGCGCAGCGTCGTCAGGAAGTTCGCAAAGCGCGGGCGCAGGGAGGAGAGGAGCCTCCGACTCCGCAATCGCGTCCCCGACCTCCGGAGCGCGGCGCATGAAAATCCCCACCCGGAGCCGCGCCAGTGGGCTGCGGTTCAACTTGACCCCGATGATCGACGTGGTGTTCAACCTGATCATCTTCTTTCTGGCGGCCAGCCATCTGGCGCGCTCGGAAATCACCACCGACGTGGCGCTCCCTGAG
This sequence comes from Planctomycetales bacterium, assembly GCA_046152955.1. GTDB lineage: Bacteria > Planctomycetota > Planctomycetia > Planctomycetales > Planctomycetaceae > SIAF01. The sequence continues at coordinate 4,467 of JBJXGA010000498.1, read as the reverse complement.
GCGAGTACCGGAGGACCGGAACAGGCGGCTGTCGGGCGCCGTCTGATTGTCACGGTTCTGGCCGACGGTTCAATCGACATCGGGGGCCGGCTGCTCGCGCTCCCCCAGGCGGAACAGATGATCGCCTCCGGCCGGGCCGAATCGGATCCGCCGGGGGATTTTGAGGTCCGCATCCGGACCGACCGGCACGTCCCGTACCGCGTCATCGAGCCGCTCCTGTTGGCCTGCGCCCGGAGCGGCGTGACCAAAGTTCGCTTCGCGGTCCTCGCGTCGCACAATGAGTCTCCGTAGTTCCCATGCGCGTACCATCACACCATTCGCGAGGCGACATCAGCGAGAACATGATGACGTCGATGATCGACGTCGTGTTTCTATTGCTGATTTTCTTCGTCTGCGCCGCGGCAGGCAACGTTTTCGAACTGCTCCTCCCGACCGATCTTGCGGAAAAAGGGGCGGCCGGCACCGCTCCCCAGGTGGAAACTGTCGTTCCTGTCGATCGGGTCTGGATCGCCCTCAGCCGCGGAGACCAAAGACAGCTTGTGATGCGGCTCAATGAAACGGACTACGAGTCGCATGACGACCTGCGCGGCGTCTTGCTGAGTCTGGCGGAAGTGGCCCCGGAAAGTCCCGTGATCCTGCAGATCGCTCCCGAGGTCGAAGCGGAGCACTGGGTCCGCGTCTACGACACCTGCCGCGCGGCGAGGTTCCAATCGATCAATTTTCAAGTCCAGGCGCCGCCGAGCGCCGGTGACGAAACGAGCCAGCCGTAGTGGCCGGCGCGAGGTCGCCATACCGTTCACAGCTCGACCACTGGACGGGGCAGGTCCACGAGGGGCTGTGGACGGCCGGCTCGGTCGGCGAGTGCCGTCGCCGGATCAATTCCCAGGTGGCGGTACACCGAGGCAAACACTTCCTGGACATGGACTGGCCTATTCACCGGCACTTCTCCCAGTCGATTCGTCACCCCGATCACCTGTCCCGTGCGCCAGCCTCCCCCCGCCAGGAGGGCGCACGACGTCCCCGGCCAGTGATCGCGGCCAGCGGTCTTGTTGATCCGCGGGGTGCGTCCGAATTCTCCCCAGATGACGACGGCCACGTCGTCTTGCAGGCCGCGCTCATGCAAGTCGTCGATCAGCGCCGCCAGGCCCTGATCTAAAAGAGGCGTCTCCTGCCGCAGCCCGCTAAAATTCTTTTCGTGCCAGTCCCAGGCGCCAAAGGCCAGGGTGACGCAACGGACTCCCGCCTCCACCAGACGGCGGGCAAGCAGGAATTGCTGCGTTGGCTTCGGCGCGGCATTAAAGCCTTCGACCAGGCTGGAATCTCCCGCGCCATACCTCTCCCGCGTTCGCGAATCCTCTTGCGACAGGTCCAGGGCGTCGATCAATCGACTTCCCGTGAGTAATCCCAGCGCTTGCTGCTGAAACGCATCCATACCCGACGCCAGCCCGCTCTCATCGATCGAACGCCGGAACCGATCCAACGCCCCCAACAGCGTCTGACGATCCCCCAAACGCTCCACCGCAACTCCGTGGAGGATCATATTGTCACGGCTCTCGCCATCCGGGCTGAACGGGGTGAAGGCGGCTCCCAAAAAACCAGGGCCGGGATCGTTGTAAGGAGGATGCAGCATCTTCGCCGCCAATCCCATCGCCGCCGGAACTCCGGGATGCGCCATCCCCTGCATTCGCGCCACCACCGCTCCCAGCGACGGCCACTGACCGGGGGGTTGCGGCCCCAGGCGACTGTGTCCCGTCAGGCACATATGGCACGCATGATCATCAGGACCGCCGACAATTGTCCGAATCGCAACCAGGTGTTCCATCCGCGCCGCCAGTCGCGGCAGCAGCTCGGAAATCTGAATTCCAGGAACCGAGGTGGCAATCGGGCGGAATTCCCCGCGAACCTCGATGGGCGCTTCAGGCTTCAAATCGACCAGATCCAGATGTGACGGACCGCCGGGAAGGAAAACGACAATGACCGACTTGTGGCGGGACGTTGAGGCCTGCGCCTTCAGCAAGTCAGCCAGCGTCAGACTGGCGCCGGCCCATCCGCCGATTTGCAGGAACGAACGACGGTTCAAGACGCCACACCGCCTGCGGGGGCGACCTGGAATCAGCAACATCGGCAGCCCTCCGTCGGAATTTCAGGAGCGAAACGACCAGTCCAGCCTCAAGCATCTTGTATCGGCCCCAGTGGCCAGGAGCAATGATCGTGGTCGAACTGGGTGTGCCCGTGAATCCCGGCGGTAGCCACGTTCGCCAGAACGTGGGCGGAGCAGCGATCACCCACATTCTGGCGAATGTGGCTACGTTGGAAGAAGGAGCTGCTGGACGAAAACCGGGTCGGCCCTGACATCACCCACATTCTGGCGAATGTGGCTACGTCGGAAGGGCTGCCAGGGAATTTGGGCACACCCGTCGAACTGCGCGAACGTCGGTCCCAGCGTTGAATCGCGGCCCTGCCTGGCTATGATGGAGTTTTTCCCCGGCGCGACGCGCTGGGGTTCATCCGCGATCAATCCTTCGCCTGGGAGTCTTGTGAATGATGCGTTCGATGCTGCTGCTGTCGGTGGCGCTGTTGCTGGCAGGACGGATGGCCCCTCAGGCTGCGGCCCAGGAGGTGAATGCGCAATGGATTTGGTTTGATGCCGGCGACCCGGCGACCTCCGCTCCAACCGGAAAAGTGTGGTTCCGCAAAGAGTACAAGGCGGAGGAACCCTCGACCGGCCTGGCGGTGATCGCCTGCGACGACCGCTTCACGCTGTGGGTCAACGGACGCAAGGTGGGTGAAGGGACCGAGCCCAAGGTGTACCGGTTCAGCCTGAGCGGAATCGTCGAACGGGGAACCAACGTGTTCGCCATCGAAGCGGCCAACCAGGGGGGGAAAGCCGGTCTCTTTCTGGATGCGGAGATCCGCGGACAAAGCGGGCGGGCGATTCCCTGCGACAGCGGCCCGGAGTGGATGGCGACCAACGTGGCCCCCACGGGCGACGGCTGGCGCGCCCCCCGATTCCAGGAGAAAGGATGGACGCCGGTGAAGGTGATCGGCGACCACGCCAGTTCCCCCTGGAAATCGCTGAGTTTTGCCGCCGGTGAACTGGACCGGTTTCAGGTCGCCGAAGGATTTGAATTGCGGCAAATTGCCGGGCACGACCTGGTCGGCTCGCTGGTCGCGATGACTTGGGGGAATCGAGGGCGTCTCCTGGTGTCGCGCGAGCGGGGTCCGATTTTCAATGTCATCGATTCCGATGGCGATGGAAGCTATGACCCGGTGACTGAGTATTGTGCCACGTTGAAAAACTGCCAGGGGCTGTGCCAGGTGGCCGACGACCTGTACGCAGTGGGGGATGGACCGCAGGGGACCGGGCTGTATCGCCTGCCGGACGCCAATCATGACGATCAGGCGGACGAAGTGATCCTCTTGGTCAATCCCAAAGGGGGAATGGGGGAACACGGCCCGCACGACGTCGTCCTGGGCCCCGACGGCTGGCTCTATCACAATCTGGGAAATCATGCCTGGATCATGAACCCCCCCGAGGCCAATTCGCCATGCCGCAATTATGAGGAAGGCTACCTGCTGGAACCGGCGTTCGAGGACGCCGGCGGGCACGCGGTGGGGATCAAAGCCCCCGGCGGGACGGTCTGGCGGTTCACACCCGACGGGAAAAAGTGGTGGCTGGAGACTGTTGGGTTTCGCAATCAGTACGACATCTGCTTCAACCAGCGGGGAGATCTGTTCACGTTTGACAGCGACATGGAATGGGACGTGAATCTTCCCTGGTACAAACCGGTGCGGATCAACCATTGTATTCCCGGCTCTGAATTCGGCTGGCGGAGCGGCGCCAAGAACTGGCCCGAATGGTACTACGACTCGCTTCCGGGAACGCTCAACGTCGGACGTGGCTCGCCGACCGGAGTTGTGATGTACGAGCACTCGCAGTTTCCGGAAAAGTACCGCGGGGCGATGCTCAATTGCGACTGGTCGATGGGACGGATCGTCGTCGGCTATCTGAAGCCGCAAGGGGCCACCTACGCCGGCACGTCGGACAACCTCGTGACGGGCAATCCCCTCAACGTCTCGGACATCGAAGTCGATCGGGATGGCTCGGTCGTCTTCTGCACGGGCGGACGCAATACGCAAGGTGGGTTGTTTCGCGTGACCTACAAGGGGGGCGCCGCCAAAACTCCCCAGTCGCCGCGCGCCGAAAGCCTCGACGACCTCCTCGCCCTGCCACAGCCGCAGGCCGCCTGGTCGCGCGAGCTGGCGGCGGGGCTGAAGTCCAAACTGGGAAATCAATGGCGGTCGAACCTGGAAGCCCGCGTGAAGAAGGGGAAACCAGAGGAGAAAGTGCGGGCGCTGACGCTCCTGGCGCAATATGGTCCCAAACCGGAGGCGCCACTGTTGCTGGCCGCTGCCGCGGACTCCGATCCCTCCGTTCGCCAGTTTGCGACGCTACTCCTGGGTGAC
>JBJXGA010000485.1:0-12009 GCA_046152955.1 Planctomycetales bacterium | reverse complement strand
AATCATCTGGCGCGGAATGCGCCGTGTATTCGACTTCGCCATCGCCTGGGAAACCCGGACCGCAAATGCGAAACCAACGACTGGCGATGGTTGTGTATAAGGATGAGAGCGGAGCTTGGGAACGAGGTGAGCGGGCCACAGCGATCCTCCATGAGGGGAGAGAGAACGGACTGGGACGTTCGCCAGGGGCTACCAGCCCCAGTCCGTCAACGCGGCTTTGGCCCCGGCGCCGGTCGCCTGGCCGATGGACCTGAGGCAGCGACCAGATGGGTACCTGGAAACAAACCTGTCGTCCTCTTGGCACGGGCCTGGCGTGCCTGCCGAGCGAGTCGGTGCAGACCAGGCATCTGGCGTTGTTGACGATTCGGGAGACTCACTCACGCGACACACTCGAAACCCGATGTTGTTGTTGCGGTTGTCGGCGGTGTTATTGTTGCGGTTCGACGAGCGCGTGTTCCTGGCGTTGTTGTTCCAGGAGCCGCCGCGGACCACAAAACCCGCCGCCTCCACCTACCGGTCTGTTCCCTTTTGCCAGGCCCCCAGGAGGCGGCCCAACTCATCGGCACATTCTGCCGCATACCGCAACTGGTTGCCACCCAACAATTGAAAATCTTCCGCGTATCGCAGAAAGGCTCGTAGGCACGCGAGTTTTCCATCCGCCAAATTCAATAATTCCTTGCGTGCCGCCCCTCTCACCGCATTCGCCATTAGAATCGTCTCCTCGAATTCAAACGCGAACCCTTCCAGGCGCGTGGTGTAACTCTGCCGAAGGTTCTTCGGAAATCGCTGCGTATGCCGGATCAGCCACACGACAAAATCATGCGTCTTGACGAACAGCGGCGTATTCGGAATTTGCATTTTCGTATCGCGCGCAAGGGGGGGAGTACCCCCCCTTGCATCCCCCCTTCAGAGGTCAGAGAGCAGAGGACCAGAGTTCATGATGAGGACGGCTCGGGTGACTCACTCACGCGACACACTCGAAACCCGATGTTGCCGAAGCGGGAGACGGCGGTGTTACTGCCGCGGTCCGACGAGCGCGTGCTCCTGGCGTTGGAGCGCCAGGAGCCGCCGCGGACCACAAAACCCGCCGCCTCCAGCGCAGGAATCTCGCACCACGCGTCGGAAATGTCCCCGGCGTACCTCTGCGACGTCCATTCGTAGACATTCCCCGACATTTCGCACAACCCCCAGCCGTTCGTGTGCTCGGCTTCCTTCGTCGTGACTGGCATGGGATGATCGGCGTTTTGGTAAAACCAAACGTGCTTTGCGACTCTCGCATCGAAGACATTGAATTTTCGATTTTTGTCGGGTTCCGCGTCGTGCCGCTTTCGGGCTTCGTCGCTCGGCACGCCAAACCACCAGAGGGTCCGTTCCGGTGGACGATCGGCGTTCCACCGCTGTGCCCGACAAGCGAATTCCCATTGCACCTCGTTGGGGAGACAGCCGCCAAACCAAACACTGCACGCCCAGGCGTCGAACTGATCGACATAATTGACCGGCGCGTCTTCATCCCGGCTGACGAACCGATCGGCTGCATGCGCCCCCGCGTGCCGAGGATCAAACAACGCATACGTCCGAACGGTCATCGGATACTGATGCAAAAGGAACGGACCTTCGACCTTTTCCTCCTTTGGTTTCTCATTGCTATAGGCGAACGGGCTGTCGTCTCCCAGGTGGCAGTGGAACAGTGGATGATCCTTGCCCGTAGCGGCAGCCGCGTGCAGTTCGCGCCACTCGGCCTGACGTTGATCGGTCGCTTCGGCTTCCTCCAGGGGCATGTCGGGACGGAGACGTTCCGGGCCGGGACACCGACGAAATCCACGCTCGAACTTCCACGCGATGGCACATGCGTTATCTGCCACGCTTTCATCCCCCGGCAGCACTCCCCGGAGCAGCAATGGGTACTCGCTCAGGAACTGGTATAGCACCCCGACTGCCAACCGCTGCAGCTCTGCCTGGGTATTCGGGCTTGCGGGCGAGCGGCTGCTGCCTCGGGCCGCATGGACCGACGACAGGTCCAACAACTGGCAGGTCCGCTCGATTGCCTGCGCCTCGAAATCGGCACCGTCGACCACCTCGGCTCCGACGTCACGATGCTCCCCACCCGCAGGCCGTTCCGCTCCGTCGCTCGGCACAAACTCCTCGACCGCTTGCTGCACCGCCCGCTGCACGCGCCTCGTTGCAGCCATCACCGCATCATGAAACTCGCTCGTCCGGTTCCCGCGCGTTTGGAATTCCCCCTCCGTGAGCAGCTCCGCCTGCCGCAAGACCCAAGGCCACGCCCGGCAGATCAACCGGTTGGGACGCACATGGTATCGCGGGCGACGGAAGAGCGTTTTCAGGCAGTGGAGGAACCCCTCGGCGTTGATCAACGGCTCGACTTCTGCTCGGGAGATTTCGGCCAATTCGATTGCGAACCGCCAGGGCCATTCCCACTCGATACGGCCGACGTGCTCCCCCAGTTCATTTGATAACTCGAGAGTTCCAGCGCCACACAGGTGCAAGCCTCCATAGAACTCCATGATTCCGCGATGCTTCCAGCCGAAATACTCAGCCGATTTCTGTTCAACCAGCAAATGGCTGGTGAATTCACCCAAGTCTTCGGCCAACTTCCAGAGCTTGTCGAAATGGCGTTTCGCTTCGCCGGAAAGACGCCCCTTCACCTCAGTGCCGAGTCGAGTGACGGCGGCGTTCCCTTGAACGACGTATGATTCGGGACTCGTCTTCAGCATCTCGATAGCGACCGCTGTCAGCAGGCTGCGGAGCAGGTGCGTGTTTTTTCGAATTTCCGGCGTGACCTTCTTCTGCTTCTCCTGATTCTCAAGGTTCCGTTGAAACAGCTTTTCCGTCACCTGAAAGTACAGGTCGGCTCGGCTGACAAATCTTGGAAACTTGGACTGACCGTTGGCCAACTCGCGAACAAAGGCGAGGACAACCGGCACTTTGAGAAGCTGGTCGATCGTGTCGTACAGTCTGCCGAACACGGCTTCGTTCTGCAGAAGGTCTTTCGCGCGCTCCTCCCGCTGGTCTGGGGGGGCGTTGGTCACCCTGTCCAGCGCCCATCCATTGCCGTCCATGTCGTGAGGCGCAGGCAGTTTCTCAAGTAGGTCGCGGAGGTAACGAAACTGCCGCCAGGCCGAGAACCCGTCCAGACGGCAGAGACTCCAGACGATCGATGGAAACGTGGAGATCTTGGCATCTTCATAGGGCTGGGCTCGGCTGGTGACGATGATCCGATTCCCCGGACATTCGTCGGTCAACCAGTTCGTCATTTGCCGGAATGCTTCCCGTTGACGGTCGTTCGTCTGGTCGAATGCGTCACAAATCAGCACCACGCGCGCGTGTTTCAGGGCGTACGACACGACCTCCTCACCGGTCACCGGCAGCGGCCCCTGGGAGCTCCGGTTCTTCCGCTTGGGACGGCTAGGGACTTCCTTCAAGAAGGGAGTGATCGCAGTGACCAAATCTTTCTGGAATCGCTCTCGGGTGGTTGGCCAGTCGTGGGCCAGTTTCTCCCAGCGGAAGGGAAGCAGCGTTCGGTCCTCGGAGAGTACCGCTCGGGAGGCGACAGGGGTGGCGCACCATGCCGCCAGACGCTCTGTAAAGACCGATTTACCTGCCCCGGCATCCTCGGTGATGATCACCCTGGATCCCAATGCGAACAGTTCCACAAACTGTCGCTCCTCATCCGCCTCGGGATCGCCCGTTTCGCTGGAGACGAGCGGTTCATACGCCGGTGCATCCGTCTGGTCTCCAGTGCTTTTTCGCTGGAATTCTTCTTCACTCGTATCGCACACCTTGCCGTCCCGAACTTTTTTCGATAGTGACGGTGCGATGTAATGAGTGAGTCCCTCGCGGTCACGATCATCAGTCCGGCGTCGGTTCCAGAGTTTCACCACAGCATCGCAGTAGTCCCGCAGAACTTGCTCAATCCGCTCATCGCCACGCAAGAATTCCAACAGCCCATTCAGTGATGTGATCGCTTCCAGCCGGGGTCGGGCCGCGGGATTGGTCTTTCGCAGTACCTCTTCGATGTCACCGGGGTCCCCGGCAACCGCCACGATCTGCGGCTCCTCGTATTTCGCGGCGGCTTCCAACTTCTGCTTCAGATGCTTGACGCCAACGAGTGTCACCTGGTCGAGGCTCGACGGGGGCTCGTTTCTGGGCGGAGTCTCTTCTCCTTGATTTCGATTCCGGAGTTCCATCGCCAGGCTGGCGGTTCGCGACGAATCCAGCCGTTCTCCCCAGGCTGTCGCCAAAACGCCACAGGCCAGAAGTCCTCCGGCGGATTCTCCCGCGAGGCTCATCACCCATCCGGGAAACTCCGGCACAAGCCGCACCGTGACCGGTCCCTGAAACGTTCGTCCAATCTGTTGTAGAAGGCGAGGTTCGGCGATCTGCCAGGCGAGTCGCAGGCTCTGTTGCATGCCCTCATCAACTGTCGTGATCCCAAACGCCAACGGATCGGGGTAGCAGCCGAAGGCCCCTTCATCTCGGCGCAGAAGCGTGACGGGACCGACGTGCCCGTGCCCGTCGCTGCCATACAGGAGCATCAGGAGGCGGTTCTCATTGGTTTCGCCGGGAACCTCCTCAGGAGGGGTGGAAGCGGCCTCGTCGTCGAGGAGGACCGCCAAGAGCCGCTGCAGGATCAACCAGGTGGTCGTCGTGATCGGCGCGTTAGATTTGTGATACCAACTGTAGAGGATGCTCCTGGCCGCGGAGGTCGCGTGGTTCGGGGGGGACCACTTGTCCGGAGTTTCTCCCAGGAACGGCCAGGCGTTCGAATACGCTTCCGCCGCTTCAGCGAGTTTTCTTGCCACGGCGTCAGTGATTTTTTTCCCGTGTTCCACATACGTCACCGCGGCGGCGACACAGGCGACCAGCCCCTGCATCAGGTTTGCGGCCTGGGCACTTTGTGCCGCCAATTCCTCCCGCTGCTCATCGCTGCACTGGTTGTCAGGCTTCCAAAAAAATTCGGCGGACGCGCGGTGATCTTTTGCATCGAGATCCCGCAGTGCCGTTTCTAGAGTCTCGTCGTTGGGATTGCAGCCGACGGCCCGAGCGTATTGAACCAGCGCCACGCACGGCTCTTCGTCATCGGAACCGTCCCCGACGCCGGTCCATTGCAGGCGGAATTCGTACAATCGGTACTGTTGCTCCGGATTGTCGTCACCCGTCCACGCGGCCACCCCCGCCAGAAGACGCTCCCGCAGAGTTTCAATCTGCGAATCTGGTGAAGACTTTTGCTGTTTCTTTCCCATCAACGGCCCCTCATATTGAGATTGTTCCGGTCGTATTGGTCCAACGTAGGATTCATTGGCTGATTCAGCAGACCCACGGCGCCCTACGCATCACGACGCCCATCTTCGCCGGGCGAGTCCGCATTCTGTTGGCGGGGAACGATCGTACTCTGCACAAATCGATAATGACAATCGCGGGCCATCGCTCCCGAAAGACCGCCGGGGAGCCAGAACCGGCCGCCGCGTCGGCCGTTGGGAAGCGGACGGAGCGCGCAAGTCACGCGGCACACGACCAGTGGCGGGCCGGTCGCCAATCCTCGCCGGTCGCGCGGCTGAAGGAGGACTTCGATCTCGACCGACTGTGCCGACTCTTTGTCTTTCCCGCCAGGGAGGGTCACCTCGACCAGACCGCTCCCTTCCCGACAGGTGAGGCGGAGTTCGGCCCCCTCGGCGTTGTAATACCGTTCGCGAACGACTGGCGGGGTGGATGAGGCAGTGGACATGATGGGCAAACTCACGTGTCAGGGGGGGGCGTTTCAGGGGATCCGGGATCAAGCCTGCGGCAGCAAAACCTGTTGCTATAACAAGTTATGGAATTTTCAAAAAAATCGAGAAAACATTGCTAATTTTCGCCCCATCGAAAACTCGGTTGGCGTTGTGATAGAAAGAGGCGATCTTGTCGTGGCCACGGTCCGTGTCGGCCCGCACGGCAGACGCCTCTGGCGGCGAATGAGTGCAGGAGGACAGTGTCATGAACGCCAAAAGACGATCGAAGTGGGATGAAACTCAGTTGAATCATCAAGAAAACGCTCGGCGGCGTGCCTTGGAGGGGGAAATCGAAATGGGAGACGAGGAAACCGAATCGGATTCCGTGGCGAGTGAGCCGTCCGCCGAAGAGCGGGCCTGGTTGGCAGAATTGGTTCGGCGGAGTCGTGAAGCGCTCCTGGTCACGCTCACTCCCCAGCCCCAGTGGCGTGCGGCGCTGCGGGAGGGGAAGTCGATCGAGCTGAACGCGCGCTGGATGAGCCGGGGTCTCCCCGCCGATTTCATGGTCTGGCTGGAACCGGTGGCCTCCGCTCCCGGATTGTTCCGGCTCCGCTCGGACGCCTGGCCCGACCATTGGCGACCACAGCATTTGTGTGCCGGGACGTTGTGGTTGACGGAGTTCGCCACGGAGTCGATCGACTTCAAACGGACCAGCGTGGTTCGGCCTGGGACGCCTGTGGACCTGGCGGCCTCTTCGCCCCCATTGAAACTGGCGGCGGCAAGCGCGCCGCGGCTCCAACGCCGGAAGCAGGAAGAGGTGCCGCGAACTTTGCGAGGGGATTCCAAAGCCGCGAAACAATCCATCAGCCCATTGAAACAACCGACGCCATCCGTGCGACTCTCGGCGGACATCACCGGACGGGTCCACTTTGGGGCCGACCTGGGAGCAGCGAGCGACGGGCTGTTCGCCGTCGCGGAGCTGGTAGTCGACGGCAACGGGAAGCGTCAGGTGATCGACTGCCAGGCGCTACCGCTCTCCGCGGAACCGAATCAACCCCTTTGGACGGGACTTGCCAAGTTCCGACCTCCGGCAATATTCGAGGAGCCGGACATTCGCCTGGAGGTCCGCCCGTTTCGGCCGGACGATCTGTGGATGTTGAGCAATCGCCGCGAGGAGGGTTCGTCGCAGGTGACCCAGTTCCTCGGCGCGCAGAACTACGCGGTGTTCGCATTGCGATCATTGCCAGGCGCCGCCGATCAATTCGAGTTTGATCTGGCCGGTCGCAGCGACCTGTTGGCCGAGGAATGCACCTGGATTCTGGAAGCATCGCCGGTGGGAAAGGAGGGGAAATGATGTCGAACAGGGATCAGACGCCCCGCGACCAGCCAGCAGACGTTGGCTCGCCGGTTACCGACGACCAAATCCAGCAGGCGCTCCTGGCGTTGCGGGACGCGCTGCGGGGCGGAGTGGAGAGTGAGGTCGACTGGGAAAAAGAGCGGCTGAAAGAAGTCATCGGTCCGAAACTCCAGGAATGGGCACGGGACGAACTGCGTCAGCGAAAGCTGGGCGAGGAACTCGTTGGACCGACGGTTGTCCGGATGTTCAAGGCGATTGTTCGAGGGGTGGGCCAAGGGCTGGAAAGTCAAGACCTCGTGGCATGGGCCCAAAAGACCGCCCGTCGGGGCAACGATATTGAACTGCTCACGCTGTTGGGGGCGTGTCGGAACTTGGGCAAAGTCAGCGTGGAGGAGTATCAAGAGAAGTTTGAAAAGTTGGCGTCGGTGCTTGTGCCGAAACTGAAAACGCGCTTCCCGACGAATTCGGGCTTGCGGGAGGAACCCGACGACTTGATTCAGAAAACCCTGCTCAAATTGCACCGGTATTTGCCGGCGACCGGACATGATCGCGATCTTATCGGGTTGGTGTTTACTGTCGCCAGGAGCGTGTTGCGAGATCAGGAACGCTTGGAAAATCGGCGGCCAGAGGCGCAGTGGAATGATGCTGCCGTCGAGGCGCAGGAAAATACGGCGCCGGCCGATCGAGGTCTGGCTGATGCTCCACCTGAAGCTCTGGTCAAAAACGAGGACGTCTCGATCCTGATGAAACACGTCGACGAGTTGCCGGAAGCTGAGCGGGAATTCGTAATCTTAAAGCACAAGGAGGAATTGACGACAGATCAAGTCATGACAATTATGGGGCTGACGGCAGATCAGTATGCCGACCTGTCTGAGAGTACGCTTGAGAAATTGAGGATCCTGTCCGGTATGCAAGAGGCAGGGAAGACTCTACCTGATTTGCAACGGCGCGTCGTCTTCCTCCGCGAGGTCCAGGAGTTGCTATATCCCGAGATCGAGGCCGAAACCAAGCTGGATCGGAAATCCGTGAAGCGGCACCTCAAAGAGGGGATGGCGATCATCAACCAGGTGTTACCCCCGAAACCGCGAGCCAATCGCGCGTCGGAAGACGACTTGCTTGTGGCCCTGGTCAGAAAAGAGGGAGGCTCGATTCTCGCAAATCACATCGGTGAGTTGGCGACGGATGAACGCGAATTTGTCCGGCTCAGGTACTGCGAGAATGCGACGAAGGACAAGATCAAGGAGGTGATGGATATGAATGAAGATCGGTATAACGGGCTCCACCGCCGGAGCCGCACAAAGTTCAGGTGCGTGATCGGGATCTCAATGGCTAAGGATCGGATGAGCGACCTGCAGCGGCACATCTTGTCTCTGAGAAGGATCAAGAAATGGAGTGTGTCGCGCATCCAGGCTGACACCGGTCTGACGAAATATGCGGTGGAGCGGGAACTCGCGAAAGGCGAGGCGTTCATCGATGAGGTGTTGTCCAAATACGCCTCGTCGGAGGAGAAGCCCGCGACGGAATAGGAAGAAGGAGCCTCCCGATAAAGTCGGAGACTGCGATGGCGGAACCGGCCAGCTCGGTCACGGTCCACTACCGTCGGCGCGAACCGGGACGACCGAAATGCATCGTGACATCTGTCGAGAGGGTTGGCCCCCTTCAGGGGCCTGGCGATTGGTGGCAACGTACACAGGGTAGCCGCCTGCGGCGGCAACTGGGCTTTGATATGGGACGCCTTCAGCGTCCTTGGCGCGGAGTGTGGCGTCACCAACAAGAGGACACGTCCCGTGCCAACAACGCCAACGGCGTTGAATAACAAAGCCCAGTTGCTGGCGGAGCCAGCTACCCTGGGAAGAGTCCCCCCACAGTCGATGAATCCTGAAGGAATTCCACCGGCACGTGCGGCAAGGCAGGATTTCGGATTTTCGATGCCGTTTGTTCGCGGAGGCGTGGAGTTGACGTTGACGTTCTAATTGGCGGTGGCAATGTTTGGCCAGCGGGTTGGCCCCCATCAGGGGCCTGGCGATTGGGATGGCGACGTACCCAGGGTAGCCGCCTGTGGCGGCAACCCTGGGCTTTGCAATTCAACGCCTTTGGCGTTGTCAGGCGCGGCTTTGAAAGTCAATGCTTTTGGAGTTGTCGGGCGCGGCGTTGACAGTCGACACGATTGGCGTTGGCATACTCGTAGCAACCCGGGGCTTCGCGAATAGCACCCGATCGGAACTGGAGATTTTGCCGTGCGACTGGAGGGACGCGGTGAATCTGATCCTGGAAGTCCACAATTCTTGTATCGCGCGCAACAAGGGGGGAGTACCCCCCTTGCATCCCCCATCAGAGTTCATGATGAGGACGCCTCGGAAGACCCGCTCACTCGACACACTCGAAATCCAATGACGTAGCTGCGAGTGACGGCGTTTAAGTCGAGGTAGTCTGACGAGCGCGAGTCCCTGGCGTTGTTGCCCCAGGAACCGCCGCGGACCACAAAACCCGCCGCCTCCCTCAAGCTTGCACACCACTCCCACACATTGCCGTGCATGTCCAGGAGACCTGCAGGGTCATTGGTCCGACTTGGATGCCAGGCGTTCGCCGCTTGAAATCGCTCGATGGCCTCGTCTCGGGAATTCGTCCGGCGAAGGCCAAATTTCTTACTGGAGTTCAGCAAGTCCTCTATCGGATCATTCCCCCACCAGTATTCGCTCCCGGTGCCCCAACGACAGGCATATTCCCATTCCCATTCTGTGGGGAGGCGATACTTTCTCCCCTGGGGATCACAAGCCGTCAGCCAGGTACAGAAGGCGTTCGCCATGAACCAGTTGACATACACGGCAGGCTGTTCACCATGACTACTGTATTCATTCCGCCAGCGTCTGTGGCCGGGCTCAAACAATTCCCAGAGCTCATTGGTGACCGGAAAATCGGCCAACTCAATTCCGCGAATTGGGATGCGATACGGCTTTCGCACCCGCATTTTGCGCCATTCTGAGACAGTGTTCATGGGATGGAATTCCCAGGCGTTCAACGTGCCGTCCGGAAGTGGGACGAATTGTTCCTGGAAAAACGTCTTCAGCGCCTGAGGCTGAGATTTCTGAAACGCGACCCCTTCCCGCTGGAACCGCGGAGTCAGTCGACGGACCAAGGCGAAGGGATCGCGCAAGTCCAACTCTTCAACGGACCACCCATCAAGCAGTTCGCACGCGGGGACCAGGCAGGCGCTGTCGCGCCAACCAAGCTGCGGCGACTGTTCCAGAATAGGCTGCACGTTCGCCGCCAGAGCCGGGCGTGAGGCGTTCGCGGCATGTGCTTTGGAGTAGTCGCGCTTATAGGTCAGATTTCGATGCACGAGCCAACGGACCGTTCGAGCGGTCTCTTCGCCCAATGAGAGCCGGTCTCGGTCGATGGTATCGTAAACGACCCAGGGATTGCCGCGGGCGATGAGTTCACGCGCGAGAGCGTCACGTGCCCCTTCCTCAGCCGCAGTCAGGGCGAACCGCAGCGTCTCTTGCCAGTCGCCGCGCCGATCGCGCCACCCAGGCGGATCCTCTTCGACGCCCGT
The DNA here is from genome assembly GCA_046152955.1 of Planctomycetales bacterium. Taxonomy (GTDB): domain Bacteria; phylum Planctomycetota; class Planctomycetia; order Planctomycetales; family Planctomycetaceae; genus SIAF01. The sequence continues at coordinate 1,373 of JBJXGA010000485.1, read as the reverse complement.
GGCTCGGGAGCGAATTGAACTGCGGTCGTCCGCAGACGTCTCATGGATGGCGTTCAGCAACAATCCGAGGCTGTCCGGACTGTTCGCTGGCGGCTTGCCATCCCGATGGGCCGCCATTTGCTCCGCCAGGACGCAACCGGCATAGAACTCCATGAACGAGCGATGCCGCCACTCGATCCCTCCGGGCGACAACCGATCGAATAGGCCATGTCCGGAGAGGACGTTGATCTGTTGGAGAGCGACGAATTCGTTTTTGCCAATGATGGCCTTCGCGTCTTCTTTCAACTTACTACGAAGCGTGGCGCTGAAGTCATGTCTACTCACGGTCAGCCAGGCAAGTTTTTTCAGCAGCGAGAAAACTTCGTCTCGATCAATTCGAATATTGCGGGACTCCGACTGCAGGAGCGACTTCAGTCCCTGGTCGATCAGGTGTTCGGTCGCCTGGCAGTAGAGCGAATACCGGTTTGTGATCATACTCAGGCGACTCGGCTGCCCCCCCTCCTGCGGTTGGGACAGATCCTTCAGCAGTTTTAACAACAGCGGAACTTCCAATAGATCCTTCCAGCCATGCCGGCGGACTTCGTCCACGGTGCTTCTAAAGTCAACCGACTCTCTTTCTGGCAGCAATTCGGCAGCAGCCCGCGCGCCGAGTAGCCGAACCTGCTCGTCCTTGCCGAACGGCAACAATTCCAGCGTGGTCCAGTCGTTTCCTGCGAACGCTTCCACGGTGTCCATCGCTTCCGGGCGGCCAGTCAGCAACACTGGGCACGAGCGGACTCCCTTCGCTTGAAGAAACGTGCCCAGTCCATCTACTGGCGAATGGATCTGATCTAGGGCGTCTAATAAAAAGACAACTTCGCCATGGTCCATCTTGTACTTGAGCCAGGTCAGCCCCCGGGCCTCGAAGTCCTTCGGGACATAACGCCCCAGGAACCGTTCGAGAAGAACCTGGCGGGTTTGATCCACCGTCCCCTTCCAATTCACCGACGAGAGAGTCGGACTGTCGCCGTCGGTCTTCCCGATCCGTAGCGGCACTAGCGGACTCTGTTCACGATAGGCGATCGAACCTTCTGCGAACAACAACAGAATCGATTTCCCCATCCCGCTGTTTGCAAAGATCTTCAGCCGGGGTGCAATTCCCGGTTGAACCAACGCGGCGGGAGAACACCATTCCCCGTGAACTACCTTATCGACTTCTTCATCGGTAAGGTGACGAACAGCAGCGTTATCGCAATCCGGTGAGGCCTCGACAAATCGCACGGCAGTTCCCGATTTCCGAACGAGGTGCTCCGCCATAGGAGACTGAACGTAGGGGCATCCCTCGACACCATCGTCCGTGGGGAATGGACCACAAAAGACCGTTATCAACCGTT
>JBJXGA010000113.1:0-2929 GCA_046152955.1 Planctomycetales bacterium | reverse complement strand
TATCGAATATCGGCCATTCAGGCCTGCGCCGGCCGACTGCTCTGTGCGAATCCGGCAGTGAACATACAACTCCACCGGCAGTCCAGGCCGCGGTCCGCACTTGAAACGCGCAGCTTCAAAAATTGCTAAGGGGGGGGACGCCGTCGCTGCGCGACGGGGGTTCGGCGAGGGGTCAACCTACGGCCCCCAAGCCGGCAGATGTAACGATCAAAGTCAAGTGGCGTCGGGCGTGATGACGCCCTTTTTTTCCTGTGGTGAATTGTTGTTTGGGTGGGGCGTTGGTGGGGCGGAAAGTTCGAGGTGAAAAGTCTTCGCCAAATGGATGGCGGCGGCGTGCAGCGGGAGCTTGTGGACGGCCGCCCAAAGGTCCAGCACGTTTCCGCAGGCGTTGCATTGGGAGTTCAGACAACGGAATATCTGCTTGTCGAGGTTGACGGAGAATGTTCGCGCGGTCTTCTTTTGATTCTGCGAATCGTGGATGGGACACGGCCCCCGGCGTTGTGGGCCACTGCCGTGCAGACGGTCCAGTTGGCCGAGCTGACGCAGGACATCCGTCATGCTGATCTGCCGACGTAAGTCGGCGAAGTCGATGGGGCGTCGATCATCGTCAGGCCGTGGCGGATTGCGCTTCGCGTCACTGGCGACAGAGAGCTTGTCAGGGCCCGAATCCGGAGGTAGATTACGGGTTCCCAAGTGAGTAGCTGCCGCGGTGACCGCTTTCTTGACGGGGCTTGCCCCAGTGCGGCCCGCGGTGGCGTTTTCAGCGGCCGGTTCGGGCGCGATCGCGGCTTTCACAGACTCAGTCTCTACGTTCGTTTCCGTCACGACGTTCGATTCCGTCTCAACGTTCGATTCCGACGCGACGTTCGATTCCGTCGCGACGTTCGATTCCGTAACGACGTTCGATTCCGTAACGACGTTCGATTCCGTAACGACGTTCGCCGCGGTTTCGACGACCGATTCCGACGTCGTCTCGGACTGCAGGATCTCGGCATACCGCGCCGGATCGAACGGCTGGTTGGTCTTCCAGACAGCGAAGACCAAGTGGAGCATTTTTCGCATGCAGTGCCCCAGCGCCACGTCGCCGCGCTTGTCCTTCGCCTTTTGGCGGGCATACAAGGCGCGGATCGCAGGGTTCCACTTGATGGCCGTCTGACAAGCCATCCATAACAGGCCGCGCACCAGATCACTCCCTTTGGAACTCATTTTCTTCGCGCTTGCGGCGACCGGCTTTCCGGACTTGTCGACGCCGGAGGTATTTTCCTCCCCGAAGACGCCGAAGTAGCCAACCAGCGCTTCGGGAGATCGGAACCGGTCGATTGAGACGATTTTGGCGGCCAGCGCGGCGGCTGTTCGCGTGCCGATGCCGGGAATCGTCTGCAACTGACGATGGCCTCCCTCGGGGAGCGCTTCGAAGGCCTGTTCGAGCAGTTTTTCGAGTTGGCATTCGACCTGCTGGCTCTGCCGCACGCCCGCGACCAGGTGACGGACCAACGGTTCGGCAACCTCGCCTTTCAAAGCACCGGTGCTGTCGCGCGCCGCGGCCTGCAGAGCCAGGGCTCGTGCATGCGTGACATGCGGGATCTGCTCGAGCGACGTCGTGCGTGCCGCGGCGATTTTCTGGGGTGTGGGATACTTTTGCAGCAAGCTGAGCACCCAGTCCGCATCCATGTCGGGGGCCATGACAGCCAACTCGGGAAACACCCGCGACAGATGATTGTGCAGTTGGTTGATCGCACGAGTGGTCTGACGGCGCTGCGACTGGAGCGCCCCAGCCAGGTCACGCAGCGGCAGAAACTCGGCGGGCGTAGCCGGTGTCGCTGCGGGACGTTCCACGATGGCGAAGCGAGCGCAAGCCAGGCTGTCGACGGGATCGGCTTTGCGTTTGGGGAAGTGGGCGTTCTTGTAGTCTCGATTGCGTTTGGGTTCTCCAATCGAAATCGTGGTGGTGTAGGGAAGCTCCCGGAGAAACGCTTCCAGATTGGCGGCATACTGGCCGGCCGCGTCGATGCGGATGTGAAATTCGACGTTGCCGCCATGGCGGTCCGCCAGACGATTCAGCGTCGCTTGGAACTGGTCGTATCCGGCACGCGATTCACGAAACGTGAACCCGCGTGCGGCCGACTGTCGGTCTTCCCCCAAAAAGGTCGCGTAGTGGCCGTAGCGGGCCGTGTCGATTCCGACGCCAATGTGGGTTTTGGCAGCCACGGTGTGGGACATGATGACTCCTCAGCAAGAACAGAAAGCAGGGATCGGCGGGAACGCGGGTCGTGAGACTCCTCCGAGAATCTGCGACATGGGAAATCCTCGTGATAAGCGGTCGTCGGCGACCAACAGTCGTCGCGCCACAAGATGTAACAATTCCTCGGGTCGCAGAGCGGAGGGACCAATCTGCCGGTAGAGGTCAGCGCCTCAGGGGTCGTCTAGGTCTCCTCACAACTCAAAAACATCCTTTAGTCTGACGAACTGGGTGAGGCGTCAGCTAGGATACAGGGGGGCCGACGCCTCGTTTTTTGATCATACGAGGGGTCGCCGCTGAATTGCCTCATCCGACCCCGCGTGGAGTATTTACTCACCGCAGTCATGAATGATCCGTAGCCGCACTCGCCAGAGTGCGGGTCTCCGTCTCAGAGTCCCGCGTTCTTGCGAACGCGGCTACCACTGGAGTCCCGCGTTCTGGCGAACGCGACTACCACGGGCGAACACGGCTACATCGGAAATGGCTCGCTCTCGGCCGCGCCGCGTATAAGGGAACTGCCAGCCTCAAAAGCCGTCCATCTCATCCGCCAGGCTTTTCGGCGGCGCGACCGGCGAATGCGCCAAAATCTGCATGGTTCCATCGTCGGCGCAGTTGCCGCAGGCTCGGCAGTAGTACCGCGGAGGGTGGGGGATCTCGAGCTTCATTTTCTCCCCGCAGGCCGGGCAGCGG
>JBJXGA010000017.1:0-22087 GCA_046152955.1 Planctomycetales bacterium | reverse complement strand
CTGATCACCACGCACTACATGACGCACAAGCTCGTCCGCAGCACGCTGATCCGCGACGGATCGACGTTTCGGGCCGAGGATGCCGATTTTCTGGTGTCGTCCGATCCGCATCTGCGGCTGACCGACGTCCTGGAAGACGCCGATGGCAGCCTGCTGACGATCGATATGGGAGCGTGGTACACGTATGGCTTCCTGGGGAACGTGATTCCCCGTCCGGAAATGCTGGGGGCCATCTATCGGATCCGCCGAATCGATGCGCAGCCGCTGGACGATCCGCGCGGCACGGCGCTCCGCCTGGCGCAACGCACTCCGAAGGAATTGATCGCGCTGCTGGACGACCCGCGTCCGGTGGTTCGCGAGCGGGCGATCACGGTGCTTGCCGCGCGGGGGGAGGGGGCGGTTTCGGAGTTGGCGGCGCTGCTGGCCTCCCCGTCGGCCTCCGTCACCGCCCGGACGAATGCCATCTGGGCGCTGTGCCGCATCGATGCGCCGCAGGCGCGATTGCCGTTGCGGGAGGCACTTGCCCCACAAAAGGGTCAACGCTCGTCGGCTGAAGCCGACTCGCATCACCGGCCAGCTTACGCTGGCCGTTCGCCGGGTGATGCGCCGCTGATGGCGGCGTTGCATGCGGTCGGGTTGCATCGTGACGCGGACGCCCTGCCTGCCGTTGTCCGGTTGTTGCAAGACGAGTCACCGCAGGTCCGTCGCAAGGGGGCCGAGACGCTGGGACGCATCGGCTCGTCGAAAGCAGTGGCGCCGTTGCTGGAAGCGGCCCAGTCTCCCGTTGATCGCTTCCTGGAGCACTCGCTGATTTTCGCCCTAATCCAGATCAATGATCGGGAGGCCGTGGTCCCTGGCCTGCGCAATCCCGATCCTCGGGTGCAGTATGCCGCGCTGATCGCGCTTGATCAGATGGCGGACGGGCGTCTGACGCGTGCGGAATGGGAGCCGCTGCTGAACTCCTCCGACGCCGCGCTGCGCCAGGGGGCGCTGAGCGTGATCAGTCATCGCCCGGAATGGGCCGACGCCGCGCAGGAAGTGCTCCAGGAATGGCTCGCCGCGAAACGCCTGACCGACGAACAGCAACAATCGCTGGCGGACCTGCTGACGGCTGGAGGGAACGATCCCTTGCTCCAGAAACTGGCCGGCGCCGCGCTCGCGTCAGCGAAAACCGCTTCTGCCACGCGATCGGTGTTGCTCGACGCTGTGCGTCAGCTCCCCGGCAATGCGCTGCCAGCCCCTTGGGCCGAGGGGTTGCAGCAGGCGCTCACCGACCGCGACCCCAAACTGAGCTGGGAGGCGCTCGCCGTCGTCCGCAGTCGCGGGACGCGGCAATTCGACGACACGCTCCGCGGTCTCGGGGCCGACCCGGCGCTGCCGCCGGAGTTGCGGGTCGCCGCGCTCGAATCGCTGTCGCTCGCCCGAGCGCCGCTTGAGCCGTCGTCGTTTGATTTCCTGGTCGAGCAATTATCGGAGGCAACCCCCCCCTTGCTGCGGCTGGCGGCGGCCCGCACGCTGGCAGCCAGTCCTCTCGCTCCGGAGCAACAAAAGCAAATCGCCGAGCGCTGCCGCGAAGTGAGTACGATGATCCTGCGGCTACTCGTTCCGGTGATCGCCAAGTCGAACACCGCCGACGTGGGGAGCGCCCTGGTGGCCGCGTTGCAGGGGGCGCCGGCGGCGGAAGCGCTCACCACCGCCGAGTTGGACGGCTATCTGAAAGACTATCCTCCCGCCGTGCGGGATCAGGCTGCCACGCTTCGGGACAAACTGGCGGCTCGCCAGCGCGACCAGGCAGCCTACCTGGCGCGGCTCACGGCCGAACTGGACGCGCTCTCAGCCAGTGCCGACGCGGGCAAAGAGGTATTTCTGGCCCCCAAGAACAACTGCTTCGCCTGCCATCGCGCCGTCGGACGCGGGGGGACGATCGGTCCGGAACTGTCGAAGATCGGTCAGTTCCGGACGCGCGCCGAACTCCTGGAGTCGATTATCTTTCCCAGCCACGCCGTGGCGCCGCAATACCAGACGCACACGATCGCCACCCGCGACGGCCGCACTGCCGCGGGACTGGTCGTCCGCGAAACCGCCGACGCCATCTCGCTCCGCACCAACGACCTGGCCGAAATCCGCATCCTCCGCTCGAACATCGAGGAACTCGCACCATCGTCGATCTCACTCATGCCCGACGGCCTGGAAAAAACCCTGACCCGCCAGCAACTGGCCGATCTGCTGGAGTTTCTCTGCCAGCAGCGGTGAGGCTATGAGAGTGCGAGCATCCGGGTGCCTGCGTCGAAAGGACTCGCGTTGGTCGCGTTGTCGGTGACCGATTGCAGAAGGTCGGAATGCAGACTGCCGATCGAAATCCCCGATGCAGTTTCAGCACGCACCCGGCCTGCGGTATCATTTCCCGGGGCGTGGATTTAGCGCCCCGGCTGACTCTGGCCGAAGGGTTGGCCAGCCATCGCTGGTGGCCGGTCACCGGACTGTCCACTGTTGGAGTTCCTGATGAACGATTCGATCGATCCGTCACTCCGCACTCAGGCCGCCCCTCCCGAGCCGACAGCGACGGCTGGAGAGTTGGAAGGTTCGACGACGCAACATCAGCCCCTGGCGACCGAACCGGCCGGTTCGAGCCTGGGGGGCGCCGTGGCGTCGATCCCGGGGTATCGCATTCTGGGAGAGATCGCCCGCGGCGGGATGGGAGTGGTCCTGGCGGCGCACGATCTATCGCTCGATCGCGAAGTGGCGATCAAGGTGCTGATCGATGGAAACAACTCCCGCAGCGCGATGCTCCGCTTTGTTCGCGAGTCAAAGATCGCCGCCAAGCTGGCCCATCCCGGCATTCCGCCCATACACAGTTTGGGGACGCTGCCGGATGGTTCGCCGTACATGGCGATGAAGTTGATCCGCGGTCAGACGCTGGCGGAGCTCTTGGAGGCTCGCCCCTCGGCGCAGGCCGATCTGTCGAGATATGTCCAGGTGTTTGAGCAAATTGCCCAGGCCGTTGGTTTCGCTCACGCACAGGGGATCATCCATCGCGATCTGAAACCTGCCAATGTGATGGTGGGGGAATTCGGCGAAATGCAGGTCATGGACTGGGGAATCGCGAAGATCCTGGGAGAGCGAGAGGCCGAACTGGCCGCCGCCGCGTCGCCGTCCGAATCCGACGAGGACGTTACGCAGGCGGGGGCGGTGATGGGCACGCCGAGTTGTATGGCACCGGAACAGGCGCGGGGCGAGCCGGTCGATGCGCGGGCCGATGTCTTCTCGCTGGGCGCCATCCTGTGCGTGATCCTGACGGAAATAACGCCGTTCAGCGGAGGAAATTCGGCGCTCGACACCGTGCGGATGGCCGCCGCGGGGGATGTGGGGCCGGCGCTGGCGCGGCTTGACGCGTGCGGCGCCGATCCCGATCTGATCGACCTGGCGAAGCGCTGCCTGGCGCCCAGGCAGGAGGCACGGCCAGCGGATGGCCGGGAGGTGGCGGCCTGTGTGGCCGCTCATCGCGCCGACGTGGAACGGCGGTTGCGCGACACGGAACGGCAACAGGCCGCGTCGGCCGCCCAAGCCGCCGAACAGCGCAAGCGCCGCCGCGCGATGGCGATCGCCGGGGGGCTGCTGTGTACTGTCCTGGCGCTGGGGGCGGGAATTTCCACCTGGCAGGCGCTCCGGGCCGGTAAGGCCGAGACCGAAACTCGCAAGCAGCTCGTGGCGACCGAATTGGCCGAAAAGCGGACGCGCGAACTCTTGGAGACGACCGAGGAGGCCAAGCGCGAGGCGGAACTCGCCCGCGATCAGGCACGCGAGCGTTACCTGCTGGCGCTCTCCGCCTTCGACGATATGGTGTTCGCTATTCAGGAAAAGCTGGGGAGCCGTCCCGGGACGCTGGAAATCCGCAAGTCGCTGCTGACGAGCGCTCAGGTGGGGCTGAAGAAGCTGCTGGCAGAGGCCGAGCGCCACGGAAACCCCGATCAGAAACTCGTCTGGTCCTATTTTCAGATGGGCTACATCGAACAGTTGCTGGGGCACCACGAGGCGGCGCGCCAGCAGCTTCAGGCCGGGCACGATCTGGCGCGGCGACTGGCCGACGCCAAACCGGACGACAACGACGCGCAGCGCGACGTCGGAGTGGGACTGTTGCACCTGGGAGATGCCTGTCTGCAACTGAAACAGTTCGAAGAGGCACGAGAATTCTTCCAGGCCAAACTGCAGATCGATTTGCGGCTGGTCGCCGCCGTTCCGGGCAAAGTGGTGCATCAGCGCGACCTGAGCCTCGACTATTCGCGGCTGGGAACGGTGGCCCTGCAATTCGGCCAAGTTGCCGAAGCGCACGCGTTGTACCAGAAGAAACTTCAGATCGCGCGGGACATTGCCGAGAACGAGCCGGCGAACGACGCCTATCTGCGCGATGGGGCGGTCGCCTGCGAGCTGGTGGGGAATTCCGCCAGTTACCTGCAGGACTTTCAACGCAGTCTGGATGCCTATCGCGAAATGCACGACATCATGCAGCGGTTGCTCGAAGTCGATCCGCAGCACCCGTCGCGGCAGCGCGACGTGCAGGTCAGCCTGCAAAAGCTGGGAACGCTGTACAGCACTCTCGGGCAGATCGATCCCGCCGTCGATTACTTCCGGCAGGCGATCGAAATTCTCGAACGGATCGCGGCCGCCGACCCGCAAAACAGCAAGTTCCAGACGGAGTTGTTCGTCGGCTATGACAACCTGGGGGTCATGGAGGAATCGAGGCATGACTATGCCGCCGCCGCGGAATGGTATCGACAGGAACGGGCGGTCATTCTCCCCATGCATGAACGCCAGCAACTTGTCGGCCAGTATGAGCACGCCTTACAGAATGTGGACTTGCAGCTTGCGACATGCGAGCGCAAGATGCAGGTGATCGAGAACCTGGACTTCGCCTTGCAGCAGCCGGCCGGTGAGATCCCGGAACTGTTGAACATCAGGCTGCACGTACTCGCGCGGCGCGGCGATGGCCCCGGAGTCGCAGCCACCGCCGAGGCGTACACGCGGCTGGCCGAATCGAATGCGGCACTCCGTTACCCGGCTGCTCAGGGATGGAGCCTCGCCAGCGGTCTGTCCAAGGAGGATGCGGACCAGGGAGCAATCTATGCCGGGCGATCGGTGGCCCTCTTGGCCAAAACGCCGATCGGCAAGAATCAGTTCGCCGCCACGCGTGCCTCTTTGGCGACCCTGATCAAACAGGACGCCGCACTGGCGCCGTTGCATTCCCGAGAGGACTTTCAGGCCTTTGTGAAGTCATTGGAGGTGGAGGAAGCGGAACCCCAATGATCGCTGATTTCCTGCTGTGCGACGACTGCTCAACGTTGGTGCGACCCCCCTGCAACTGACGGCGTTGCGGCAGCCGACTGACAGGCCAGATTCCACCCGTGGGGCTACTCTTCGTCGGCGTCGAATTCCGCATCGGGCAGCGGGGGCTCGTCAGTCTCCTTCAGGCGGGCCAACGCGGCGAGCAGTTGGCGACCGGCGATGGTGGCCTTGGATTTGCCTCGATTGGCCATCACGACCACACCCAGATGCCGCTCCGGCAGCATGCCGATATAGGTCGATGTTCCATCGAGCCCGCCATTCTTGTCGATGAGCAGCTCTCCATGCAGTTTGCCACGCTGCCAGGCGAGTCCCAGCGTCATTTGCGGCGAGACCTCGAACTGCGGTTTCTGGGCGAACTGCATGGCCCGCGTGATGACCGGCCGCTCGGGAGCCTCACCCAGGTTGGCCGTCAGGAATTCTCCCATGTCCCTTCCGGACGAGCAGAGCCTTCCGCCAGCCGGCCAGCCCCCTGGGACTGCCGCGCGCGGCACGGGTTTTCCATGCGCTCCGTACCCCTGAACGAAATGTTCCGCGGCAGCGTTTGGAATCGCAAAATAGGTGCTCCGCATTTCGAGCGGATGCAAAAATTGTCGCTCCCACAATTCCAGCATCGGGAGTTTCGCATGGACCGCCAGCGCTTCTCCCAGCACTCCCATCGCCACGTTGGAATACAGGTATTTCGTGCCGGGAGGTTCCGCCGCTTTCCATTGCAGAACCCACTGCGCCACTTCGCGCTGGTTCATCTCCGTTTTTCCGGGATGTTTTAGAGCCACGCGCGGCAGACTGGAAGTGTGTGTGGCCAGTTGCAACAGGGTGACGTGGCGAATGTCTCGCCCTTCGCCCAGTTGCGGCCAATAGCGATCGACCGGATCTTCGAGCCGCGCTTGACCTCGTTCGACTTCGATCGCCAGCGACGTGGTGGTGAACACCTTCGTGACCGAGGCAAGTTCAAAGATCGAATCGGGAGTCACCGGGACGCGCCTCTCGCGGTTGGCCTCGCCGAAGGGAAAGAACTCCGTCATTCCCTCCTGACGAACAACGACAATGACCCCCGGCGGCTGTTGCTTTTCGATCCAGGGGCGGATAACCCGGTTGACCGCTGCTTCCGTCGGAACGTCGCGCTCCGCTCCCAGCGCAGGAGCGATCATGGCGGCGAAAAGTCCGAACAGCGTGACGAGAGGTTTCATGGTGGGGAGACTTTCAGAGGATCGAGCGCTGATCGGCAACGCCGCTGGCGGCTTGTTGTAACATGTTTGCCGCTGTCTGGCAGCGTTTTTTCGAGCTTCCAACCTGTCGGGCCACCTGATAATCTGAACTGTACGATAGGAACCATCTGAGTTGTACCTGAGTCAGAGGCGAGACATTCCCATCGCGGTTCTCGCGCACGCATCATGGCCGAAGTATTGCACCGACTGGCGCAGCTCTTCCCAAAGAACGACCTGACCAATTTCTGCCAGCGATGGCGGGTTCGGGAATTGGCGCTGTTTGGATCAGTCCTCCGTGACGATTTCGGCCCAGCCAGTGACGTTGATGTGCTGATCTCATTCGATGATAATGCTCCGTGGAGCTTATGGGATCTGACGTCCATGCAGGATGAGCTCAGTTCTCTGACCGGTCGGCAGGTCGACCTCGTGGAAAAAGAAGGGCTGAGAAATCCATTTCGCCGAGATCGCATTCTCAACACCCGCCAGGTGGTTTATGCCGCCGGACAAGGATGCTAAGATCAAGCGAACTATCACGCTTCTCCTTATTCTGTGGAGTCGGGGCGATGCGACGTGCGAGCGGCTGGTTGCTGAAGACGATTGCGGGGATGACCGGGATGGTGTGGCTGGCCGGTTTGGCGGCTGCGGAACCCCCCGCTCCCCAAGTCGATTTCAATCGGGACGTCCGTCCGATCCTTTCCAAGGCATGTTCCAATTGCCACGGGCCGGATGAGGCGCACCGCAAAGGGGGCTTGCGCCTGGATGAGCGCGACGCGGCGCTCAAGGAACTCGACAGCGGCGCCCGGGCGATCGTCCCCGGCAAACCGGCCGAGAGCGAGTTGTACCTGCGGATCACCAGCAGCGACGACGCCGAGAAGATGCCTCCCCGCGGCTCCGGACACGAGCTGACGCCGGCCCAGATCGACATCCTCGCCCGGTGGATTGAAGCGGGCGCCCCTTATGAGCGGCACTGGTCGTTCATCAAACCGGTCCGACCGGCGGTTCCCCGCGTTGCTGGCAGCGGCTGGCCGCGCAATCCGATCGACGATTTTGTGGTAGCGCGGCTGACGCAAGAGGGGCTTCAACCGGCGCCCCAAGCCGATCGTTACGCCCTCATCCGCAGGCTGAGTCTCGATCTGCGCGGGTTGCCCCCCACTCCCGCGGAGGTCGCCGAATTCGTCCACGACCAAAGCGACGGGGCGTATGAAAAGCTGGTCGATGCGTTTCTGGCCGATGCCGCCTATGGTGAACGCTGGTCCCGGATGTGGCTCGATTTGGCCCGCTATGCCGACTCGGCGGGACTGGGGTCGGATCCGCTGCGGAAAATCTGGCGCTACCGCGACTGGGTGATCGACGCCTTCAACCGCAATCTGCCGTTCGACCAGTTCACCATCGAGCAGCTTGCCGGAGATCTGCTTCCGGAGCCGACGCTCGAACAGAAAATCGCCACGGCCTTTCATCGCAACACGATGACCAACACCGAAGGGGGAACCGACGACGAAGAGTTCCGCGTGGCGGCCGTCAAAGATCGGGTCGATACGACGACTCAGGTGTGGATGGGGCTGACCTTGGGTTGCGCCAAGTGCCACAACCACAAGTTCGATCCCCTGAGCCAAGCGGAGTATTACCAGTTCTTCGCGCTCTTCAATCAGTCGGCCGACAACGATCAGCCGGACGAGTCGCCGACGATTCCCGCGCCGACCCCGGATGTCACGGCGCAACTCCAGTCGATCAATGCGGAGGTGGCGGCTCTCCAGCAAAAGTTGCAAGCGGCCACTCCGGAACTGGCCGCCGAGCAGGAGCGCTGGGAGGCGGGGTTGAAGACAGCGCCCGTCTGGGTCGCGCTGGAGCCGGTCGAGTTCCGCTCGCGGATGGGTGCGACGCTGACCAAACTCCCCGATCATTCCCTCCTGGCCAGCGGCGAGAACCCCACCAACGATTCCTACACGGTCACGGCGCGTACCGCGTTGCAGGGGATCACCGCCTATCGACTGGAGGCGCTTCCCGATGCGTCGCTCCCACAGGGGGGTTCCGGCCGCGCGCCGGACGGGGGCTTCCTGCTCTCGGGATTCAGCGTCGCGGCTGAAGACGCCGAGCATCCAAACGCCGCCGTCAAAGGCCGCTACATCCGGATCGAACTGGCGGGGGACAATCGGATTCTCTCGCTGGCGGAAGTCCAAGTCTTTTCCGGAAGCGACAACCTGGCGCGCTCCGGAAAGGCGACTCAATCGAGCGTCGATTATGACGGTCCGGCCCCACTGGCGATCGATGGCAACACCAACGGCGATTTCTTCGCCGCCAAGTCGACCACCCACACCCGCCAGGAAACGGCCCCCTGGTGGGAGGTGGACCTGGGAGAAGAACACGCGCTGGAGCGGATCGCGGTATGGAACCGGACCGACGGCACCGTCGGCGACCGATTGACCAATTTCAAGATTCGCATTCTGGACGCCTCGCGCAAGGGAGTCTGGGAGCAGGAGGTCTCCTCCCCCCCAAAACCGAGTGGCGAATACTCTCCGTCGGGCCGACAGAGCGTGCCGCTCAAGCAGGCGTTTGCCGACTTTTCGCAGGAGAAATTCCCCGTCATGCAGGCGCTGACGCAAAAGTCGTTTGGCCATTCTCTGCAAGGGTGGGGGGTGTCGCCGCGACAGCGTGAAGCGCACGCCGCCTGGTTCGTCGCCGAAGCGGCGCTCAACGATCCGTCGGCGAGTCGGCTCCTCACGTTTCAACTGGAACATCGCTATCAGGCGGAGCCGTATCGGACGCTGGGGCGATTTCGCCTGTCGGTCACCACCAGCCCCGATGTGTTGAAGCGGGTCTCGCTTCCCCCCGAAGTCCTGGCGGTGATCGACACCCCGGCGGACCAGCGAACCACGGAGCAGTCGGCGAAACTGGCGGCCTATTATCGCGCGATCGCTCCTTCGCTCCAGCCGATCCGCGATCAGATGGCGCAGCTCGAAAAGTCGCGACCGCCGATTCCCACCGTCCCCGTGATGCTGGAGCTCCCCGCCGATCGCCGACGCGAAACCAAGGTCATGGTCAAAGGGAACTTCCTGACTCCCGGCGATCGGGTGGAGCCGCTGGTTCCGGCGGCGTTTCACCCGCTTCCCTCCGGCGCTCCGGCCAATCGGCTGGGGATGGCCGCCTGGATCGTCGATCGCAACAATCCACTGACAGCCCGCGTGGCGGTCAACCGATTTTGGGCGCAGCTCTTTGGGGCAGGAATCGTCGAGACCGAGGAGGATTTCGGCACGCAAGGGGAGCTCCCCAGCCACCCGGAATTGCTCGACTGGCTGGCAGTGGAGTTCATGGAACCGACCGTCGCCGGGAAAGAGGCGCGGAGTTGGGACATGAAGCGCTTGCTCAAGTTGATCGTGATGTCGGCCACTTATCGACAATCGGCGCACGTCACTCCCAAATTGATCGAAAAGGATCCTCGCAATCGTCTGCTCGCCAGGGGGCCAAGATTTCGGCTCGAGGCGGAGATGGTCCGCGACCAGGCGTTGGCCTTGTCGGGCCTTTTGAGCCGCAAGACGCACGGTCCGTCGGTTTACCCGCATCAGCCTCCCGGTCTGTGGCAGGCGGCGTTCAACGGCGAACGGACCTGGTCCACCAGTCCGGGGGAAGACAAATACCGACGGGCGCTCTACACCTTCTGGAGGCGGACCGTCCCCTATCCCTCGATGGCGGCGTTTGACGCCCCCAGCCGCGAACTGTGTACCGTCCGCCGCGTCCGAACCAACACTCCGCTCCAGGCTTTCGTGACGCTCAACGATCCGGTGTACGTGGAAGGGGCTCAAGCGCTGGCGCGGCGGATCGTTCGCGAAGGAGGGGCCACTCCCTCCGATCGCGCTCGGTTCGGCCTGGAGTTGGTTCTGAGTCGCCCCGCGTCCGTGGCACAAATCGAGCATCTGGTGCGGCTGTACGAAGCCGAACTGGCCGACTATCGCCAGGATCCCACCGCCGCCGAACAATTGGCGACCGATCCTCTCGGCCCCTTGCCCGAAGGGATGCCCCCCGCAGAACTCGCGGCGTGGACGGTCGTAGCCAACGTCCTGCTGAATCTGGATGGCGTGTTGAGCAAATGATTGGGGCATGGCAGCTACTGCGAAGCAGTTTCACACGATAGCCTGGGGTCGCGGAGCGCACTCCAGGTGGGCTGGCCATCCAAATCATTACCGCGAAGCGGTTACACACTCGGTTAGGCAACCCAGGTGCCGCGGTTCTGAAGTCAGGTGGTGGAATTGGTCGTAGAGACCTGCCGCCAGCAGTCGCGCAACGTCTTCGACCATCCCACGCTCATCATGCAGGCACACTTCGCCCACGAATCTACTCCGTCACTCCTCTCCAGGTTGTGAACGGTTCCGTGGAGGTGGTGCCGGACCCTCTTTACCAATTCCAATGGTGCCTAAAACCCAAAATCGACATAAAAACCTGTACCGGGGCGATCGAATCCGTCGCCAAAAATGATGATCGTGCAAACCGACTCACCTTCAACGACTCCATAAAACCAAGAGCCCGCCTTTCCGTCTGGAGTCTTGCCGATCTCGCCAGGCGGCCCAATCGCTTCCAAGACCTCGCTCGCTTGCATGCCGACGGAAATCGTATGTCCATTGATGGTGACCGGCCTTTTCATGAACTCATGGGAATCCGCTTCCGGAACCGGCGTTGAACCTGCTGTACAACCGAGCAAAGATAAGACTGTACCTAAAATCGAAAGTCGGAATCCTGGGGCCGCCTGTCTGGTACCGGAATCCACGGGCCATTGCCTCTTCGTCGCCATAATGATTCTCCGTGCTCTGGATCGTCATCAAGTCCACGACTTCCTGGAATCCATGTGATGGCGGAGCGGTTGGCGTCGGTGGACTGGCACCTGGCCGCTATGACGGTGTTCCTGGCAGCGTGGCTGCCTGTGTGGCCAACCGCAAAACAGAGAGACGTGACGCCATGTCTCGCAGATTCCGGACTGGCCTCCGTGTGGGAAATTGTACAATAGTATACGTAGTCATGGCAAGCGAGCGGCGAGTGCCTGTCGCTGGATTTCTCAGAAAATTGGAAATGACTTTCAACTGTACGCCACTCCGGTGTTTTGTGCGCGCATTCCGTAGCGGCAATGAGACCGGTGGGCTTTCGCGACACGGTTCGCCGGGGTGGTGGACCACGTGGTGCGTCGTCTGGTTCGTCATCTGGTTCGTCATCTGGTTCGTCATCTGGTTCGTCATCTGGTTCGTCACCCCCGGAGGGGGTAACTGCTGCGAACATATCGTGCATTGTCCCTTCGCGTTATGGCAACTTTCCATTCCCATCACGTCCTGCTCCGTCATGGTCCGCCATCGCGAATGGAGCGATGCTTGTCAGGCAACTCGTTGTGGCGCGAGGCAGAGGATGAGATTGGCCTGCGCAAGCGTCTGGTATGGCACCGGTCTGCGCAAGGGCCTGGAAAGTCATGGAGGTGCTTTGTTCCGGGAATCGTTCCACTGCAGCGACGAGAAGTTATCTCTTCATGTATCGCCAGCCCCCCGTTGGCCTCGTGCCAGCGGAGGCATGCCTGGCAGCTACACACACGTCTGCCACCCGGTTTCCCGCGCTCATGAACCGCTCCCCCCTCCCCGCCGCGGCACAGCATTTTCTTGCGCACCCGCGTTGATCGCGGCGGAGAGGGGGGAGCGGTTCTACACGTGGGATCATTCTTGATGAGGCTCCGTTCTAGCCTGCGAATCTTTCGCTCCAGCCGCGCAAGGCGGATGGGGGCGGGATGAAACAGAAATCTCAGATTTCCTGAACTCGGTTTCGGTTCAGATCGAGGCACGTTTGCGCGGGTCAGGCTGGAACCAGAATCGCCGATTTCGGGCGCAGGATCACGTCTGGGGGCCAGCCTCGGCGTCCTGCTGTTCAGACGAATGGAAATGGCCCATCGGTTCATCCGTCGGATAGTCCCACTCGGCATCGAAGCCCGCCTTGATGCGCTGCAGCGCATCCTCCCGCGGCATCCGGACGGATTCTTCATAGGCGTTGGCCAGATGCTGCGCCAGATCCACCAGCATCATTCCCCAGCATTCCGGATCTTCCCAGATTTCTGCGGCGATCGTCACATGCTGTTTGCCCCCGGCGCCCCAGACGCGCACCAATTCGACCCCTTTGGGATCGCTGGCCGCGGCGGGTGGGACGGGGAGTTGGTTGGGGTGGGTGTGGGGCATGGCTCGGACTCCCATTTCTACAGGAAAGACGTGGCGGCCGGGCGCGCACCGAAAAGCCGAATTCTGCCCGGTTCACGGGGCTACGACACCTCGGCTCCAGACGACCCATGCTTTTTGAGGCGGTGCCACAAGAACACGACTAACACAGCGGAGCAACTCGCGGCGCCCGCTGACAGAAGGATGCACGCTGTTGTCCGTGAGTACGCAATATATGGCGCGAGCAACAAAATGCAAATGGCTGCACCCGCCAATGCGGCACGAGGATCAGTCCAACGCACTAGCGCCATCTTTCGTGCGAGCAGGCTGCCAACAAGCGCGCCAAGAGCAGAAGAAATGACCCAAGCAATGGCTACCGTCGAAATCAGTACAGCGCCATGGAGTACGACACGCCCAGAGACGACACCCCTTATCAACGCGAAAGCGGTCAATTTTGCAGCTTGAAGTCCAGACACTCCAGCGCACATGGCCATCGACAAGTGCCGCCATCGACGAATCTCTTCAGTTTCTGTCACGATCCCCCCTATACGCAATTCAGTATACATGCCCATGTCAAGCCAACGGCGAGTCCCTGTTGCCGGATTTCTCAGAAATCCGGAAACGCTGGACTTGAACAGCACACCGCTCCGGCACCTGGTTGGCAACGAGACCGGTGGGCTTACGCCACCCCGTTCGCCGGGGTGGTGGGCCACGTGGTGGGTCATCTGGTGGGCCACCTAGTGGGCCATTTGGTGGGTCACGCAACTCGGACGCGGGTGGCTTGACGCAAACTATTTTTTCGATTGGGGTTGTGGATTGGTCGTGATGCCGACTTGGGCTGGTGGGCCACGCTGGGTCAGGTGTCCGAAGTACCGAGTGCTATATGGGTGTGGCGCATGGTTCGAGTGACGTTCGCCGACGCTGGCAGCGTCGGCTACGGCCGACGGGCGCGAACGGTTCTTCGAAGGCCGGCACGACGCGCATCCAGCCCCGAGCTGGCCTGCGCAAAAGTCCCTCGATTTGATCTGGAATAGCGATCAGCACATCCGAATTTCTGTTCCAGCCCGCCCCCATCCGTCTGGCGCGGATGGGGCGAAAGATTCGCAGGCTAGAACGGAGCACCATCGAGAATGATCCCACGTGTAGAACCGCTCCCCCCTCCCCGCCGCGGCACAGCCTTTTCTCGCAGACCAGCGTTGATCGCGGCGGGGAGGGGGGAGCGGTTCATGAGCGCGTGAAACCGTGTGGCGGGCATGTGAGTAGCTGCAAGGCACGCCTCCGTTGGCACAAGGCCAGCGGGGGGGGCGTATCGTGTCGGAGATGCGTTTTCCGTCTGCCCAGGGAACAATTCCTGGATGAATTCACCTCACTGCCCCGTCTGACGTTTGCGCATCCAGCCCGGAGTATCGAAGTTTGGTCCCGACTTCGGAGATCTGCACTTTGGTTTGCCAAAAATACCGTGATTTCTGTCAAGATTTGGAGATCCAACTCGAAATCCTCGACGTTCTGTGAGCGGAGCGCTGCTCCCAGGGAAAAGCAAACTCGGGTTCTGACCGCGATCAGGAGTCCCAAATCGGCCCTGGGTGGGTTTGCAGTGGCCCGGCAATTTCCGATACAATCTGTAGGACTGCGGCGACCCGGTTCGCCTGATTGAGAAGATCCATCCGCCAAGGAGTCTGCCATGTGGACTGTGTTGGGTTCGAACGGGAAATTCTGTGATGGATTCTCTCGGCGAAGTTTTCTCCAGGTGGGAGCAGCCGGGGTGGCGGGGCTGACGCTGGCCGACATGTTGCGGGCCGACGAAGCGCGGCAGCGCGACGCCTCGTACACAAAAAAGTCGATCATCAACGTCTATCTGGGAGGCGGCCCTTCCCACATGGACACATTCGATTTGAAGCCGCTGGCCCCCAAGGAATTTCGCGGCGAATTCAAGCCGATCGACACCAATGTCTCGGGTGTTCAAATTTGCGAGCATCTCCCGCGGCTGGCCTCGATGATGGACAAGCTGGCGATCCTGCGGTCGCTGACGGGATTGTTCGAGGAACACAGCCCGCACCAGACCGAAACGGGATGGTCGGAACAGTCGTTGCGCACTTCCGGTGGACGCCCGAGTCTGGGCTCGGTGGTCGCCAAGCTGCACGGAGCGAACAATGGCTCGGCGCCGACGTTCGTCGATCTGACCGGGCACACGCGGCACGGTTTTCTGGGCTCCGTATATGGCGCGTTCCGCCCTGATGGCGAGGGGCGCGCCAATCTGTCGCTGGTGGGAGGGGTGACGGTCGGACGTCTGGACGACCGGCAGCATCTGCTGGCGGGATTAGATCGGCTGAAGCGAACCGCCGACGCCTCCGGGTCGATGAAGGCCATGGACGCCTTTGCCGAACGGGCCGTCAGCGTAATCACCTCGGGCGAGATCGCCCGCGCGCTCGATCTGAACCAGGAAGACCCGCGGCTCCGCGAGCGGTATTTGGGCGGGAGCGCGTCTCCCCACCGCGAGAACGAACGCTTTCTGATGGCGCGGCGCCTGATCGAAGCGGGGGTCCGTTGCGTGAGCCTCTCCTGGGGTGGCTGGGATACGCACGGGAACAACTTTGGTCATCTCAAAATGCAGCTCCCTCCGATGGACCAGGGACTGGGAACGATGATCGAAGACCTTGAGGCGCACGGTCTGTTGCAGGACACGATCGTGATCGTCTGGGGAGAATTCGGCCGGACGCCGCGGGTCAACAGCGGCGCGGGACGCGATCACTGGCCGCGGGCCATGAGCGTGCTTGTGGCGGGAGGGGGTTTGCAAACCGGACAGGTGATCGGATCGACGAACCGTCTGGGAGAACATCCCAACGACCGCCCGGTTCACCTGCAGGATGTGTTCGCGACTCTCTACCAGCATATGGGGATCGACCCCAAGTACACGACGCTGGTCGACAACAATGGGCGTCCGCAGTACCTGGTGGACCACAATTCCGGAGTGCGGGAGTTGCTGGCCTGAACAAGGCGGCGGATGTGGTTGCGCGCCCCGTCGGGTGATTTGGCGACCGGTCTCGACAACGATCAAGCCCTTTGGCGGATCGTCCTCGATTGATGGCTGGAGCGCGCTTATGGTCCGTCCACGTGCCCGTGATTTCCTGCAATTGGAACTTGATGAGTACACCATGCTGCCTGTTCGTTTGAGATTCTGTGCGGTGTTCACCTGTTTGTGGCTGCCGCTGGCCGCGGAACGGTTGTTCGCTGATGAGACGCCACCGGTTGCTGGTGGTTCCGAAACGGACGTCGAGGGCGACGACCGGATCAACGCGCTTTTGACTCCCGTTCTGGAGAAGCACAAGACACCGGGACTGGTGGCGGGAATCGTTCGCGGAGACCGGCTGTGGGTTGCTGGAGCGGTGGGAGTCCGCAAGTCGGGCTCGCCGGAGCCGATGACGGTACATGATCAGCTCCATCTGGGCTCGGACACCAAGGCGATGACCGCCACGCTGTTGGCGTTACTTGTGGAAGAAGGGAAGCTGCGGTGGGATTCAACGGTGGGAGAGCTGTTTCCGGATCTGGCCGATCAACTTCATCCTGATTGCCGGGGAATCACCCTGACCCAGTTGATCCAGCATCGGGCCGGCCTGGTTCCCAACGGACCCTATGGCGATTTGGGCGAAGGTTCATTGGTGGAAAAACGCGAGGCCCTGCTGGTGAAACAGCTCGGCAAGCCCCCCACTTCGCCGCCGGGAACGAAGTTCGTGTACTCAAACCTCGGATACATCGTCGCCGGGCACATGGCCGAGCAGGTTGCGGGGGATGCCTGGGAACACCTGATGACGACGCGGTTGTTCGAACCACTGGGGATGAAATCGGCGGGCTTCGGTGCTCCCGGCACGCGCGGGGAAGTCGATCAACCGTGGGGGCACGCCCTGACGCTGGGAATCATCCAGCAGTCGATTCAGGGAGACAATCCTCCCGTGCTGGGACCGGCGGGAACAGTGCATTGTTCCCTTGCGGATTGGAGCCGATTCGTCGGGCTCCATTTGCAGGGGGCGCAAAGGATGCCGCGACTGCTGACCAAGGAGACGTTTCAATTCTTGCACACCCCCGCCGAGGGATTTGCATATGCTGGAGGATGGGGTGTCGTCGAGCGCCCCGAAAAAGGGCGGCTCCTGGCGCATTCGGGGAGCAATACGATGTGGTACGCCACGGCAATACTCGTCCCGGAGAAGAACCTGGCGTTCCTGGCTGTGACCAACCAGGGGGGCAACGCCGCACAGGCCGCCTGCGACGAAGCGATCGCGGCCTTGGCCAAGTTTGCCGAGCCGGAAGCGGAGAAGTGAGGCTGCGGGTCTCAAAACGCCGCAACAGACACTCAGCCAGGAAAATCCAACTCAGAGCGGGCCAACGGCCCGCTCTGAGGTGTCAGCCTTCGATCTACTTGGCCGCGGCGAGGGCCGCGTCGTAGTTGGGTTCGTTGGCGATTTCCGACACATACTCAACGTGCTTGAGCTTGTTGTCGGGACCGACAACGAAAATCGCTCGGGCCAGGCACCGGTCAAGAGCCCCCCCCTTGATCAGCACGCCGTAATCCTCGCCGAATTTCGTGCAGCGGTGGGCGCTGAGCGTCGTCACGTTTTCGACCCCTTCGGCACCGCACCAGCGCTTCTGCCCAAATGGCAGGTCCATGCTGACCACCAGCACCTGCACGTTCGCAAGCCCTTTCACCAGATCATTGAATAATTTGGTTTCCTTGTGACACACTGGCGTGTCCAGTGAAGGAATGGCGGCGATGATCCGCGACTTCCCCGCCGACCCCGCCAGCGTCACGTCTTTCAGATCAGCCCCTTGCAGCGAAAAGTCGGGAGCCGCGTCCCCCACCTTCAGTTGTGGACCGGCCAAATCCACCGGATTTCCCTTGAGCGTAACGGCTCCCTTGCGAATGTCTGCCATGCCTCTATTCCCTTCATCAGAATGGTTCGGTAACAATACGATACGGGGGTAGTATCCGTGGTCGCGTGGCGACTTTCAAGCGTTACCCAACGCCCGATGGTGGTCGTGATCGGCGGATTGCCCTGATTTCCCAGTTTGCTCAAATTCATGACGCACGCCACTTTCTACGATTTTGACATCGTCGTCGTCGGGGCCGGCCACGCCGGCATCGAAGCGGCGCTCGCCGCGGCCCGGATGGGGGCCAAGACCGCGCTGTTGACGATGAGTTGCGACACGGTGGGGGCGATGAGCTGCAATCCGGCGATCGGGGGGATCGCCAAGGGGCAGATTGTCCGGGAAATCGACGCTCTGGGGGGAGAAATGGGGCGCGCCATCGACGCCACCGGCATCCAGTTTCGGATGCTCAATCGGACCAAGGGGCCGGCCATGCATAGCCCCCGCGCCCAGGCGGACAAGAAGGCATACCAGTTTTACATGAAGCATCAGGTCGAGCGGCAGGAGAACCTGACCCTGCGGCAGGAACTGGTCGAAGGGCTGCTCGTGGAGCAGGGACGCGTGACGGGGGTTCGTGTCCGCGGGGAGGCGCTGTATCGGACGCGGGGGGTGATTCTGACCACCGGCACCTTTTTGCAGGCGATCATGCATACCGGAGAATCGCAGGCGCAGGGAGGCCGGGCCGGAGAAGGGACCAGCGGCGGTCTGTCGAAGTCGCTGGCCGAACTGGGGTTCGAGCTGGCGCGGTTCAAAACTGGAACCCCCGCCCGCATCAATGGCCGGACCATCGATTTTTCGTCACTGACGATCCAGCCGGGAGACGACGATCCGCAACCCTTTTCGTTTCTGACCGATCGGCTCGACCAGCCCCAGCTCGATTGCTGGCTCACCGAAACGAATCCCCAGGCGCATGACCTGATTCGGGCCAATCTGCATCGGGCGCCGATGTACAGCGGCCAGATCAGTTCCACCGGACCGCGGTATTGCCCGTCGATCGAAGACAAGGTGGTCCGTTTCGCCGACAAAGTGTCGCACCAGATTTTCCTGGAGCCGGAAGGACGGCACACGCTCGAATACTACTGCAATGGCATTTCGACCAGCCTCCCCCGCGACGTCCAGGAGCAGATGATCCACTCGATCCGGGGATTGGAGCGGGCCGAAATCATGCGCTTCGGCTACGCCGTCGAATACGATTACGCTCCCCCCACGCAGTTGCACCGCACGCTGGAAACCAAGCGGGTCGCAGGCCTGTATTTCGCCGGCCAGATCAATGGCACCACCGGCTACGAAGAGGCGGCCGGACAGGGGCTGTGGGCCGGAGTCAATGCCGCTCTCAGCCTGGCCTCGGCCCCCCCCATGATTCTCGATCGCAACCAGGCCTACCTGGGAGTCTTGATCGACGATTTGGTGACGCGGGGGGTCGATGAGCCGTATCGGATGTTCACGTCGCGGGCGGAATATCGCCTCCTGTTGCGGCACGACAACGCCGATCGGCGACTGACGCCCATCGGACAACGGGTCGGCACGGTGTCAGCCGAACGCTGGCAGCGACTGCGCCAGCACGAAGCCGAGATTGCCCGTGGGTTGGAGGTGGTCGCCAAGGGGTTTTGCCAGGGAATTCCACAGGAACAGTTCCTGCGGCGACCGGAGACCACCTGGGAGCAGTTGGCCGCCGCCTCTCCTGACATCGCCGCGCTGAATCTGAACCCCTTGGCGGCGCAGCAGATCACTCTCGAAGCGAAGTATTCGGGCTATATTCGGCGACAGCATTCAGCGATCGAGCGGCAAGGACAGGTGGAATCGCTGGCGATTCCGGAGCGGTTTGATTACGCGGCAATCCCGCAGCTTCGGGCCGAAGCGCGGCAGAAGCTGATCCGCATTCAACCGGCCAACCTGGGGCAGGCAAGCCGCATCAGCGGGATCACTCCCGCCGATATCGCCATCCTGATGCTGTACGTTCGTGAGCCGCATCGGCTGACCCTGTCGTCGTAACCTCCCTTGCGGAAACGACGTTTCGCCCAAAACCCCCAAGTTGGGATTTGGTGAGGATAACGCATATTGACCAGTTTCGCAGATTGGATATAATCGGCACTGTTGGCAAGATCGGCAAAGTCAGCCTGGTTTGACTTTTCCAAACTGGCCAGAGTGTCAGGCCGTGAGCCCTGTTGTCGTGCCAGGGAAGTAGCTTCCCGCCCACAATTCTTGTCGCAGACAGGTGGAACGAGGAGTTTAGAGCACATCGGCTCCCAATTGGGTCGTCGAACAATCAAGGGATGTTTATGAGCAACATGAAGACGGTGTACACGACGGGCGAGGCGGCCCGCATCTGCAAAGTCAGTCAGCAGACGATCATTCGCTGCTTTGATTCCGGACAGCTCAAGGGCTTTCGGGTTCCGGGATCGAAATTTCGTCGCATTCCCCGCGACATTCTGTATAAGTTCATGAAGGAAAACAGCATCCCGACCGACGCGCTGGAAAGCGGCAAGCGCAAGGCGCTGATTGTGGATGACGACGAAGAACTGGTCGAACTGATCCGCGACCACCTCGAATCGGATGGCCGGTTTGAGGTCCGCGTGGCGAGCAACGGGTTCGACGCCGGAATGATGGTCCGCGAATACCATCCCGACGTGGTGGTCCTGGACGTGATGCTTCCGGACATCAACGGCAAGGAAGTGTGCCAGCGGATTCGAAGCGATTCGACGCTCACCGACGTGCGGGTGATTTGCATCAGCGGGATGGTCGAAGAGGACAAGATCGCCGACCTTCTGGCGTCGGGTGCCAACGAATTCCTGCAAAAACCATTTGAGGTGGACCAGCTCGTCGACCTGATGTGCAAGCAACTCGACGTCGAGCCGCTGGCGGCGCGATAGCCGGGCGACCTGCTCCGGAAACCTGAACTGACATCGGATTCGCCCGGCTGCGTCTCGCAGCCGGGCGTTTGTCTTGGATCATGACCGCATCTGACCGGCCCGACCGACTCGCAGAGCCCGACGCCGGCAGACTGGAGGCCTTGGCGGAGTTCGCTGCCGGCGCCGGGCACGAGATCAACAATCCGGTGGCGACGATCGTGGGGTACGTGCAGCAGCTCCTGGCGGGAGAATCCGACCCGGACCGGCGGCAGGCACTCTTAACGATTGGGGGCCAGGCCTATCGCATTCGGGACATGATCGGCGACGTGATGCTGTTTGCCCGTCCCCCCAAGCCGCAGCCCGAACGGCAAGACCTGGGTGCCGTCTGCCGCGAAGTGCTGGACAAATTCGCTGCGGAAGCGGTCGCCGCAAGCTGCCGACTGGAACTCGACGCCCCCCTGCCGGTTCCGGTGCTGGTGGATCCGGTCCAACTGCGCGTCGCGATCAGCGCCCTGGTTCGGAATAGTCTCGAAGCCGTGGGAACATCGGGGGAGATTTGTCTTCGGACCGAACGAGCTCACGCCCCCCAGGGGCAGTGGGGGATCCTCCACGTGCGCGACAACGGGGTGGGGCTTTCTGAATCCGATCGGAAGCACCTGTTCGACCCCTTCTATTCCGGCCGGCAGGCCGGACGGGGCCTGGGTTTTGGACTCCCCAAAACCTGGCGCATCGTGACGCTGCACGGCGGGCGGATCGAAGTCGATGCACCCTCCTCCGGGGGAGTCGCGTTCACGATCTATTGGCCGACGGATGATGCCAATTCGCCGTAGACCAGTTCGCCGATGAAGCGAGGCCGCGCGCTGTCGAACCCGCACTCTGCATGAATCGGCATGGCGAGCGCAGGCCCACCACACCCGTGGGGGACACTGCCAGCGTCCACGTCCAAAGCACCGAGACGTTCGCCCCCCCACCCCGGGCCTTGCCCCGCAAGGGGTGGAGGGAGAGTTTGTTGTGCGGGTGGCGCTCCGAGCGCAGGCCCACCGCGAGTGCGCGCGGATGGCGGGACCAAGCACTACCGCGAAGCGGTGACTCACAATAGCCTGGGGTCGCGCAGCGCACCCCAGGTCAATCCACAACGCAAACGAGTACCGCGAAGCGGTTGCACACGGTACGGCGGTTCGCCCTTGGGTTGCCAATCGTTGCGGAAAGTTCGGCCCGAGGCGGTGACCGACCACAACCCAACGCGACGTTGCGTGTGCAACCGCTTCGCGGTAATCAACGGCGTTGGCACCCCCACCTGGGGTGCGCTATCGCGACCCCAGGCTATTTGTCTAAAACCGCTTCGCGGTATGAGCCGACGCGGCAGCGAGCCCGGATGGTGGGTCTGCGCCAGCCCATTCTCTGGCGCTTCATCGGCGATTTTGCCGCCATGTTCCGGTTTCCCCCGGAACGTTATTTCGGCAGGCCAGTCCCACCCTGTCAGCGAATCCGCAGCGCGCGGCAGGTGTCTTCATACGTGGCTTCAAGATCGAGCAGGACGGCGGACGATTCGCGGAACCACACGGGGAGGGTTGGCAGCGCATGGCCGATCTCCAGCGGGTGATAC